>CAZEWH010000001.1:0-87794 GCA_964515785.1 uncultured Gammaproteobacteria bacterium
GATCAGATAAACAAGCAAATTCAAAAAGTTTCTTTGCCTCCGTCTTGGGCTGACAAAATGATTGCGGAGCTGGAAAAAGACAAAGAACAAGAAGCCAAAGACGGAGCCGTTTTTGCTCAAAATCTAAAATCTCAAATAAAACGTCTTGAGGATAAATTGGACACTTTGCTTGACGCTCATTTGGACGGCACAATTAACAAAGAAGAATACACCGCCAAAAAACAAAAAATCCTCAACCGAAAGATTGAGATTTCTGAAAAATTGAAGGATTTTGAGCAAAACGGTAATCATTGGCTCGAACCTGCTAAAAAATTCATTTTAGACAGTAAACAAGCCGAAATTATCGCTTTGCAGGAAAATCTTTTTGAGAAAAAAGATTTTCTAAAAAAGATTGGCTCGAACCGAATTTTGCGGGAACGGGAATTGGTTTTTGAGCCACGCGGAGCGTGGCAAATCCTTTTAAAATCAGACCTTAGCGCCCGCAGGGCGCGTGCCGAGGCGCTTTGCGCCGAGACAACAAACGCCGAACATACGATTTGGCTCCGAGGGAGGGACTCGAACCCACGACCAATTGGTTAACAGCCAACTGCTCTACCACTGAGCTACCTCGGAATGGTAGCAGGGGCGGGAATTGAACCCGCGACCTCAGGCTTATGAGTCCTACGCTCTAACCAACTGAGCTACCCTGCCTGGACATATATTAAAGTTTTGTATAAAAGCTTGGTAGCGGGGGCCGGACTCGAACCGGCGACCTCCAGGTTATGGGCCTGGCGAGCTGCCAACTGCTCTACCCCGCGTCGTTGAAAAATTATGTTCTGGTTTTTAAAAATCTTCTACCGTATCCTGTTTTAAAATATTTTTCTCTTTTTATTGCTTTATTTCTATTTAAACATGCCTCGTAATATATTAACTTCATTGGTTTTCTAGTTGCAGTAGAATTTACTTTACCGTCATTATGCTCATTTATCCGTTTAACTATATTACTTGTATAGCCAATATATAACTTATTGTCTATTGTGCTCTTTAATACATAAGTATAAAACATCGCTTTTCTTTATTATAACGTAATGATTATTTTTTTCTGCTCCCCGTCCGCCATGGCTACGCCATAGGCGTGCCGGGCGGGTACCCCGCGTTGTAAATACAATGTCTAGTATAGATTATAAATAGTGTTTTAGCAAGCACATGGCTTGCCACGTTTTACGTGGTGGACCGTGCGGGATTTGAACCCGCGACCTCCTCCATGCCATGGAGGCGCGCTAGCCAACTGCGCCAACGGCCCACGTAAAGCTGTTTCACAGCCACGTGGCCCGCCCACAGACAAATAACACACATGAGTCTTTTTGGCGCGCCACGTAATTACGAAGTAATTGTACGTGGTACCGAAGAGAGGACTTGAACCTCCACGGGCTTGCGCCCACTGGATTTTGAATCCAGCGTGTCTACCAATTCCACCACTTCGGCTTGTAAACAAGCGTTATTTTACAATATAAATTAATTTTAGTCAATATTAAGGCATTATACACTATATTGACAAAAAGTCAAAAATATGATATACTGTTATATTCGTTGATGTTTCATTTCATTATCAAAAGGGAGAGAGAAAATGGACAAAAATGGCGTTGGTTTGGGCGATTTTCCCGTTTCCACCCCTATTTCCACTCCGCAGGTACTGCCTGTAAAACCTCGTCGTCAGCCCAGTATGGGCCAGTTCTGTAGTCAGGAAATCCCTCATCTAAACGGCAATCGCTGTTCGCGCTGCGGTCAACATGTTGACCAGGATGGCATGTGCACTTGCTTTGACCACCATGGTCGTGTTAACATGCGCTAGTCTCTCTTGCCTCTCTGTATTTCAGAGGGGCTTCTACTCAAGTCTATTAACTTTATTGAGTTAGTAGATTTAAGTAGTATTACACAAACGGTTCCTTAAACCCAAGACAATTCCCCATTCGAAGGAGAAAAAATGCGTAAGCATTCCATGATTCTGTTCGCTCTGATCGCTATACTGTTCGTCTTCTCGACTGCTTCGGCCGAGAAGCTCAACGCCATTCCTATGTTCTCTGGCGAGTTTGACCTCTACGGCTTCGGTTCTCTCAATGGACCGTCCAAGGCCGATTCGCTCTATTCCTGGGACTGGGTACGTTTCGGTTTCAAGGCTAGACCCCATGGTGATTTCATCGAGGGCTATCTGGTTCGTTTCGAGTACGATATCACCGGCGGTGGCCTGAAGTATGCATATGTTGAAAAGGAATTCGACAACGGTTTCTCGGCTCAGGGTGGTACGATTCTGTCGGCCGCCATGTACGCTTACTCCGGACCCTCGGGTCTGCGTCTACCTCGCTGGCCCGATGCTCAGGGTGGCGGACTCAGTGTCTATACCACTGGTTTGAGCTTGTGGTACACCACCGAGGAAGATTATGTTTTCCGCTTCACTCACTACGGTGAGGAAAAGTACGTGGCTTCGGCTACGGTGGGTCCTCTGACGGCCTATTGGGAGAACAAGATCGGCTACGGTGCGGTCATCGAACATTCGTTCAACGAGTGGGTCAACCCCTTTGTGGGTGTGACCAATTACGACGGCCGGATTTCCGAAAACCCGACCAACGTGTTCGCTCAGAATTACTTTCAGCTGGGGGAATATTGGCGTCTTTACGTCCAGTACGACTGGAACGAACTGGAAGAAGATGACTGGCTAGTCGGCTTCACAGCCGAGTACGCCAAAGACAGTTTCGTCAAGTTCTACTACGACGAGCGAAACAACTTCTTCACGGGTGAGCTGACCTACAGCTTCTAGAGTAACCCCCATACCAACTCAGGTATGGGGTTTTTTACTTTTAAATGGTTGTTTTTTTAGGGCTTTTTTGCTATTATAAGTACGAAGTAATTAACTATTTTTTGATAAATTTATGGATTTTTTAGAGCGTTTCAAAGACATAGCTTGGGGCTCAAATACAGTCTATGATTATATATTGGCTCTAGCTATATTTATAGGCTTGATTGTTATACTCAAGATTTTTCAAGTCATTATTTTGGCTCATCTCAAGAAAATAGCCATGAAAACAAAGACGGATCTTGATGATACTTTGATAGATATTTTCAAAAGTATCAAACCGCCTTTTTATTTTTTTGTAGCTGTATATTTTGCAGTCAAAACTTTGCTCTTACCAGATATTGCCACTAAAGTTTTGTTTGTCTTATTTGTTATAGCTTTAGTTTATGAAATTATCCGAGCTTTTGAAAAATTGATTGCCTATTTTATAGGCAAATCTTTAGCTAAAGGTAGTGAAGATCACAAAGAACACAATCAATCAGTTATCAAAACATTACAGCTTATTGTTAGGATTATTTTATGGGTCTTTGGTCTGATATTGATTTTGTCTAATCTAGGAGTAGATGTCACTTCTTTGATTGCAGGTCTTGGTATTGGTGGTATTGCCATTGCTCTGGCTTTGCAAAATGTTTTGTCTGATTTATTTTCTTCTTTTTCTATTTATATGGACAAGCCATTCAAAGTTGGAGATTTTATCATGGTTGGTACTGATGGAGGTACGGTAGAGAGGATTGGCCTCAAGACTACTCGTATTCAAACTTTGCAAGGTGAAGAATTAGTTATTGGTAATCAAGAATTGACTTCTGCTCGTGTACAAAATTTTGGTGTCATGGAAAAACGACGTGTTGTTTTTAGTCTAGGAGTGACTTATGACACAGCTCAAGATAAATTGGAAAAAATTCCTGAAATTATAAAAAATATTATAAAACAGGCAGACTTGGCTGAATTTGATCGTTGTCATTTTAGAACTTATGCAGACTCTAGTCTCAATTTTGAAATTGTCTATTATATTTCTTCTGCAGACTATATGACTTATATGGATACACGGCACAAAGTAAATCTAGAAATATTCCAAAAGTTTGCTGACAACAAGATTGAATTTGCTTATCCAACCCAAACACTTTACGTCAACAAATAATGTCGAGCTTAAATATATTATCTTGGAATGTAAACGGTATCAGAGCCGTTATACGCAAAGGCTTTTTAGATTTTTTAAAAAAACAAAAGCCTGATATTTTATGTGTGCAAGAAATCAAGATTTCAGACAAAGCTCGTCACGAAGAGCAATTTGATTGGCCAGGTTATCAAGAATTTTGGAATTCAGCTCAGCGGCCTGGCTATAGTGGTACAGCTACTTTAGTGCGTGATGGTCTCAAAGCCAAAGCTTTGCCTAAGCTCAAATGGGACAATGAAGGCAGGATTCAAGCTTTAGATATTGGCAAATATTATTTAGTAAATATTTATTTTCCCAATGCCAATCATGAATTATCTCGTTTAGATTTTAAAATAAAATTTAATAACAAATTATTAGCTTATTTAAAAAAATTAGAAAAAACCAAGCCTTTAATAATCACTGGTGACTACAACGTAGCTCATCAAGAGATAGATCTAGCTCGACCCAAACAAAATATTGGTAATCCCGGTTTTACTAAAGAAGAGAGAGCTTGGATGAATAAATTTTTAAATAATAATTTTGTAGATACTTTTAGAGAACTTCATCCTCAAAAAATCCAGTATTCTTGGTGGTCTTATCGGGCCAATGCTCGAGCCAATAATGTAGGTTGGCGCATAGATTATTTCTGTGTATCTGCTAAAATAAAAGCCAAGTTAAATAAAGCATTTATATTAGATAAAGTAATGGGCTCAGATCATGCCCCAGTAGGAATTGAAATCAAATGATAAAGAAAAAATATTTTATTATTGCAATAATTTTAATAGTAGCCGTAGCTCTGTCTAGCCGATTTGTTTTATCTGAAGCCAAAGATAATCCTGAACCTCAGGAAGTAATACCACAGGAGCCTCAAGACAGAGAAGTAGTCATCACTATTGAATCTGGTATGACTTTTTCTGTTATTGCAGAAGAGGCTGGCTTGAGCGGCACTTTGATGCATGAGTTGTTAGATATTACTGAAGAGGTCTATGATTTGGCGACTATCAAGGTAGGTAAGCCGATGAAATTTTATTTTGATCCACATACTGACGAGCTAAAACAAATTATTTATCAAATAAACAGTGAAGAAGAATTGTTTATTACTAAAAATGATTTAGGGGAATGGCAAGCTGAACGCCAAGACATTCCTTATAAAGTAAAAATAAAGACAGTAGCAGGTAGTATTGATTCTTCTTTGTATGAATCAGCTCTAGAACAAAATATAGATATCAGAGCTATTATTGATTTGGCTGAGATCTTTGCTTGGACTATTGATTTTGGTATGGGCATTCGCCAAGGTGATACTTACAAGTTTATTTTTGAAGAAAGATATCGTGACGGCGAGTATATTATGCCAGGCCAGATTATAGCTGCCCGTTTTGTCAACAACGGTCAGGAGATAGAGGGTTATTATTTCAACGAAGGTCTAGACGAAGATGGTTTTGAAATAGATGGTTATTACCATGCTGATGGAACTTCGGTTCAAAAGATATTTTTGAAAAATCCGGTTTCTTACAAATATATTAGTTCTGGTTTTACAACTGGCAGGCGTTATATTTCTGCTTTTAATATTAGCACTGGTCATAGAGCTATTGATTATTCAGCAAAATCTGGTAGCCCTATCAGAGCTGTTGGTGATGGTACTATTACTTTTGCTGGCTGGAATAGTCAGGGATATGGTAATATGGTCAAAATGAGACACAATAGTACTTTTTCTACCAACTATGCTCATATGTCCAAGATTTATGTCAGTCCTGGTCAGAGAGTACAGCAAGGTGATATTATTGGAGCAGTTGGATCAACTGGTTTATCAACTGGTCCGCATCTTCATTTTGAAATGGTCAAGTTCGGTACCAAAATAAATCCATTGACTGTTGATTTACCTTCTGATAAAGCAGTCAAAGAAGCCAATCTAGAAGAGTTTCAAAATACAATTCGTGATTTACAACAACAACTAAAATAATATATGTATAAAATACCAAAAAAACCTCCTGTAAGACCACTAAATGCCACAGTAACTAGTGATGGTAAGTTAGCAACATGGACACTATCTTATCGTCTAAGGGGTATGGCTATTGTCATGATTGGAGTTGGTATTTACAATTATTTTTATTGGCCTGAATGGGAGATAAAATTTTTAATAGCCGGCGGAGTCTTGGGATATTTTTTAGGATGGATTGCTGGACATTTTACTTATTCAAAAAAAGAATGATATAATAATTATGGCTAGAGTCATTGCTGTTGTAAATCAAAAAGGAGGAGTTGGTAAGACTACCACCACTATCAACCTAGCTGCTTGGCTAGCTGATTTTGGTAAAAGGGTCTTGATTTTGGATATTGACCCACAGGGCAATGCTTCTTCGGGCTTAGGTATTGATTACAAAAATCTAAACAAAGGCCTTTATGAAGTACTGACAGATCCTAATACAAAAATTACTGAAGCTATTAAAGCTTATAAACCAAATTTTCATATTTTACCATCTACTCCTGATCTAGCTGGAGCTAGTGTGGAGCTAGTCGAGCATGAAAATCGTGAATACAAGCTGGATGAAAATCTAAAACATGTGATGGATCTTTATGATTTTGTTTTAATAGACAATCCACCTTCTCTAGGTCTACTTACTATCAATGGTCTAGTGGCAGCTCGTGAAGTATTGATCCCAGTCCAATGTGAATATTATGCTTTGGAAGGTTTGTCTCAACTTATAAATACAATTGGTTTGATCAAAGATCATTTACAGCCAGAACTCAAAATATTAGGTGCAGTCATGACCATGTATGATGGTCGCAACAAATTGTCTCAAGCAGTTTTCAATGAATTGTATCAGCATTTTCCTGATAAGATTTTCCGTTCTGTTATTCCTCGTAATGTACGTATAGCCGAAGCTCCATCTCACGGTAAGCCGGTCAAAGATTATGACCCGGCTTCATCTGGAGCCAATGCCTATCGTCGTCTAGCTCAAGAAATAATTTTAACTTAGATAAAAAACAAAAAATTTATGCCAGCTTTAGGAAAAGGATTAAGCTCTCTTATTCCCAACAAAAAATTGGACCCAGAAGATATCGATATTGATAGTCCTGATTTTGATAGCAAAAAAATCCAATATGTACCTCTAGATAAAATTACAGCCAATCCTTGGCAACCAAGGACTCGTTTTGATCGTGACAAATTACAAGAGCTAGCTGATTCTATCAAAAAACACGGCATTATCCAGCCAATGGTAGTCACCCAAGAAGGCAACAAGTTTCAACTCATAGCTGGTGAACGTCGTCTCAAAGCAGCTGAGCTTCTCAAGATGAAGGAAGTACCAGTTATTGTCAGAGAAGCAAGTGATAGAGACAAATTTGAAATGTCTATTATTGAAAATATCCAACGTCATGATCTTGATCCTTTAGAAGAAGGTGCTAGTTATAAGCGTCTAATGGAAGAGTTTGGACTTACTTATGAAGATATTGCTCGGCATGTCAGTAAAGGAGTTTCGACTATTGCCAATTATGTCAGGTTATTATCTTTACCGATTATTATCAAAGAAGCTTTGACTGAAAAGAAAATTACTCTTAGTCATGCCAAATTAATTCTGACTTATCCTAATAAAACAGAACAAATAAAAATATACAAAAAAATTCTCAAAGAAAAAATAGACGTCACCAAGCTACAGAAGATGACAACCAAGACAGCTGAAAAAGTCAGAGCTCAAAAATCCAATGATCCTATTTTGACTTCTTGGGAGGATAAACTTAGCAAATCTTTGGGTTCCAAGACTTCTATCCAAAAGCGTGGTGAAAAAGGATTTATTCGAGTTAATTTTTATTCACACGGTGAACTTAAAAATATTTTAGATAAATTTATAAAATAAAAAAACTCTTAACCCCTCCCAGCCTCCCCTTGACAGGGGAGGAGTTTATTTTTAAGAAATAAAAAAGTCCCCCTGTTAAGGGGGATTTATAGGGGGTTATGAGTTTTTTAATTTGGATTTTATTTTTGCTTTAGCTCCTTGCGTGACTACTATATTGAGCCAATCGGCATTTGGTAACTTGCGGTTTTTATCTCGCATGATTTCTATGACATCGCCTGACTTGAGGACAGTGTCCAAAGAAGCCATATTGTCGTTGACTTTAGCGCCAATGCACTGAGTGCCTACATCAGAATGAATACTATAAGCAAAATCTAGAGGAGTGGCATTTTCTGGTAGTTCAATCACATCGCCTTTAGGGGTAAAAACAAAAATCTGATTGAGAAATAAGTCGTTTTTGATATGCTTGATAAATTCAGTATTATCAGTAATAGTTTTTTGCATTTCAATCAATTCTTTGAGCCACTTGGGTGGATTTTTTCTTTTACCCAAGATGCCAATTTCTTTGTAGCGACTATGAGCCGCTACACCAAACTCAGCTGCTTCATCCATAGCGCGACTTCTGATTTGAAATTCAGCTACTTTACCAAATTCTGTAAAAACAGAAGTATGTAAGGATTGATAGCCGTTTGGTTTTGGTTGAGCAATATAATCTTTGACTCTACCTTTGAGTGGTGGCCAACGTTTGTGAATAATGCCTAGGACAGAATAGCAATGAGGAATATCATCAACAATAATGCGAGCAGCAATCAGGTCATAAATTTTATTTAGATCTCTGCCTTTGCGTAATAGTTTTTTATAAAGACTATAAATACTTTTGACACGACCATTCATAGATAATATCTGAATATTATTTTTTTTGAAATCGCGTTCAGTAATTTTTCTTATTTTTTCAATATATTTCTTTTCTTCTTTAAGTCTGTTTTTGATTAGATTAGTTACCCATTTATATTCTTCAGGATAGACATAGGGAAAAGCAAGATCTTCTAGTTTTGTTTTGATAATAAAGATACCAAGACGATTGGCAATTGGGGCAAAAATATCTAAAGTTTCCTGAGCAATACGTAGTCTTTTTTCAGGACGGACACCTTGGAGTGTTTCCATGTTGTGGAGACGGTCAGCTAGTTTAATGATGATCACTCGTAAATCTTTTGACATAGCCAAAAACATTTTTCGTAGGTTTTCTGCGTATCTTTCCAGACCTCTATATTTGAGACTACCAAGTTTAGTTACACCTTTTACTAAATTATGAATTTCATTGCCAAAGTTTTTTTTGATATCATCAAAAGTAAAATCAGTATCTTCTGGTACATCATGCAGGAGGCCAGCTGCGATAGTCGGGATGTCCATTTTCATTTCAGCCAGATTATAAGCAGTAGCTATGGCATGATAAATATAATCTTCACCAGTTCGTCTTTTTTGACCACGATGAGCTTCAGTAGCAAAATGAAAAGCCTTGATAACAACATTGATATTGTTATCACTATAGTTGAGTTCTAGTATTCTTTTTAGGTCTTCAAAAGTAGTCATTTTATTTTTAGGTGATATTATTATCTTAGTATTTAATATTCAAAATAGCAATACCCCCACTGTTCTTCGGACATCTCCCCCTAATTTAGGGGGAGACAGAGAGGGGGTAAAAATAAAATCCCCCGTTAGGGGGATTTATAATATTTATTTAGTATATTTACATTCAGAGCATTTTACTTTGTCTTTACCAGCTTGGATGATTAGTTCACTACACTCAGGGCAAGTTTCACCAGTTGGTTTTGACCACAGAGCATGTTTACAATCTGGATACTGATCGCAGGCATAAAATGTTTTGCCACGTTTACTTTTTTTCATGACAATTTCGCCTTTGCCACATTTATTGCATTTTACACCTGTGCCTTGATTGACTGCTTTAGTAGTCTTACAGGTAGGATAATCTGTACAAGCTAAAAATTTTCCAAAGCGTCCATGCTTAAAAGCCATATCTTTGCCACACTCAGGACATTTTTCATCAGTAGTTTCTGGCTCTTCTATTTTTCCATCACTGTCTAGTTGTTTGGTATTTTTACAGTCAGGATAATTTGAGCAGGCCAAAAATTTTCCAAAGCGTCCTAGTTTGATGACCATAGGTTTGCCACACTTGTCACAAACTTCGTCTGTTTTTTCTTCGGTCAATTCTTTTTTGTCTAGTTCTTTTTCTTTTTGCATAAGATTTTTTTCAAATGGTTTATAAAATTCTGAGATAATAGGTTGCCATTCTTTTTTACCAGTTGCTATTTCATCAAGATCGTCTTCCATCTGAGCAGTAAAGTCATAACTGACAATATCTTCAAAATGTTCTACCAACACTTTATTTACTATTTCACCCATTTCAGTTGGTGCTAGACGTTTTTCTTCTTTGTCTACATATTTTCTAGTGATAATAGTATTGATAGTTGGAGCATAAGTAGAGGGGCGACCAATGCCAAGTTCTTCCATAGCCTTGACTAAGCCTGCTTCAGAATATCTAGCTGGTGGTACAGTAAAATGTTCTAGAGCTTCTAGCTTTTTGAGATCTAGTTTGTCGCCAGTAGTGACTGCTGGCAATTCATTTTCATCACCATTGCTATGATAGATAGCTTTCCAGCCAGCAAACTTGGTGACAGTACCGACAGCTTTTAGCATCCAGTTGGTTTCTTTGGCTTCGATAGCCACAGAAGTTGTTTCTGTGATAGCTTCAGTCATTTGTGAAGCTACAGCTCGCTGCCAGATCAAAGAGTATATTTTGAATTGTTTAGCATCTAAAAATTCTTTGACAAATTCAGGGTCATTAGTGACATCAGTCGGACGGATAGCCTCATGAGCTTCTTGAGTTAGTTTTGATTTTTTCTTAAAATGACGTCCGCCGGCTACAATATATTCTTTACCTAATTTGCTAGTAATATAAGTTTCAGTTTCGTTTTTAAAATCATCAGATAGATTAAAAGAATCTGTTCTCATATAAGTGATCAAACCATGAGTGCCTTTTTTACCCAATTCCACACCTTCATAAAGTTGTTGGGCTAGCATCATAATTTGTTTGGCTGAATAACCAAAGCGTCTATGGGCATCCTGCTGTAAAGTAGAAGTTGTAAAAGGAGCCAAAGGAGCTTTTTTGTTTTCCTTGGCTTTTACTTCAGCGACTATTAGTTCAGCTTCTTTGATTTCTTTGAGAGCAAGGTTTGCTTTTTTCTTATCAATATCAAACTTGCCTAGCGGCTTGTTATTTTCTTTGTGTAAAGCAATCTTAAAGTTTGGAGTGTTAGCTTTAGCAGCTTCACCTTCGACAGTCCAATATTCTTGAGGTTTAAATTTGCGACGTTCTTCTTCTCTTTCGACTATCAGACGGACAGCTACAGATTGGACACGACCAGCTGATAGACCTTTGGCAATCTTTTTCCATAATAGAGGAGATAGTTTGTAGCCTACAAGTCTATCCAAAATACGACGAGCTTGTTGGGCATCAATCAAATTTTTGTCTAGTTTGCGAGGATTTTCCAAAGCAGCTTCAATAGCTTTTTTGGTAATTTCATGAAAAACTATACGCTTTTCTTTATCATCATTGATATGTAAGAGTTGCTGTAAATGCCAGCTGATAGCTTCTCCTTCACGATCTTCATCAGTTGCGTAGTAGATCATATCAGCTTTTTTGGCTAACTTTTTGAGCTTACTTACTTGTTTGGCTGCTTTGGTAGGTACATCATAAGTAGGTTCAAAATTATCATCAATATCAACACCAAGCTTACTTTTTGGTAAGTCTCGGACATGACCATAAGAGGATTCTATGACATAATCTTTGCCCAAAAATCCTTTGATTGTTTTGGCTTTAGTGGGAGATTCCACTATAACTAATTTAGACATAGTTTGGACTATACAATAAACTTATTATTTTGGCAAGGGCTAAGTAAGCCACGAGCTGCGGTTTTTTATGATTTTTTCTTCAGAGATCCAATGTTTACGCAATTCGCCAGCTAGATAAAAACTACCAGCTATTAATATTAAATCTTGCTTATTTGCTTTTGATAACGCAGTCTTTAGAGCTTGATATGGATCATGAAATATTTTGATATTTATTTTTTTAATTTTTTTGCTTTGATTATACAAATCTCGTAAATTTGCTGCCTTGCGCATTGGCACCAAAAATCTAGTAAGATATAGATTATCAGCCAATGGCAATATTTTTTGCAAAGCCTGTTTAGTATTTTTATCTTCAGCAAATCCCAATATCAAATATAGTTTATTATAGCTTTGTTTGTAAATAAATTCTACTAGATTTTTGATTTTATCAGCATTATGGGCTCCATCTAGTATTACTAGGGGATTGTTTTGAATTATTTCTTGCCGGCAAGGCAGTTTAAAATTACTTATAATTTCTTGAGTATTATTTGTTTTAATATTTAGAATATCTAAAATATTCAAAGCTAGATTTAAATTTTGTTTTTGTCGTGGTGTATCAAAATAATTATTTATTTCATAATTAGATACTAGATTTTTTAGATCAATAAATTTGGCTTTTTTTGTTTTACAAATTTTTTGAAATATTTTTGTTAGTTTAGTATTTTTTTCTGTGGTCAAAAATTTACTTGATTTTTTGATAATACCAGCTTTGTCGCGAGCAATAGCTTCTTTGGTATTGCCCAAGATTTCTGTATGATCAAGACCAATATTGGTAATAGCAGATACTGCTGGAGCAGGGATGACATTACTAGCATCATGAGTACCACCCAAGCCTGCTTCCAAAACTACCCAGTCACATTTTTGATCCGCAAAATATACCAGAGCCAAAGCCAACCAAGTTTCAAAATAAGAAATTGGTTCAGTGGGAAATTTTATAATATATTTGTCTAGAGCTGGCTTAATAATATTATGTAAAATGTTATTCAAGTCAGTAGCTGAAATTAGTTTATTATTTATTTTAATTTTTTCAGCAGCTGTTGTAGAATATGGTGAAGTATAGCAGCCTGTTTTATGACCAGCTGAGGTCATCAATTCTTGTAAAATACTGACTGTACTACCCTTACCACTAGTGCCAGCTATATGGACAAACTTTAGTTTGTTTTGAGGATTGCCGACCAAGCTTAAAAACTTTTTGAGACGGATTACAAAAATCTTTCTGTCGTTTATATTTAACAAAAATTTTTTATTGGGTTGGTTTATCAGAGATTCTAGAAAATCTATATTATCTTTATAAGTTTTATATAAATTATTCATCTTAGATTATTTCTATTTGATTGAGTTGATTTATATTGACTAGGCCTTGTAGCTCTAGTTCTGAGATAGATATATTTATAATATCTTGACTTAAGTTTAGTCCAAAAACTAATTTTTCGATAGTCTGGGGCTCTATTTGCAATATTTTATAAATTTTGGCTGTAGTTTTATTATTAAAATTTATATTTTTACTATTATTTATTTTACTATCAATATTATAGATTTTCAAAATATTATTAGCATCTAATAATATTTCCGCGCCATTATTTATTAATTTGTTTGGACCTTGATTCAGGGTTTGATTGATATTACCTGGCAAAGCCAATACTTCTCGGCCTTCATCTAGAGCCACTTGAGCTGTGATCAGAGTACCAGATTTTTTGGCACCAGAGATGACAATCACTGCTTTGGCAATACCTGCCAAGATACGATTACGTTTGGGAAAATGGTGTAAGAGAGTTTTGGTGTTACTTGGGTATTCAGAAATAAGCAAGCCATTATTATTTATAATTTGTTCGGCTAGATTTATATTACATTGTGGGTAGAGTGATGATTTGTCTAGACTAGATCCCAAGACTGCAATAGTTGGCAAATTATTCTCAAGAGCTAGATTGTGGCCGAGCGTATCTATACCGACGGCCAAGCCGCTAGCTATGACAAGTGAACTATGTTGTAGATGGCCGATTATTTTGTTAGTAGCTTGACGATGATAACTAGTTGTTTGTCTGGAGCCGACAATAGTCAAAATATATTTACTAGTCAGTAAATTTTTATTACCTTTATAAAATAAAAATAAAGGTGGGTCATAAATGTTTTTGAGTAGAAGAGGATAATCAGGATCTTCTATAGTAATATATTGATCTGATAGATTATCAAATTCTTGTCTGATTTTAGCCAGCCAGCTTTTGTTATTTTTATGTTTTTGAATAATCTGACCAGCTTTATTATCTAGAGTAGCTTGATAGAGATTTTGAGCACTACCAAACTTTTGGATAAGCTCATAGATTTTATTTAAACCTAGGCCTTTTAGTTTGTAAAAGAAAAATAAATAGAAATCGCTTTTCATATATTTATTGTTAATTATCTAAACAGTCATAATCATAATACACACCTGGGGATTTGTCGAGACTTTACTAATAAGCGGTTTTTTGTTAATATAATGATGATAAATAATTAACTTAAATCAATATGCCCCCAACAAAAAGAACAGCTGCTCGTCGTCCTGCTGCGCCAAAAGCTAGTGCACCAGAGGAATTGACAGAGTTTGAGAGTTTTGTTTCTCAACGCCCTAAAGATAATAAATCTAGTAAGGGTTGGATGATACTAACTTTACTTATCTTGATTATTATTTTGGTTGGTGCTTTGTGGTTTATCAAACAACCAGATAGTAATTTTGTTAAAGATGCAAACTTAAAAGCAATTGCTTTGGACAATGGACAAGTTTATTATGCTAAAGTAGCCAAAGAAGATGCTTTAAATATTTATCTTGATGATGTCTATTATATTCAAACTGAGCAACGAATTATTCCAGCTCAAGATGAAGAATCTGAAGATCAGGTGGTCAATGTTCCAGTTTTGGTCAAGAGAGGAGATGAGCTTCACAAGCCAACTGGTCTATTGCAGATCAATCGTGATCGAGTCGTAGGTATAGAGACTATTGGTGAAGATTCTGAGATTTTGTTAGAAATTCAGAGATTGATAGAAGCTGGAGATACTGTTACTCAATAAAATAGCTTATATTTAAAGAAATACCCTTATTTTATAAGGGTATTTTTTGTTCTATTGACAAAATAGTTTATATATGCTATACTTTTTCATTGTTTGAAAGTTCGTTGACTTCGAAATAAACTAAATCCACTAAATCTGTCACTCATGCTTTAGGAGGAACGTCGTGACCCGAAAAAAGAAATTGGGAGGGATTTTGGTTGCCATTGCTTTGGCGGCTATCTTGCTTCCCGGAGGATTTTTCCTCTGGCAAACTTGGTTTGTCTTTGATGGTGATGACATGGCTTGGGATGTTGGCCTGCTAGCTGATTCGCCTAATGACTTTGTTAGGATGGATAATCTGCTGCAGAATTCAGTGTCTGCCATGGAAGAGCGTGATCTGACTACCGGTCCAGTCAGTCCTTACCTAGCCCATTTTGGTAGCATGGACGAATGCTATCAGACAGTGGTTGATCTGCAGGCTGAAGTCCATACTTGGGCTGAAGCTTATCCGGATTCTGCTGCAGCCAACAGCGAAGAAGTCCTGGCTCGTCAGGATGAAGTCGCAGCTCTGCGTACTCGTTTCAACAAGTTGCCTGATAGCCCGATCTACAATTACTACTTTTACAATCGCTATGCCTGGATGGGAGTGGTCATGCTAGGAGCTATGTATTTCTTGATCCTGGGACTGATCTGGTACAACCGTCCGGAGGAGGCGAGTCATGTTTGTTAAGAACCCGACTGTCAAACGATCTGGCTGGCCTTATCGTTTCTGGAAGTGGACCTATCAGAATCGTTTCTGGAACAAGGACTTGCCCGAGCGTTTCTCGCTCTGTGCCTTTACCCAGCGCAGCATCTGGTTGGGATTTTTCCTACTGCCGCTGCTGTATGCCATCTACTTCTTGGTGGCTTGGTTTATTTACGACGTGCTTTATCGTCGGGTGGTCAGTCATATCACCAAGTACGCACCGCTGGCTGCTCTGCTGATTTGGCTGCCTCTGGTAGCTCTCAGTTTCTGGGGAGGTATGTCTGAAACAGCAATTGTCTTGGTCATTCTGACAGGCATTCTTTTGGGTATCCTAGTGGCGGCCGTTGTGATCATGGTGGCATGTTACTTACTGTGGGAGTTGATTAAAAAGGTCTTTACCTTCAACACTCAAGTGCATAGCTACCACTATGTGCCTAGTAGTGAGTATCGTCGGCCGCTGGATCGCTACGACTTCAACCACGACACTGATCAAGGACTTGTCCATACCTTGTTCTGGATGCAGCCTCTCATCTGGCTCGGCATCTTTGCTCTGCTGGGAGGTTTTGGCGGAGGACACTATATCTCTAACCAGACCTTTGATCCGGTGTTGGCCAAGAAGTTCATGCTTGGCTATGGCATTTTCTTCGTTGCTTACTACATCGGTGCCACCTTTTTCCTTTGGCGACACTGGAAGAAGGAAGTCAGGATCGAGCGGGGAGAAATCGAGCGTCATCCGGAAAAACCGTCCAAGCCCAAGAAAGTGCGCAAGCACAAGGGCTGGTTTGGCCGCTGGTGGCTGGGTACTGTTTGGCCTGGCCGGTTTGGTAACCTCTTCCGTAACATCGGCGAGTTCCTCTGTCTGCTATGGGATGGCCTCAAGGCCCTCAAGCATCAGGTCTGCCCGATCATGGAAGTAGTGGAATAGTATTTCAACTGGCGTGTACACTATGCACGCCAGTTTTTTATTTATCCACAGATTTGTTTGACAATATTTTTATTAGCTGTTAATATATACATATCATCGTTCTTCAAAGATGTAAGCAATTCACCGCCAGAGACGTCTCTCTATCACCCGGATCTTGGTCTAGACAGACTCTCAATCAATGCTTACAACTTTTACCCACAGGACTCTACTTCGGTAGAGTCCTTTCTTTTATTTAACCCCCTAAATCCCCCTTGTCAGGGGGACTTTTTTGTTTAAATAATTCCTCCCCTGACAAGGGGAGGTTAGGAGGGGTTAATCCTTACCATAAAGTAATTATAATTACTTTACACTTTTTACTTTATGGTTTATAATATATATACATGCCAAAACAGGGGACAGACACAAAATTGATAAAGATTGGTCAGCTAGCCAAGCTGTTTTCTGTTTTACCTTCTACGATCAATTTTTATACTAGAGAAGGTTTACTTCCTGAAGATAATCGCTCTCAAGGCGGTTATCGTCTTTATGATAAAAATAAAGCTATCAAAATATTAAATAAAATAAATTATTTACAAAATAAGAAAAGATTAACTATAGAAGAGATTAAAAACTTGCTATAGCCCTTTTATTTCTTTCCATGCTTGTGGAATAAAAGGGCTATAATAATTTTTTAAAGAAAAATATGCCAAGAAAAAAATTAAACACTACACCTATCAAGTCTTCTCAACAAACTAGAGTGTATCGAGGCAGATTAAAAACCAAAAAAAAGCAGTCTTGGTGGCAATATCTCTATTCTTTGTTTTTCTAGACAAAGCCCTATTTTTGGGATAGAATAGGATTTACAAAAGCTTTATCTTTAAGTAAAGAAAAATGGCCGATTTTAAGAATCAAGAAAAGGAAATATTGGATTTTTGGGACAAAAATAAGATTTTTCAGAAATCAATAGACAAGGATGCTCCACAAGGTGATTATCTGTTTTATGATGGCCCGCCTTTTGCTACTGGCAGTCCTCATTATGGACATTTGGTGGCTAGTATTATGAAAGATGTTGTACCTCGCTACTTTAGTATGCAAGGTTACAAAGTCGAGCGTCGTTGGGGTTGGGATTGTCATGGTTTACCTATTGAAAATATTGTAGAAAAAGAATTGGGTTATGAAACCAAGCAGCAAATAGACAAGTTAGGTGTTGATAAATTCAATGACATGTGTCGCTCCAAAGTATTGGAATATTCTGATGTTTGGAAAGATATTATTCATCGTTTGGGTCGTTGGGCTGATATGGACAATCCTTACAAGACTATGGATCCACAATACATGGAAACTATCTGGTGGGTCTTCAAAGAGATGTGGGATCGTGATTTGATTTACAAAGATTATCGCTCTATGCATATTTGTCCGCGTTGTGAGACCACTCTTTCTCAATCTGAAGTAACAGAGGGTTACAAAGATATCAAAGATTTGTCACTGACTGCCAAGTTTGAGCTAGTCGATGAAGCAAATACTTTTGTTTTGGCTTGGACTACTACGCCTTGGACTTTGATTGGCAATGTTGCTTTGGCAATTGGCAAAAAAATTGATTATGTAAAGCTAGATGCAGGCAAAGAAAAATATATTATTGCTCGTGAATTACTTCCTCAATATGAAAAAGATTTGAGTAAATTCCCTATTATAGAAGAGCTCAAAGGCAAAGATTTACTTGCTAAAAAATACAAGCCTTTATTTGATTATTATGCTAGTGATGATAAGTTGGAAAATAAAAATAATGGCTGGCAGATATATGACGCTGATTTTGTTTCTACTGAAGAGGGTACTGGTGTGGTACATATTGCTCCAGCTTTTGGTGAGGATGATATGGTTTTGGGTAAAGTCAAGAATCTGCCCTTTGTCCAGCACCTAGGTATGGATGGTTTTATAAAGCCAGAGGCAGGAGAATTTGCTGGACTTCATGTCAAACCAAAAGATGATGTCCAAGCAACAGACGTCAAGATTATTCAGTATTTAGCAAAACAAAATTTACTATTATCAAAAGAACAATACGAACATAGTTATCCGCATTGTTGGCGTTGTGATACACCATTGTTGAATTATGCAACCTCTTCTTGGTTTGTAGCAGTCACAAAAATCAAAGATAAAGCTCTTCAGCATGCTAAAAAAATCAATTGGTCCCCAGGGCACATCAAAGATGGTCGTTTTGGCAATTGGCTTGAAGGAGCTCGTGATTGGTCTATATCTCGTCAACGTTATTGGGCTTCTGTGATACCGATTTGGGAATGTGACAAGTGTGAGGATAGGCAAGTTTTTGGTTCTATTGCAGAACTTGAAAATATTTCTGGTCAGACAGTCAAAGATTTGCACAAACACGTAGTTGATAAAGTCACTTTCGCTTGCAAGTGTAGCGGTACTATGAAACGTATTCCAGATGTTTTGGACTGTTGGTTTGAATCTGGCTCTATGCCTTATGCTCAATTTCATTATCCTTTTGAACATAGATCAGAGTTTGATCAAAAGTTTCCTGCCAAATTTATTGCTGAAGGAGCTGATCAAACTCGAGCTTGGTTTTATTATTTACATGTCATATCTGCAGCTATCAAAGATAGTCCAGCTTTTGAAAATGTGATTGTCAATGGTATTGTCGTAGCTGAAGACGGTAAAAAGATGGCTAAGAAGTTACAAAATTATCCAGATCCTACTGATGTTATGGAAAAATATGGAGCTGATGCTTTGCGAATGTATCTTTTGTCTTCACCGGTTATGTTGTCTGAAAATATGTCTTTTATTGAAAAAGATTTGCAAATAGTTTATCGTCGTTTTACTGGCTTACTGCAAAATATTTTTAATTTTTATCAGATGTTTTGTCCTAGCAAAATTGATGGAGAAGAATTACCAAAATTAAATAACGACTTAGATAAATGGATTGTTAGTAAATATTATAGTTTATTGAAAGAAGTGACTGAGGCTATGGAAAAATATAATCTAGTAAAAGCTAGTCGTCCTATTTTTGATTTTGTAGATGCTCTATCTACTTGGTATGTACGTCGTAGTCGTGATAGATTCAAAGGTAATGACAAAACAGACAAAGAACAAGCTGTACTTACTTTAGGATTTGTACTCAAACAATTATCAAAAATTATAGCACCATTTACACCAATGACTGCTGAGATGGTTTACCAGGCTTTTGCCAATCAAGAAGAATCTGTACATCTTGAAACCTGGCCTGAGTTTGATAAGAAAATGATAGATCAAGATGTTTTAAAACAAATGGATACTATCAAACAAATTGCCGAAAGAGTCCATGCTTTGCGTGCCAAGGCTGGCCTCAAAGTCAGACAGCCATTGGCTACTCTAGAAGTCAAGACAAAATTAGATCAAGCTTATTTAGATATTTTGCAAGATGAGCTCAATGTAGAGAAGGTCAAATCAGTTGATGAAGTGAGTGAAAAATCTGCTTGGGAAAGTGATGAAAATACTCCAGCAGTGTCTTTGGATACAAACTTGACTGATGATCTCAAAGACAAGGGAGTGGTCAGAGAAGTAATTCGTTTTATAAATAGTCTGCGCAAAGAAGCTGGCTTGCAACCTGGCGACAAAGCTACAGAAACCTATCAAACAGATTCTGAATATTTACAAACTATCATTGAAAAATTCAAAACAGATATTATAGCTGGTACTTCAGCTGGTAGTCTAGAAGCAGTAGAGACTAGTCCTCAAAAAAGTAAAGAAGTAGTTATTAATAAAGCTAAAATTATTTTGGGATTAAAAATTTAGTCATGGCTTTTAAGACAGATGCATTTGTGTTGAGATCTCGTCCTTGGCACGGCGCTGATCGAATATATGATCTATTTACTCCTCACGAAGGAGTGATCAACGCTGTCTTAAAGTCAGCCGCTAAATCAAAGAGTAAATTGGCTGGACACCTTTTGCCATTTGCAAAAGTACGGGTAATGATTGGTCGTGGCCGCATGGATCATCTAGCAGGAGTGAGTGTGATCAAAGATTTTGCCCAGATACGAAATAATTTACGAAATTTATCTCTGGCTTCGTCATTGGCTGAGTTATTTCTAAACGAAGGTATCCAGAGTAATAAACAAGAAGAATTTACCTTATTTGAAAATATTTTATCTTATCTTGACGATGCTCAAGTTTCGGATGAACAAAAATTATTGTTGGTAAGGATATTTTTGTGGAAATATCTTAGTTTGTCTGGCTGGCATCCAAAGTTTGATCAGGGTATAATGTATATATCGCCTGGCAATCGTGGACAAAATGTCAGTTCAGAACTATATGATTTTTTACAATTTATAATCAAAGCTGATTGGACTGATTTTGTTGATTTGTCTATCAATCAGCGTTTAAATAAAGAATGGCTGAAAATTTCTCAAATTTATTATCAGGCAATTTATGATCGGCCTTCACAAGCATTAAAATTATTGGCATATGGCTAAAGTAGTAAAAAGAAATTTAGACGCAGCACGTCGAGCTCCAGTACGCAAAAAATCTTATGAAGCCCCGGTAGTCCGTCGTCGTAAGCGTGAAGTACCAAAAGAATACCGTACTATGGAAAAAGCTTCCAAAAAAGGCGGTGGTTGTTTATTCTTTTTATTTTTAATATTTGTAGTTGCTCTAGCTGGCCTCATCTATTGGAATAAAAACGGAACTACCAATACTGACGAGAGTATCACTGTCCGTGTAGATGGTCCCAAAAAAATAATTTCTGGTGATCAGGTAGTTTATGAAATAGAATATGAAAATTTAGATATAGTAACTCTAGAAAATATAAAGCTTTCTGTGCGTTGGCCAAATGGATTTTATTTTGATGAAGCAAATATAGAACCTAGTGATCAAAATGCTACTACATGGTATCTTGATGATTTGCCAACCAAACAATCCAATTCACTAGAAATAAAAGGACAATTAGTTGGCCAAAAAGATGATGAGTTATCTGCTATCTTTACTCTAGAATATCAGCCAGTAAACTTTCATTCTGATTTTTCTGTCAAAGAAATTATAGATACAAAAATATCTGATAGCAAAATAGAGTTGAGTATAGATGCTGTAGACAAGACCTTGGTAGCCACTGAACAGACTATTAATATTAGTTTTAAAAATTTAACAAATAGAGATTTAGAAGATTTGTATCTAGATATTATTTATCCAGAAGATTTTGTTTTGTTAGATGAACTAAGTTCAAATGAAGAGGAGGAAGAAGATCTTGAAGATTTTGTAGACGAAGAAGTAGTAGAAGAAGAATCTATCTTTATTCCAGAGGATGATTATTGGAAATTTTCTTTGCCAGCAGCCATTGAAGCTAATATGGTTTTGTATGGTGTTTTTCCGGTTGATAGCAAGAGTCAACAATCTTTGATTGTAGAAGTTGGTAATATGATTGATGGTACTTTCCGTCGTCTGTCACAAGTGACACAAGATATTCAAGTAGTAAATCCAAAATTTGATATAGATTTTTCTATCAATAACGAATACAACAATCCAACAGTCAATTGGGGTGACATTTTGCGTTATCAATTGGAAGTCACCAACCTAAGTGAGACAGAATTTAATGGTGTTGTTGTTACTGCCTTACTTGATAGTCAAGTATTAGATTGGGAAGGTTTGGATACTGTTGGTATAGTACAAGAATCAAATATTATCTGGACCAGTGCTGAAGATGAAGAATTAGATATTTGGCCACCTGGTGATAGCCGAATTTTTACTTGGCAAATAGATATCATAGATCAGCCAGTCCCAGAACGCATGATTGAAAATATTATCAAAATAAATGTTGATGGCTTGGCAGATTGGGAACAAGTGACTACTCCTTTGTTGGTCACTGTTGGTGAAGCAGTTGTCTTTAATAATGGTATTTATTGGGATTTGGGTGGACGACGTGTTGGCTCTGGTTTGCTGCCACCACAGATGGGAGAGAGTACTCAATATTTAGTGATATGGTCTATACCAGAAGCCACTGGTAATTTTGATTCAGCTACAGTTGTGACTACTTTTCCACCAGAGGTCAAATTTTTATCAGAAACAGATATACAAGAAGGTGAAATTATTTTTGATGATGATACTAGAAATTTGACTTGGCAGATAGATGATCTGGACAATTTACTTTTACCAATGACTGCTTCATTTATTATTGAAGTCATCCCTACTGAAGACAATGTAGGTAGTGCTATGGTCTTGATGAATCCTACTACTTTGACAGCTGAGGGTATAGAGCAAGTTATTATTAGATCCAAGATGCTCAAAACTTCTGATGTCTATGCTGATAGTAGCGAGCCGATTGGTATAGTTGAATAAACCCCCTAAATCCCCCTTGTCAGGGGGACTTGATGGATATAGAATATGTTAGTTAATTAGTTCCTCCCCTGACAAGGGGAGGTCAGGAGGGGTTAAAAAGAATAATGTTTAAATTAAATAAACAATCAAAAAAATCTCAAGCAAGATTAGGGGTATTAAAAACTACTCATGGTAGTATTGATACTCCTTTTTTTATGCCCATTGCTACCAAAGCAGCTATAAAGACTTTGACAGTCCAAGATGTGAAAGATCTAGGAGCACAAATAATATTATCAAATACTTATCATAATTATTTGCGTCCTGGAGTAGAGACTTTCAAGAAATTTAAAGGCCTGCATAATTTTATGGACTGTGATTTGCCGATTTTGACAGATTCAGGTGGTTATCAAGTATTTTCTTTATCAAATTTGAGAAAAATCAAAGGCGACAATATAGAATTCAAGTCGCACCTAGATGGTTCCAAACATATTTTGAATCCCAAAAAAGTAATAGACATTCAAGCAGCTATAGGCTCAGATATTATGATGGTTTTGGACGAGTGTGTTGGCTTGCCAACCACAAAACAAGCCGCTACACAAGCATTAGAACGTACGACTCGTTGGGCAAAGCTTGCTTTAGATCATAAAAATAAACTCAAAATTAAAAAGCAATTATTATTTGGCATTATTCAAGGTGGGGATTTCAAAGATCTTAGACTAAGATCTGCCAAAGAAATTACTGCTATGCCTTTTGATGGTTATGCCATCGGCGGCTTGGCAGTAGGCGAGCCTACTAAAATTATGTATAAAGTTTTGGATTATACTGTACCAGCCTTACCAGCTGACAAACCACGTTATTTGATGGGAGTAGGATATCCTGATAATATTATAGAAGCAGTAAAAAAAGGCGTAGATATGTTTGACTGTGTTATACCCACTCGCGAAGCTCGTCACGGTAGGTTGTTTATTAGAACCAAACAATCTTTATCTGGCAAATTTTTTGAAACTATCAATATTAGAAACGGCAAATTTAAAAACGACAAGACTTTGGTTAACAAAACTACTTTGAAAAATTATAGCAAAGCTTATTTACATCATTTGTTCAAAACTGATGAAATATTGGGTTTGCGACTCGCTACTGTACATAATCTTGAATTTTATCTACAATTAATGCAGGACATAAGAAAAGCTATTAAAGCAGGTAAATTATAAATAATTATTAACTTGAAATATTATGAAAGTTGAGTTTAACAACGCACAAAAGACCTTTAGTGCCATTTACGCCATTATGTTTTTATGGGTAATAATGGATGTATGGATAATAGACTTCATGGAATTCTCTAATGTTGTCTTCTTCTATATTATAATGATGATTGCCTTGTCAGGTGCAACACCTAGCTGGAACAAGAATAGATAATGTGTGACCTAAGGGTTTATTAATAAATATATTTAGGACAATAGATCTTGTGTATTTGGTTTATAGCTATTGAAACGATAGTCTAATATTTGGTTTAGTATTAGCTTTTATTGGATTATTTATGGCTATATACACTTTTTTCTTTGCTTGGGTAGTTTAAAGATAAGCTAAAAAAGCAATATTTAGAATAATTATATGAAAAAGGCAAAAGATAAAAAAGATGCCATTATAAACAGTAAAACTATAGATGGATGGCAAAATATAATCGAAGAAAAATATGAGCTCTGCAAAAAAGCAGTAGATACTGCTTGTAGAAATGTAGAAAATCTTGATTCAAAAGCAAAACAGATGCAGCAGACTTTTGATGAAGCATCTAAACCCAAATTAGAAAAGCTTGATAAAATAGAAAAGGCCTTAAGAATAATTGGTAAGTTAGGTAAGTAGAGATAATATAATAAACAATAATATTATGAAAAGCAAAAAAAAGAAAATTTTAGGATTTTCTATAATAGAATTAATGGTTATTATTGGTGCAGTTGGTGTTGTATTGGCTGTGACTGTTTCATATGTCAATCCACTAAAACGTGTCGGAGAATCTAATGATTCTGTTCGTTGGTCAGATGTTGAAGAAATAGCTCAAGCTCTAGAGCTCTATGCTATAGATAATAGTCAGATACCGGATGATTTTTCTACTCCTATTATAGCGGTAGACGAAAAACATGTAATCTGTGATTCAGCAGATTCTTTGACTTGTGATGGTGATACCAATGATTGTTTGGTAATAGACGATACAGATTTTTTGGCTTATATTGATGACTTGCCAGTTGATCCAGATAAGACAGACACATCTGATACTGGTTATTATGTATTAAGAAAAGAAAATCAGGGTAAGATAGCTATTGGAGCTTGTGATCCTTATGGATCTACTGCTATTGAAGTTATAGCTCGAGCTGCTTTTTCAGTAGGTTGCGGCAATGGAGTCTTGGAAGAAAGTCTAGGTGAAGTTTGTGATAGTACTTTTACATCACTATGCAGTGATCCTAGTCAGGAGGGCTGGGGTTTTGGTGACTATGTAAGTAATACTGATTGTAAATCACCTAATGATGTCTGTAGTCCTGATTGTACTGAGTGTGACGTTGCTTGTATTGGAGGACCATAAATTTTGAATAAATATGTCTAATTTTAAAAATAAGAGATCTGGTTTTTCTATGATAGAGCTCATGGTCATTATTGTTGGTATTGGTATTTTGTTAGCCATAACTATTTCTTATATCAATCCCTTAAAAAGGATTGGAGAGTCCCGTGATGCTCGTCGTTGGACTGATGTAGAATTATTAACTCAAGCTATAGAGCTTTATAGCTTGGACAATGATCAGATTCCTTCTGATTTTTCTGATGCAGTCATAGCAGTAGATGAAAAGTATGTGATCTGTGATTCAGCAGATTCTTTGATTTGTGATGGTGATACCAATGATTGTTTGGTAATAGATGATGCAGATTTTTTGGCTTATATTGATACTATGCCAATAGATCCTGGCAAGAGTAGTGTGGCTGATACTGGCTATTATATGACCAGAGAAGAAGATCAAGGTAAGATAGCTATTGGAGCTTGTGATTCTTATGGTAGTGATCTCATTAAAATTATTTCTAGAGCAGCTTTTTCAGTAGGTTGCGGCAATGGAGTTGTAGAAGAAAGTTTGGGTGAAGTTTGTGATAGCAATCAAACACAGGTTTGCGATAATCCTGCTGGCTATTATGGAGGTGACTATGTAGAAGATGGTTCAACCTGTAAAATAAATGATGGTTGGTGCAATAGCACTTGTACAGCTTGTAGCTCTTCTTGTATAGAAGAGGGTTAAAGTAATTATATTTTGATAAAAATCCTGTCTGATTATCAGCAGGGTTTTTGATTTACCTGCCTGCCGGTAGGCGGGTAATTTTTAGTCAATTATGGTATAATTTAATTGATGACACAAAACGTTATAATTCAAGCTTTTAAATCTTTTGTAATTGATTTACTAAAAGAAGTTTTATATTTTCCTATTTGGTGGTATACCGCTGGCCTTAAAAGAACTATTTTATATATTTGGAATGGTATAGTTGGTAGTTTACGTAATTTGTCATTGCCAATTATGTTTAAAAATCTTTTTAAGCCAATGTTTGGTCAATACGATCGTGAGGGTCGGATTATTAGCTTTTTTATGAGGATTATTTTGACTATCAGTCGTTCGGTAGCTTTTATTTTCTTTGTTATTTTCTATATTTTATTATTAATAGCTTGGATTGTTATACCAATTATTGTTATCTGGGGCATAGTAAATAATTTGCAGCTCATATGGAAGTAATCAAATTCCAACAATGTGATAAGTGTCAAGGCAAGGGCTTGATAGATAATCGTAAATGCGAAGCCTGTTTTGGATTTAAGAGTTTTTATTTTTCAAATAACAATTTTCTTTTTTGGCAAGACAAGATAAATTATGCTCAGATTTTTATTCGGGAGTTCAAACAGACTATCAACATGTTGGTCAATACTTTATTGATCTTGGGTGCTATTTTTACTTTAGTCTTGATTTATATTATTTTAAATAAGGTTCAATTTGATCCTCGCAACTTATGGGCTTTTATAACTGACGTTCATCGATACAATCTGTGGTTGTTTATTATGATTGTCTTGGATATGTATTTGTATTATCGTTTGACTATTCCTACTATCAAATCTAAAAACAAATTTAGTATTTTAAAAAATAAAAATTCTTTTGTAAAACATAATATTGCTGACAATTTGAGTCAGGAAGCTAGACGGATTATTGATCGAGCTTGGCTTTATGCTCATCACAAAAAAGTCTGGCCAGTCACATCTTGGCATGTTTTGTATGTTTTATTTGATGACAAGGATATTCGTTTAGTGTTGGCTCGTCTGGGCTTGGGAGCAGACAATCTAAAAAATAAAATAGACCAAGATATAGCTCAATTAGCTAAACAGTCAGAGC
Organism: uncultured Gammaproteobacteria bacterium; assembly: GCA_964515785.1. Lineage (GTDB taxonomy): Bacteria > Patescibacteriota > Patescibacteriia > UBA1558 > GWA2-36-10 > CAZEWH01. Next base: position 27,114 of record CAZEWH010000001.1, read on the forward strand.
CAGGTAAAGGTTTGACACATACTATCAAAGAAGCATTGCTAAATGCTTATTTTCATATGCATGATCGTCAAGCTCAGACTATTGCTGAAGTTGATTTGTTGTTTGGTTTAGCTGTGTCTAGTCAAGGTGTCAAAAATTTCTTTTATGATTTTGATATTGATGAACAAAAAATCAACAATGTTGTTGCTTGGATTAAAATAAATAATTTATTAAAACGACGTTATCAACGTTTTCGTTCCAAATCATTTTTAAAACCAAAAGGTGATGTTAATCGAGCTTATACAGCTATAGCTACTCCGATTTTAGATTCTTTTTCTCAGGACTTTACCAAGATGGCTAGAGCTGGATATTTACCTCTTTCAGTAGCTCGAGAAAAAGAGATTGACGAAGTTCTCAATACTATTGAAAGTGGTCAAGATTCTGTAGTGCTGGTCGGTGACCCAGGAGTAGGTAAGGGCAATATTGTCGAAGGTCTAGCCAATCGTATGATGGCTGAAGAAGTACCTTTGTTTTTTCAAGACAAACGCTTGGTGAGTGTTTCTATACCATTATTGATTTCTGGGGCCACTGGTACAGGTAAATTGGAGGAAAGATTTATAGCTCTACTCAATGAAGTAGCAGTCTCTGGAAATATTATTTTATTTATCGATGATATCCATAATCTAGCTGGTGTATCTTCTGAGGGGACTGAAGGGGTTGATCTTTCAGAAGTTTTAGCTGCTGAAGTACGCAAACACAATATTATTGTGATTGGTGCAACCAACAGCAAAGAATTTGTTCAATACATAGAAGGCAAGGCTCTTGGACAGGCCTTAAAAAAGATAAATATCTTAGAACCAGATAAAAATCAAGCTATTCAAATCATGCAAGCACATGTTGGTCATGTAGAAAATAAACATCATGTTTATTTTACTTATGATGCTTTGGAAAAAATTTATGATTTAGCTGGTAGATATATTACTGATCAAGCTTTACCAAAAAAAGCTATCGGACTAATGGATGAAGCTGGTATTATGGTAGCCAAAGCTGGTCGTCAAGATAAATTAGTTAGAGGTGAGGATATTGCATCTTTAGTTAGTCATAAGACCAACATACCATTGACACAAGTTACAGCTAAAGAATCGACTAAATTAATGAATTTGGAAGAAGAAATTCATCAGCGTATCATTGGTCAAGATGAAGCAGTCAAGCTAGTATCAGCTGCCCTGCGTCGCGCTCGAGCTGAGTTGCGAGACCGTAAACGACCAATAGTAAATCTATTATTTTTGGGTCCAACTGGTGTGGGTAAAACAGAACTTGCCAAAACTGTAGCGGAAAAATATTTTGGTGATGAACAAAATATGATCAGACTGGATATGTCAGAATATCAGACTCAAGCTAGCTTGCCGCGCTTGATTGGTTCACCACAAAATTCTACTCCAGGTTTATTGACTGAAGCTGTCCGTCACAAACCATTTGCTTTGCTGTTGCTTGATGAAATAGAAAAAGCTCACCCAGAAATACTTAATATCTTTTTACAAATTATGGAAGATGGTCGTTTGACTGATGCTTTGGGTCGGACTGTTGATTTTACCAATTTGATATTGGTAGCTACTTCCAATGCTGGTACATCTTATATTCAAGATCAGATAAATGCTGGCCGGCAGATAGATGACTTTAAAGATGATTTGATAAAAAATCAAATTAGAGATATTTTTGCTCCAGAATTTATCAATCGTTTTGATGGTACAGTAGTTTTCCGGCCACTTACTCAAGATGAGATTTTTAAGATTGCTGGTCTGATGCTAAATAAAGTTAGAAAGCGTTTAGAAATCAAAGGCATATTTTTTGAAATTACAGAAGATGCTCAATGGGAGTTGGCTAGAGCTGGTTTTGATCCAGTCTTTGGCGCCAGGCCTTTGCGTAGAGTGATCCAAGACAATGTAGACAATGCTTTGGCAAATTATTTATTGACTGGCAAGATTGGTCGTCGTGATACAGTAGTCTATGATGAGGGTGGCAAGATCAGTGTCAAAAAAGCCAAAGGTTACTAAATTATATTTTTATTAAAAAAAGAAAAAAGGAACAGAATACTGTTCCTTTTTGATTTTCAAGTATTGACTTGCATAGAAAGCCAACGGTCTAGCACGCTGCGCAAAAAGCGCCAATCACCACCGACTTTTTTGGCCGGGATCTTACCTTCTCTGGCTAGACGACAGACTGTCTTTGTGTGCATCTTGAGATATTCGGCTGCCTCGACAGCGTTAAGGACAGGGGGAGGAGTAGAGGTATGATGGCTTAGGTGCCCCTGATCATTATTGGTCATAATTATCTCCTTGAAAATGATGCATTTTAGTGAAAGAGCTTATTAAAACAATTGTATTAAAGCATTTAATATGTTTTTTTGTCAACCTGCCTGCCGGTAAGCAGGAAATAAAAAGGGCCCCGTCGAGATGATCTCGACGGGGCTTCAGCACCCCTGCTGCACCAGCTTGCTTTACCTTCTTGCGGAGGCGTAAAGGCTGGTATTTTTATTTTAGCAGTTATTTTGATTTTTTGTCAAAAGAAAAAGGGGACCTCACTAGAGATCCCCCGAGAAACGAAGTAGTCGTCTTCATATTGCCAATCGGAGTTTCCGATTAGCATATTTATTGTATTATTTATATAAAAAGTAGTCAAGAATTTAAGATAAAGAAAAAGGGCTCTACCGAAGTAGAGCCCCTGTCGAAAGCGGCCATACAGGCCCCTCGTACCTGCGGTCTCGCAGAGTCATCCTGTTACCTCCTGCTGGAGGTGCGCCGTGTCGGTTCGCTGTGTACAGCGAACGCAATATTAATTGTATAGATAATTTAGTGTTTTGTCAATTCTGCCTTTGGATGGGACAAGCTTGATAAATACCTTGATTTTAGCTATAATTTGTGTGTTAATAAGTATATAAATTTATTATTTTTTTATGGAAAACGCACGGAAATTTGACAAGGTGGTAAATCTGGCAAAAACAAGAGGTTTTGTCTACCCATCTTCAGATATTTATGGAGGACTGAATTCTATTTATGATTATGGCCCACTAGGAGTTGAGCTAAAAAACAACATCAAGCAAGCTTGGTGGGATTTTATGTTGGCTCGCAAAGATGTAGTTGGGCTTGATTCAGCTATTTTGGCGCATCCCAAAATCTGGGAAGCTTCTGGGCATCTAGAGGGTTTTACTGATCCACTAGTAGATTGCAAAAAATGTAAAGCTAGATTTAGGGCTGATAATCTTCTTGAAAAAAAAGGTATCAAACCTGAATTTGTCCAAGGCAAGCCACAGAATATGAATGATATAAAATGTCCAGATTGTGGCGGTGAGTTGACTGACGTTCGTCAGTTCAACCTTATGTTCAAGACTTTTATGGGAGCTTTGGAAGATCAGGCTAGTCAGATCTATATGCGACCTGAAACTGCTCAAGGTATTTATGTCAATTTTTTGCATGTCAAAGACAGCATGCGCATGAAGATGCCTTTTGGTGTTGCCCAGATTGGTAAAGCTTTTCGTAATGAGATCACGCCAGGTAATTTTATTTTCCGTATGCGTGAATTTGAGCAAATGGAAATGCAATATTTTGTCAAAGCAACTGATACTCAAAAAGTTTTTGATACTTGGCAAAAATTACGTATGGACTGGTATTTGTCTTTAGGTATTGATAAAAATAATATTAGATTTCGTGATCATGCCAAAGATGAATTAGCTCATTATGCTAAACAAGCTATAGATATTGAATATAAGTTTGAATTTACTCCTAATGAAGATTTCAAAGAACTAGAAGGCATCCATGATCGGGGTAATTGGGATCTATCTCGTCACCAAGAATTTTCCGGACAAAAGATGTCTGTCAAAGACGAAGCAGAGTATATTCCCAATATAATAGAAACTTCAGGTGGAGTTGATCGAGCTATGTTTGCTTTTTTGATGGATGCTTATGATGAAGTAGATACTCGTAGTGGTGACAAAGATGCCAAGCATAGTACTGAAGTAGTTCTTAGACTTCATCCTAAATTGGCGCCTATTAAAATAGCGATCTTGCCATTATCTAAGAAACCTGACTTAGCCAAAAAGACTCAAGGAGTCTATGATATGCTTGTCAATAAATATCGTATTCAATATGATGAGACTGGTAGCATTGGTAAACGTTATCGTCGCCAAGATGAGATTGGTACGCCATATTGTATTACTATTGACTTTGATAGTTTGGAAGATGATCAAGTGACTATTCGTGATCGCGATACTATGAAGCAAGAGCGAATTGCTATCAAGGATTTAGAAAATTATTTTGTTGATAAATTTTCACCCTGTTAAATAAATTTAAATCTAAATATTTATTATGTTTTATACTTATATATTGCTTAGTGAGAAAGATAATAAATTTTATACGGGTTTTACAAAAGATTTAAATTTAAGATTTAAGCAACACAAAGAAGGTAAAGTAAAATCTACTATGAATAGGCGGCCTCTTAAATTAATATATTATGAAGTATGTTTAAATCAACAGGATGCTACAAAAAGAGAAAAATATTTTAAAACATATTTTGGTAAAATGTTTATTAGAAATAGACTTAAATCTTATTTAACAGGGTGAAAATAAAAATATGAAAAAAGTATTATTAATTTTGAGCCTATTTATTTTATTAGCTCCAAGTATTTCTCAAGCCGCTCCAGCAGAATCAAGGCTTAGAGGTATGATTTTACTACAAGTAGAAGACTACGGTAAAGCTTGGTATGTTCATCCTGATGAAGGTACTAGAATGTATATGAAAGACGGTGATGCAGCCTATGGTATGATGCGGGATTTAGGGCTTGGCATTACCAACGCTGATCTAGCAAAAATACCCATTGGTGTTGAAGAAAGATTCGAATGTCTTGATAATGACAATGATGGACTTTGTAATAAATTAGAAGAAGGTTTGGGTACTGAAATAGATGTAGTTGATTCAGATAATGATGGTTATTATGATGGTACAGAAATACTCAATGGGTATGATCCACTTGGTCCTGACAAACTCATTTATGATAATTCTCTTGTTAATCGATTAAAAGGAAAGATATTATTGCAAGTAGAAGAACGTGGCCAAGCTTGGTATATCAATCCCCAAGATAATAAAAGATATTATATGACAGATGGTCCAGCTGCTTATGAGATAATGAGATATCTTAGTTTGGGTATTAGTAATACTGATATAAATAAAATTAGTATTTATGGACAAGTACAATGGGAGTCTTATACCAATCAGGAATATGGTATAGCTTTTGACTATCCACCTGACTGGCCTGTACCTGTTGTGGATGCAGATGGTGAATATTCAGATGGCGGATATCCGCAAGGAGAACATTCACTTTGGTCAATGGATTTAGGAGAGGAGTATTTAGATAATGGGGGTCCTGGTTATATTTATACTTTAAATGCTTATAATCCTAAAGATCCTGCTCAGGTGGTCGAGGATTTTGAGAATGATAGTTTAATAAGCATAGTAAATGATACTGTGTTCAATGACACTAGAATGATTTTTTATACCGAAGGTGGTATTTGTGGTTTTTATAATGTCTTTATCTTTGGTGATAATTATAGTATCAAGCTTAAATCAGTTTGTGGAGCCGATAGTCAAGAAAGAACTGGTATGACGGAAGATATAGCAAGGACTTTTCGATTTATAGATCAAGATGTAGTAATAGATTGTGGGAGTGTTGTAACGCAAGAAGATTCTTGGGATAATCCGTCTAATTATGATTGTTTTATAGCTGCTTCACAAGATTGTCAATTAGCTGAGTTATCCAGTACAATGTCAATAATTTTTGGCATGGCTATTACTGCTACAACTAATATGCAATTAAAAGGTTTAGAATCAGATAAGTGTGCTTACGTTCAAGAAGTTGAGAGTTATAATGTAGAATTTACTGATGAATATGTACAAGAAATGTTAGATGGGGGTTCTACTCAAGAAGAAATTGATCAAGCAGAACAAGAAGCTAATGATAGTGCTCAAGATTTAGTTGGTGTAGAATTAACATGTAAATTTGAACAAGATGATTTAACTGCTATGTTAAGTAGGTGGAAGACAGGTGAATTTCACGGTGGTACAAGCTGTCAACTTAATTTTGATGGAGGAGAACATGATTGTGAATATACAGGAGATTTTGAAGGTGCACAATGTGAGTATAATTGGGAATAAATTATTTAAAATAAAAATTATATGATGGAGGAAAATTTTAAAGAAGAAAGAATAGAAGAAGAGCAATGGACTTGGTCACCAGCCAAGATTTTGGCTTGGATAGCTGTTGTAATTGTGGCTGTTGTGATTGGTGTGTTGTGGTGGATGAACGCCAATATGATAGTTGATCCAGTATTTGATAATACTAATCAGAATAATGTAGTAGATGTTGTAGATTGTAATGACATCACTGATGAAGCAACTTGTTTGGATCGTAGTGATTGTGTAGCTGTAGATACTAATTCTTGTTTTACCAAAATGAGACAGGCTGGAAAATGTAATATAGCTGTAGACTATTTATGTACAGAAGATACTAGTTTTGATCGTTGTGAAGATTTGAATTGTGATACTTATGATTTTGATGAAGAAATTACTTGGCAGACTTATAATGATAGTAGATATAATTTTAGTTTTGATTATCCTGAAACTTGGTATGCTTATGGTTTAAGTGAGTTGGAGGAATATACAGTAATTATATCATCAGATATGTCGAATTCAGATGATGATTTATGGGGTATAGAGATTTATGACTTATCAGATATTGATATTGAAGGAATAACTGCTGAAGCTTATATTAATCTTATTATAGATAATACAGGGTCTGAATTTTCGCCATATCGTGATGAGGTAAGAAAAAATGTAGAGTTCAATGGTATTGAGGCCTTGGAGGTTATTGTTACAATGGATGAAGAAGGTCCAGAAATACTTAGTGGTTGGTACCAGAGAACAATTATTTTTGAACATGAAGACACTATATTTGTGTTTAGTAATAATAATGTTAAAGAGTTTGATGATATATTTACAAGTATTTATCAAAGTTTTAAATTTACAGATCAAGAATCAGATTGGCAGACTTATGAAAATACAGATTATGGTTTTAGTTTTGATTATTCTTCAGATTATATTACGAGGATTCATGAATATGAAGATTATTTTATTGTTGATTTAGCCATAGCTGAAGATAGTATTTGGATGATCAGTATTAAGGTTAAAGAAAATGTAGATAACCAGAGTCTTGATCAGTTGGTTGAAGAAGGGCGGAGAGCTGGTTTTGAGTTTGAAATTACTGATGTTATTATTAGCGGTCAAGAAGGAAAAAAATATTCAAGGCCAGATTATGATGGTTATGGCAACACAGCTGCTATTGTAATATTTGAAGATAATATTTTTACAATTGAAGGTAATGATAAGCCTAGTGACCTAAAAAGTATTTTTGAAAAAACTTTGTCTAGTTTCCAATTTACAGATCAAGAATCAGATTGGCAGACTTATGAAAATATTTGGGATCCAAATCATTCCGGTCCTGGTGGCCAATTAGATATTGCTTTTCAATTTGATTATCCAAATAATTGGCAAGTTACTGGTGATGGTTCTGGAAGATATTTGAGACCTGTTGATGGTTCTAACAGTATTTTTGCAGATATTTATCCAAAATCTAAAGAGTCTTATGATGGTTATAAATATCATAATCCAGATAGCTTTATCAGTGATTATATAGTACATGAAGCTATGTATTCATGCGAAGCAGATGGGCATGGGGGTAGTGTACATTGTGAAGAAGCCTTGATTGTTGAACAGGGAGTGTCTGATCATGGTATTACTTATCATAAATTAGGTATGACAGAAGTCTCGATTCGTGTTGAAAATGATTGGCAAGAGGAAAAAAGATATAGAGGACCTGTTTATGCTTTGGAAGTAAGTGAATTTACTAATGGTGAATATGAAATAATTTTTCTTTCCCCAAGGGGAGAGGGTATAGGTGATGAAGGATTGAATGATATTTTTATAGGTATAGTAAATAGTTTCCAATTCACAGATCAAGAAGAAGACATAGGAGATACACAAACTTACATAAATCAAGAATATAGTATTAGTTTAAATTATCCAATGTCTTTTTATATGCAAGAAGAAAGCTCAGAAGAAGTGTTGTTTGATTCAGACGAAGGACATTTTTGGTTTAGAATAGCTGACAATGAAGACAATCTTGATGCTCAAGGCATAATGGATTTTTATTATGCTAATGATGGTTATGGTTATCAATATGAAGATAGTTTTGTGACAATAGCTGACATCAATAGCTATAAGCAAGGTCGTTATGATCTTGGTATTATAGAAAATTATTTCATTCCATCAGGAGATCAAGTTTTTAATCTTTCTTTTGAATTTAATTTTGATGAAAATAATACAGAATTATTTGATGAATATTCACAAATAATTTCAGATATTATAAATAGTTTTGTTTTTATTTATTAATTAAAAGTTTTTTAATATATGTTTAAACGGATTGTCCGTAAAGATGGTACAGTCATTATCTTGGTACCAAAAAAAGACACCAAAGCAGTCACCTTTGAAGTGCTGTACAAAGTTGGTAGTCGTCAAGAAAGTTTGAAGAATAATGGTGCTTCTCATTTTGTCGAACACCTGATGTTCAAAGGCACTGCCAAGCGTCCTGATACAGCTACGATTTCCAAAGAGCTTGATGGTGTGGGAGCTGAGTACAATGCTTTTACTGGTAAGGATCATACGGGTTATTATATTAGAGCTGACAACAAACATCTGGGTCTAGCTGCAGATATGATCTCCGACATGGTCAATAATTCTAAATTTGACAAAAATGATATTGATCGTGAGCGAGGAGTGATTGTCGAAGAAATCAATATGTATGAAGACAATCCTATGTTTTATGTAGAAGATGTTTTTGAAAATCTTCTTTATCAAGGATCTACTTTAGGCAAATCTATTGCTGGACCACGGAGCAATATTCAGAATATGTCTAGAACTGCTCTTTATAATTATTATCAAAAATATTATTACAACGGCAATGCAGTCATTGGCGTAGCTGGAAAATTCAATGAAGCTCAAGTTTTGAAGTTAATAGACCAGCTATTTCCTATCAAGAAAAAACAAGCTCGTGTAAAAATCAAGCCAGTTAGTTTGACTAAACAAACTCAGCCAAAGATTAATATTATTAAAAGAGATTTAGAACAAGTCCAGCTTATGCTCGGTTTTCCTAGTTTGTCTAGTACTGACAAAAATTATTTAGCTAGTCAGGTCTTGAGTAATATTTTGGGTGGTACTATGAGCTCTCGTTTATTTTTAGAAATCAGAGAAAAACGGGGCCTATGTTATTTTGTTAGATCACAAGTGCAGGGTTATGAAGATATTAGTAGTCTGGCTATACAAGCAGGCTTAAATAAAGAAAAAATATATAGTGCTATACAAGCTATCAAAGATGAGCTTAATAAAATTAAAGACCATGGTGTAACTTTAGAAGAATTGATTAGAGCCAAAGATAATATTCGTGGTCGTTTGATTCTCAAAATGGAATCTGCTAGTAATCAACTAAACTTTTTGGCCGGTCAAGAATTATTAGGACAAAAAATTAAGAATCTAGAAGCTAAATTAGTAGAATTAAATAAAATTAATATTAATCAAATTAATAATATAGCAAAACAAATTATCAAATGGTCAAACAGCAATTTAGCTATTATTGGGCCTTTTGATAAAAAACAAAAGTTTTTAAATATTCTTAAAAAATAAAATTATGTCTACTAAATCAATTTCAATTTCAACGGATACTATGATCAGGTTTATCTTGATTTTATTATTATTGGGATTTCTTTATTGGATCAAAGACGTTATTGCTTTATTTTTTGTAGCAATCATTTTGTCAGCTGCTTTTGATCCATTGATAGATTGGCTCAAAGCTCGTAGAGTTCCGCGACCTTTGAGTATTATTGGAGTTTATTTGATTTTCTTTTCTTTGATAGGAGGAGCTATCTTTTTACTGATTGAGCCAATTGGTGTACAGGTCACAGAAATGAGTCGGGCTTTTCCTGAATATTATGTCAAAATCAATGAAGGTATACAGCATTTAACCAACACTGCTACTGAAAGTGAATCAGTGGCCACCAGTATTAGTGATATTACTGCTAGTATTACCAAAGCTGGTGCCGGTATATTTAGCTTTGTTACTTCTATTTTTGGTGGAGTGATTAGCTTTTTTGTAGTTTTGGTTATTACTTTTTATCTGACAGTCGAAGAAGAGGGTATGAAGCGTATGATTTCTAATATAACACCAAGCCGCCATAGATCTTATGTCAACCAGTTGATTGCTCAGATGCAGCATAGGATGGGTTATTGGTTGCGTGGTCAATTATTTTTGTCAATTATTATTTTTATACTGACATATCTTGGCTTGACTTTATTAGGTATTAAATATGCTTTGGTATTGGCTTTGATTGCTGGTTTGTTTGAAATAGTACCTTTCTTGGGTCCATTGATATCTGCTGTGCCAGCTATTTTCTTGGCTTTTATGCAAAGCCCTAGCAAGGCTATCTTTGTGGCTATATTGTATTTGGTTATTCAACAATTAGAAAATAATCTTATCGTCCCTAAAGTGATGGGCAAGGCTACGGGCCTCAATCCTTTGGTTGTTATTTTGAGTATTTTGACTGGTGCTCGGATTGGAGGGATAGTCGGTGCACTACTTGCTGTACCAGTAGCTATTGCAATTTCTGTTTATATTGAGAGTCTTATGGGTAATAAAAAAATAGCCAAATAAACTTGATGTCAAAACTTTTTATAGTTGCTACCCCAATTGGGAATTTAGAAGATCTGACTTTTAGAGCTTTGCGTATATTGCAAGAAGCTGATCTTGTCTTAGCTGAAGATACTCGCGTCACGCAAAAATTGTTGCAGCACTATAAAATAAAAAAAGATTTGATTACTTGGCATCAACATAGTAAAAATTTTTCTAAAATCAAAAAATATTTTCAAGATGACAAAAACATAGTCTATGTCTCAGATGCTGGTACGCCTGGTGTTTCTGATCCAGGCGGTAAACTTATAGAGCAGGTGTTGTTAGATTTTCCAGATACTGAAATTATAGCTGTGCCTGGTCCTTCAGCTCTTAGTGCTATTGTTTCAGTAGCAGGCATTGCTCTAGATAAATTTTTATTTTTAGGTTTTTTGCCTCACAAAAAAGGCCGCCAGACTTTATTTACTGAAATAAAAGATTCTAAGATTCCTGTTATCTTTTTTGAATCAGTTCATCGCATTACCAAAACTTTAGAATCTTTATCAGATTGCGATAAGCAATTAATTATTGGCCGGGAACTTACCAAACAGTTTGAGACTATATATAGAGGCAAGGCATCAGATATTTTAGAAATTTTAAATAATAACAAACAACAACTCAAAGGCGAATTTGTAGTAATAGTTAATAAGTAAACAAAAAAAACACATGGATATCAAAACAGTACTATATATTTTAAATATAGTTTTAGCACTAGGTACTTTGTATGCCTGGTATCAATTTTATAAAGTAGTAGCTAATAAGTGTGATACTTGTTCTGTGGGTTTACATCAAAATCCATTCAAATCAAAATGTTTTACTGGGGCAGTATTTTTTACTCTAGCTTTTGCTTTTGCACTTTAGGCTTTATTAATTGTATAAATTTATGGAAAATCCAGAATCAATCCCTCAAGCTGAGGGAAATAAAACAAAAGAATTTGCTAGTTGGGATGAATTGCCAGCTAATTCCCAAGAAGAGGGCTTGCGACCTTATGGAAAATACGCTGGTGGAGATCCAGACGAGATAATTGTCGTTGCTGGTGTTAGGTATAGAAAAAAGATCGCCTATACAAAACAAATGGGTGGCGGTGCAATGGAACCAGCTACTGAAAGAGATTATTTTAATCATCCTGGTCCAGGTTGGGATGCTTTTACTGCTGGGTATTTGGAGGATTTTGGATTTGAGGGGACTGAAATAAGAGATCCAAAAAATTTGTCTGAATTAATACTTTATAGACTAGTAGAATTAAAAGATGAAGAATAAATTTTATATCACAACTCCAATATATTATGTAAATGATAAGCCGCATATAGGTCATGCTTATACGACTATTGTGGCTGATGTTTTGGCACGTCATTATCGTCAAAAACTGGGAGACAAGGCAGTTTATTTTTTGACTGGCACAGACGAACATGGCGCCAAGATTGCAGAAGCTGCCACTAAAGCCAATATCAGTCCCCAAGAATTTACTGATCAAATAACTCAAGAGTTCAAAACAGCTTGGGAAAATCTTGATATAAAATATAATGACTTTATCAGGACCACAGAAGATAGACACAAAAAAATAGTTGTAGATATTTTAGAAAAATTAAAACAAACTGGTGCTCTATATGAAGCTGACTATGAAGGCTTGTACTGTGTGGGTTGTGAAAAATTTTTTACAGAAAACGATCTAGTAGATGGTAAATGTCCTGATCATGACAGAGAACCAGAGCAGGTCACAGAAAAAAATTGGTTTTTTAAACTAGCCGACTATTTGCCAGCTATAAAAAAGAAAATAGAATCTGACGAGTTAAAAATTTATCCTGAAACTCGTAAAAACGAAGTACTTGGTTTGATCAAACAAGGCATTCCTGATTTTTCTATTTCTCGATCAAATAAGTCTGTACCTTGGGGCATAGATTTGCCTTGGGATTCAGAGCAAAAAGCTTATGTCTGGGTAGATGCTTTATCCAATTATATTACAGCCTTGGATTATCCTGATGGTAAGTTGTTTGAAAAATTTTGGCCAGCTGACAAACAATTTTTAGCTCTAGATATTTTAAAGTTTCATACTTTATATTGGCCGGCTATTTTAATGGCTTTAGAAATTGAACTTCCTAGAGAACTAGACATTCATGGATTTTTTACAATCAATGGTCAGAAGATGTCAAAGACTCTGGGTAATGTCATTAGTCCCAATGAACTAGTAGATAAGTATGGTGCAGAAGTAAGCAAGTATTTGATTTTGTCTCAATTTTCTTTTGGCTCAGAATCAGATATTCGTGTTGATCATTTTACAGAAAAGTACAATGCTGATTTAGTAAACGGCCTTGGTAATCTTGTAAATAGAGTGACAAATATGATAGAAAAATATTTGGACGGCAAAGTAGATAAATTAAATAAAACAAATTTTGTAGAGCAAATAAACTCCAAAATAGAATCTCTCAAATTACGTGAAGCATTGTTAGATATCTGGAAATTGATCCAAGAATCAAATCATCTAGTAGATGATGCCAAGCCTTGGGATTTAGCAAAAAACAACGAAGATGATAAAATAAAAGAGGTACTACAAACTTTGAGTAATAACCTGTATAATATAGCTGTAGCTTTGGAGCCTTTTATGCCCAATACATCTCAGCAAATTGTAGATATAATAACAGCTAAGCAGATCACAAAACCAGACAAACCTTTATTTCCTAGATTAAATAATTAAAAAACTATGTTTGAAAACAGGATAACCCCATTACAAAGACTAAGGAAAAGATTTCCCAATATTTATTCTATTTTAATCAGTATTGCCTTTATTTTATATTTACGAGGTTTATTGGGTATAATGGATTTATTGGTTTTTCCTGGCGACAAATTTTTGAGTTATAGTGTTTCTATTGTTTTGGGATTATTGTTTTTGTTTTTAAATGATTTTAAATTAAAAGAAATAGAAAGAGAATAAATATAAAGCCTGATCGTCCCGCCGGAGGCAGGACAATAGAAGAGCATTAATATTAAATAAAAATTATGAATTTTTTAGACATCATTTTATTAATAGTACTTTTTTTCTTTGTTTGGAGAGGATTTAGAGCTGGTATTGTAGGAGCTATTGGTGGCTTGGTTGGTATTATTGCTGGTATTTGGGCTGGATCAAATTATATGCACCTAGTATCTGAATGGCTCATGGATGTAGTCAACCTTGGTAATGAAGGTCTAGCCAAAATTGTGGCTTTTATTGTTATCTTTATTGTTGTTAATGTTGCTATAGGTCTAGTAGTTGGTATTATTAACAAAATTTTTCATATTATTCCTTTCATCAATCTAGCCAATAAACTATTGGGAGCTATCATTGGTTTGATTGGTGGCTCTTTGGGTATTGCAGCTTTAGTATATCTGATGTCTATTTTGCCAATTAGCAATACTATTAGTGATATGCTGATTGCTTCACAAGTAGCTGATTGGGCTATGATGATAGCTGTTATTATCAAACCTTTTATTCCAGCAGCTCTCAATGAATTAAAATCTATACTCTAATGTTGATTGATTCTCACTGCCATCTAAATTTCAAAGCATATAATGACGATCTATCAGAAGTGGTAGATCGTTGTCATCAAGCTGACATGAAAGTCATCAATGTTGGAGCTGCTTATGATACTTCTGTCAGGGCAATTGAGCTTACATCAGAAAAAAATTTTTATGCTTCTATTGGTTTGCATCCTATACATGTTTTTGACGAAGAATTTGATATTAAAAAATATCAAGAGCTGATAGATAATAACAAAAAAATCATAGCCATAGGCGAGACTGGTTTTGATTATTGGCATATGTCACCTGAGAAGGGCAAAGCCAAACAGCAAGAAGTATTTGCTGCTCATATCCAATTAGCCAAAGACAATGACTTACCATTGATAGTCCATGGCCGCAACGGCCAAGATCACGAATCAGCCTATCAAGACATTTATAATATTTTAAAAACACATGATGTCAATAAAGGTGTGGTGCATTGTTATGGTGGAAATTTAGAAGAAGCCAAGAAATTTGTGGATTTAGGTTTGCATTTGGGTTTTACTGGTATTGTTACTTTCAAAAAGGCAGAAGAGTTGCAAGCTATTGCCAAATGGATTCCATTTGCTAAGATGCTAATAGAGACTGATGCGCCTTATTTGACACCAGAACCCTATCGTGGCAAGCGCAATGAACCTGAGTTTGTCAAATATGTAGCGCAACATATTGCCAAGCTTAGACATATGGAAGAAGAAGATGTTGTAGAAATTACCGGCCAAAATGCCATTGAATTGTTTAAATTAAAATAATATGGAATATTTAAATACTATTTTAATAGTCATCGCCTTTGGAGTTATTATTTGGTTGATGATGAAAAATAAGCAGCCTGTTGAACAAAAAGACGACAAGGCTACTTTGATGTTGCAACAGCAAGTCAGTGACTTGAGCAAACAACTTGGTGAAAAAATAGATCAGACTACTCATCGTTCTGCCAAGATGTTGCAAGATCAGTTTATAGAAACTTCTCGCATTTCCAAAGACATGACAGAGAAATTATTAAAGCTTGAAGAAACCAATAAACAAGTGGTTGGTTTTACTGATCAGTTACAAAATCTTGAAAAAGTACTGACCAATGCCAAGACTCGCGGTAATCTTGGCGAAGCAAGTCTTGAAATGATTTTAGCAAATATTTTGCCGCCGCAGAGTTTTGAAATGCAATATCATTTTAAAAACAACGAAGCAGTTGATGCAGTTGTTAAGATCAAAGACAAAGTTTTACCAGTTGATGCCAAATTTTCTCTAGAAAATTATCGCCGTATTATAGACGAAAAAGATAAAAGCAAAAAAGAAATTCTTGAAAAAGAATTTAAAAACGACCTGAAAAAACGAATCGACGAAACAGCTAAATATATTCGCCCAAATGAAGATACTCTAGAGTTTGCTTTTATGTTTATTCCAGCTGAAGGAATTTATTATGATCTGCTTATCAACGAAGTAGGTGCTGTCAAAGTTAACACTCGTAGCTTGATTGATTATGCTTTTAATGAAAAAAAAGTCGTCATAGTATCACCAACTACTTTTGCAGCTTATTTACAGACAGTATTACAGGGCCTGAAAGCTTTACAAATAGAGGAATCTGCTAAAGAGATTCGCAAAAATGTTGAAAAATTGCAAAAACATATGCTAGCTTATGCAGATTTTCATAAAAAATTGGGTAATCAGATTTCTACAGTTACTAATACTTATAATATATCTAGCAAAGAATTCAAAAAAATCGACAAAGATATCCTTAAAATAAGCGAAAAAGGTGGGGATTTGGAGCTGGAAGAACTAGATAAGCCTAGATTAGAGTAAATTAAAACAGTATTGACATTTTGGACAAGGCGGTATATAATGTAGCCGCCTTTTTGTTATTTTTTATATGCCAGATAAACAAACTAACAAAAATTTTTGGCTGCAAACAGGCCTAAAAATGTTTGCCGAAAGTACGGGCTGGATTGCCATCCCGATTATTGGCGCTCTATATTTGGGTCGCTGGCTAGATACCAAACAAGGCACAGAACCTTTATACTTTTTAAGTATTACAGCCGGAGCTTTTATCATATCCTGTATAGGTATTGGTATGACAGGCGTCAAATATATCAGACAGATAGAAAAAGAAGATAAAAAGAAATCTCAACTAGAGAATAAAAACAATGACACAAGACAGCGAAAGTCATCAATCGAATAAGATATTAGATAATGAAGAACATGATGTTGCAACTGGAGAACACGCAGTTGAAGAACATCATGAAGCTCATGCTGAGCACGAACATACATTATATTCCGAGCCCCTATTTGATATAGGTCAGTTTACAGTGACCAATTCACTGCTTACTTCTTGGGTAGCAGTTTTTTTAATTATTTTGTTATCGATTGCTATTCGTCGTAAGACCAAAAAAATTCCAGGAGTTTTTCAGAGTATTATGGAAAAAGTTGTCGAAGGTGCACTGGGTATGATGGATATGGTGACCAACGATCGTAAGAAAAGTAAAAAAATTTTTCCGATTATATTTTCTATATTTATTTTTATATTAATAAATAACTGGCTTGGTCTAATCCCTGGCATTGGCTCGATTACTTACAACGGCACTGCTTTATTGCGTGGCGGTACAGCTGATCTCAACACTACACTAGCTCTAGGATTATTTGGAGTAGTAGCTGCTAATATTTTTGGTATTGTTGTAGTCGGCGGGTGGAGTTATTTCAACAAATTTATAAACCTCAAAGCTTTGATAGATATTCCCCGTAAGATAAAGAAAGAACCAACTATTGTTTTGATCAATCCTATTCAGTTTTTTGTCGGTCTAGTTGAAATTATTTCTGAAGTTGCTAAAATTGCTTCATTATCATTTCGTCTTTTTGGCAACATATTTGCTGGTGAAGTTTTATTGGCTTCTATTGCTGCAATGATTGCCTGGGGTGTACCATTACCATTTATGTTTTTGGAAATTATAGTAGGTATTATTCAGGCTTTGATTTTTGCTATACTGACGCTGGTGTATTTTACTATAGCCTCTACAGAACACGAGCATTAATTTTGTGTCATTTCGACTGAAGTGGAGAAATCTAGTTTATAGATCTCTCGACTGCGCTCGAGATGACAGAAGTTATCAAAATTACAAAATAATTAATTAAATAACAAAGGCGACGTAAAAAATAAATACCTGCCCGCCAATCGCCTGACGGCTCAAGGCATCTGGCAGGCGGGAATAAGATCGACCCGAGTTATTTAGAGAGGAACAAGAACATGGAATTAACATTATTAGCCAAAGCTATCGCTATTGCAGTCGGTGGTTTTGCCCCAGCTTTAGCTATCGGTAAAATTGGTGCTAAAGCTATGGAATCAATTGGTCGTAATCCAGAATCAACTGGTAAGATCTTGGTACCTATGCTATTGGTTTCAGCTTTTGCTGAAGCGATTGCTATTTATGCTTTGATTATTGCCTTTAGCATTAAATAAATTATTTTGTCTGTTCTGGATTTATTCCAGGACAGCTATAAATAATTAATTTATTATTTAATATGGAAATTTTAGAATTATTTGGAGTTGATTGGAAACTAATGCTAGCGCAATTGGTCAACTTTGCTATTGTGGTTTTTGTTTTATGGAAATTTGCTATCAAACCATTGATGGCTACTATGGAAGAACGCAACAAAGAAATTTCTAAAGGTTTGGATGATGCCAAGTCAGCTACAGAACGTCTTGATCAAGTAGAACAAGAAGTCAAAACCAAACTCAATGAAGTCAAACAAGAAGGAGCTGTAGTTTTGGACAAAGCTCGTAAGCAATCAGAATCAGAACGCCAAGCAACTATTGATAAAACAAAACAAGAAGTAGAAACAGTAATTGCCAAAGCCAAAGAACAGATTCAAGCTGAAAAAACTGCTATGGTTTCAGAAGTGAAAAAAGAAGTGGCTGATATGGTAGTGATTGCTTTGCAAAAGATTTTATCTGAAAATCTTAGTAAAGATCTTGATCAAAAATATATAGACAAAGTATTGAAAGATATTAGTTAATAATCTGTCATTACGAGGAACATAGTGACGAAGTAATCTAAAAACTATTAGATTGCCACGCCCTACGGGCTCGCAATGACAATAGTAAAATAAGTTTATGAAAGACAAAGATAAAGCAAAAATTTTAGCCAAAGCCATTTATCAGGCTCTGCAAGATAAAGATAATAAAGAAATTATTTCTAGCTTTTCTGATTATCTAAAAAGCCATAGATTAGTATATTTGATTCCAGTGATTTTGAAAGAATTAGAAAAAATAAATCTTATAGCTACTGGCCATATTGCAGCTACTGTCACAAGCAAAGATGAATTAGATAATAAAGAAGTAAATGAAATTAAAAATATTATAGAACAACGTAGCTCCAAAAAAGTTATTATCAAAGAAGAATTAGATCAAAATATATTGGGAGGAGTAGTTATCAAGTATCAAGATAAATTGCTTGATCTTTCTCTCAAAAAACATCTTAATAGTTTAAGTAAAGCATTATCAAATTAAATAAATAATAATATGTCTTACGATTATTTAGTAAAAAGTTTACAAAAGCAACTTAGTGACTGGCAAGCTTCTTCTGGAGAAGAAACTGTTGGTGAGGTTATTGAAGTTGGTGATGGTATTGCCAAGGTAGCTGGTCTATCTGATGTCATGGCTTCAGAAATGCTTGAATTCGAAACTCAAAGCAATGACAAGATCTATGGTGTAGCTCTCAATCTAGAAGAATATGCAGTGGGTGCTATTATCCTCGGAGATTTTGAAGCTCTACGTGAAGGTGACAAAGTCCGCTCTACCAAACGTATTTTAGAAGTACCAGTTGGTGAAGCAGTAGTTGGTCGCGTAGTTGATCCATTGGGTCAGGCTTTAGATGGCAAAGGCAAGATTGAATCAGAAAAACATTATCCAGTTGAAAAGATTGCTCCTGGTGTTATTGCTCGTCAATCAGTAAATTCTCCAATTGAAACTGGTATCAAAGTAATTGATTCTATTATTCCGATTGGTAAAGGTCAACGTGAGCTTATCATTGGTGATCGTCAGACTGGTAAAACTGCTCTGGCAATTGATGCTATTATCAATCAAAAGGGTAAAGATGTAATTTGTATTTATGTAGCTATTGGTCAAAAAGAATCAAAGATTGCTCGTATTCTTGGAAAGCTCGAAGAAACTGGTGCTATGGATTATACAACTATAGTATTGGCTGGTGCCTCTGACTCAGCTGCTCTATCATATATTGCGCCATATGCTGGCTGTGCTATGGGAGAATATTTTATGGATCAAGGCAAAGATGTCTTGGTGATTTATGATGATTTATCTAAACATGCGGTCGCTTATCGTCAAGTTTCTTTACTTCTACGTCGTCCTCCAGGACGTGAAGCTTATCCTGGCGATGTATTTTATTTACATTCACGTCTCTTAGAAAGAGCTGCTCGCATGAGTGATGAACTTGGTGGTGGTTCTTTGACTGCTTTACCAATTATTGAAACTCAAGCTGGCGATATTTCTGCTTATATTCCAACTAATGTAATTTCTATTACAGACGGACAGATTTTCTTGGAAACAGACTTATTTAATAAAGGCATTAGACCTGCTCTAAATGCTGGACTATCTGTATCTCGTGTTGGATCAGCTGCTCAGATCAAAGCTATGAAAAAAGTAGCAGGAAAATTAAAACTTGATCTTGCTCAATATAGAGAATTAGAAGCTTTTGCTCAATTTGGATCAGATCTTGATGATGCTACTCGTCAACAATTAAATAGAGGAGCTCGTATTACAGAAATTTTGAAGCAAGGACAATTTGTCCCTATAGATCAAGCCAAACAAGTTGCTATTATTTATGCAGTATCAAATGGTCTATTAGATGAAGTAGCTGTAGAAGGTCTAGCTAAATTTGAAAAAGATTTATTTGCAAAATTAGACAATGAAGCCAAAGATGTTTTAGATAATATTACTAAGACTGGTGAGCTATCAGAATCTGATGAAGAAAAATTAAAGAAAATAATTACAGAATTAGTAAATTAATATGCCTCAAGCAACTAGAGACATCAAAAGAAGGATCAAGTCGGTTACCAATACTCATAAGATTACCAAAGCTATGGAATTGGTGGCGGCTTCCAAAATGCGTAAGGCAGTTGCCAAAGTATTGGCTACTCGCTCTTATGCTGATTTGACCTGGGCTACAGTTTTACGTTTGGTCAAAAGACTAGATGCTTTGAGCCATCCTTTTTTTCAAGAAGCTGATGAGATCAAAAATGTCGCTGTGGTCTTGATTAGTACCAATAGAGGCTTGTGTGGTAGTTTCAATTCCAATTTAGTCATGAAAGTAGTTGATTCTATCAAACTTCATCATCCTGATAGTCGAGTGACTGATTTGATCACTCTTGGTAGTCGTGGTCGCGATGAAGCTCGTCGTCATGGTCTAAATATTATTGCTGATTTTGATAAAGAAGATATAACGCAAGATTCTACGATTATTAGACCAGTTGCTAATATGATTATCAAAGATTTTGTAGCCAAAAAATATGATAAAGTTTTTGTAGCTTATGTTGATTTTCAATCTTCACTCAAGCAGATGCCACATGTCAAACAATTATTACCAATTGTACCGGAGATTGATGATAGATTGGGTCATATTGTCCATTCAGCAGAAAAAGAAGTCAATGGCAATATTGATTTAAGCAATGTACCTGAATTTGTTTTTGAACCAGGTCGTCATGCAGTCTTAGAAGCTTTTTTACCCCGCTTGCTAGAAATCCAAACTTATCAAGCAGTCTTAGAAAGTGAAGCAAGTGAACATTCTGCTCGTATGTTTGCGATGCGTAATGCTTCTGATGCAGCCACCGAGATGATAAATGAATTAACATTAGCATATAATCAAGCTCGTCAAGCTGGTATTACTGCCGAGTTGGCAGAAATTTCAGCTGGGGCAGCTAGTTTAGAATAGTAATAAAATTTATAATAAATTATTAAGTTAAATTATATGAATAACAATGGCATTGTAAAACAAATTATAGGAGCTGTAGTTGATGTTTATTTTGACAAAGATTTACCAGAGATCAATAGTGCTTTGGAAGTCAAAATCAAAGATCAAGTGCTAGTCCTAGAAGTCCAAAAACATCTAGGAGATCATATGGTCAGAGCTGTAGCTATGGGATCTACTGATGGTTTAGCTCGTGGTAAAGAAGTATCTGATACTGGTCAGCCAATTGCTGTACCAGTTGGTCAAGAGACTTTGGGTCGCATGTTCAATGTCTTGGGTCAACCTATTGATGGTAAAGAAGTACCTCAGACAAAAGGTACATCTCCGATTCACAGAGCAGCTCCAGAGTTTACTGAGCAATCCACCAAAACAGAAATTTTTGAAACTGGTATCAAAGTTATTGATTTGATTTGTCCATTTACCAAAGGTGGTAAGGTTGGTCTATTTGGTGGTGCTGGTGTAGGTAAGACTGTGGTCATCCAAGAATTGATACGTAACATTGCAGCTGAGCACTCTGGTCTATCTGTATTTGCTGGAGTAGGTGAACGTACTCGTGAAGGTAATGATCTTTATCATGAAATGAAAGAATCTGGTGTCTTGAAAAATACTACTATGGTCTTTGGTCAAATGAATGAACCACCAGGAGCTCGTCAAAGAGTTGCTTTGACAGGGCTTACTATGGCCGAATATTTCCGTGACCAAGAAGGAAAAGACGTTCTCTTATTTGTAGATAATATTTTTAGATTTACTCAAGCTGGTTCTGAAGTATCTGCCTTGCTTGGTCGTATGCCATCTGCGGTTGGTTATCAGCCAAACTTGGCAACAGAGATGGGAGAATTACAAGAACGTATTACCTCAACGACTAAAGGATCTATTACCTCTGTACAAGCTGTCTATGTACCAGCCGATGACTTGACTGATCCAGCCCCAGCGACAACTTTTGCTCATCTTGATTCTACTGTAGTATTGTCTCGTGGTTTAGCTGAGCTTGGTATTTATCCAGCTGTAGATCCGCTAGATTCTACTTCTGTGATTTTGGATCCAGAGATTGTTGGTGAAGAACATTATCAAGTTGCTCGTGAAGTTCAACAAGTCTTACAAAGATACAAAGATTTGCAAGATATTATTGCTATCTTGGGAATGGAAGAATTGTCAGAAGAGGATAGAGTGACAGTTTCACGCGCTCGTAAGGTTCAAAAGTTTTTATCACAGCCTTTCTTTGTGGCTGAGACTTTTACTGGTACTCCTGGTAAATATACTTCACTCAAAGACACTGTGCGTGGTTTTAGAGAGATTCTTGATGGCAAACATGATGACAAAGCAGAACAAGCTTTTTATATGAAAGGCACTATTGACGAAGTTAAATAAACAAGCTAAAGTAGCGATTGTCTTATGGCAGAGTTCAAATTAAAAATAGTAACCCCAGAAAAGACTATATTTACAGATGTAGTCACTCAAGTATCAGTGTCAACGACAACTGGTCAGATTACTATTTTGCCAAATCATATACCTCTGGTTTCACAACTTGCCCCTGGTGAGATTGTGATAAACCACAATGGCAATCAAGAAGATTTGATGGCTGTTTCAGGTGGCTTTATAGAAGTTTTGCCTGACGAAGTGATTGTTTTGGCAGATACAGCAGAACGTGCTGAAGATATAGATGAAGAACGGGCAGAAGAAGCTCGTAAAAATGCTGAAGAATTATTAAAAACCAAAGTACAAGACGCCAAACAGTTTGCTATGTTTACAGCTATGGTAGAAAAAGAATTAGCTCGTCTACGAGTCGCTCGCAAATATAAAAAGAAAGGTGTTAGAACTAGTATTAAATAAATTATATGTTTACAGTCCCAAATGACAAATTAAATAAACATGAATGTCCCTTAGCTGTCATCAAATGTGTTGACTGGCGTTTTCGTGAATCTGATCAAGAGTTTATTTATAAAGGTCTTGGTTTTGAAGATTTTGATCTTTATGCCTGGCCAGGTGCTGCCAAAGAAGTCCTCAAAGACAATGGCTTTAAACGAAGTTTTACAGAAAAAGTAGTGGCAGTATCTAAAAATTTACATAATATAAAAAAGCTTTTATTACTCTGGCATTGGGATTGTGGTGGTTATGGTGGTTCTAAAGCTTTTAAGACTCCCGAAGAAGAGCAGGAGACTTATGAAAAAGATCTACGAACAGTCAGAGATATGCTAGCTCCAGAACTTCCTGAAGATCTAGAAATAATTATGGCTTATAGTAAAGCCACTCCGCAAGGACTTGAATACAAAACTATAGAATAAATTAACAGCCCGGCGTATGCCGGGTTTTTTTGTTTATCCTGAGCCTACCGAATGGATTGACAATAATATAAAAATATAGTTATATAGTTATGAAACGATCATTTTAAGGAGGTGTTAATGCATCTAAAGTCTACTTGGGGAGCTTTATATTCATATATAAATACCCCAGATATAGAAGAACCCCCTTTGAGTCAATCTCAAAAACTGCAGAAGATCGCTGTTGCTGTAGGCGTCACTTTGCGTACAGTCAAGAGATGGTTGAAAGAGAAAATTGAGCCCAATGCAAAAAATTTGGAAGCATTAGAAATCTTTCTGGAAGGAGAGGTAGTAGAATCAGAGGGAGAGACATATGGCTATAACCTCTCTGGTCAGTGGATAAGCCAAAATGCATATGGACAGCACATATGAATTAGGACCACGTTATTGCGTGGTCTTTTTTATTTTGCTAAAAATAGTTTATTTGTTATAATAAAATTATGAAATTTAAAGATTGGATAATAAATGGTTTTCCTAATTCGATGTTATGGTTTATTGTAGTAACTTTTGTATTGTATGTTATGAATTTAAATATCATCGCTGTGTTATTATCTTTAACATTTTTTGTATTCTCAATTTTTTATTTTATATACAATTTGCCTTTTCAAAATAAGAAAAAATCTATAGTAATTTTTCTTAATTTATTATTTAGTGCTTTTTTTGCCTTTTTTGTTGTACTTTTTGAATTTGCAGATCCGGAGGGTATTATAGTACCAATATGGTTATTTGCAAGTCTATTTTATATATTAATAAACATTAATGTTTTAACTAAAAGAACATTAAAGGAAAGTAAAAATAATCACGATTATGATAATGTTAAAAGTAATAATAATGAAATAGAACATCATAAACATAATATTAAAAATAACAACATTAAAGTAAAACATTATTTATTATTCACTATATTAGATAATATTTTTGCTGTTATCTTATTTATATGGGCTATCTTTCTTATTATAGATGATTTAGGTAGTAGTGGCTTAGGGTCAGGATGGGTAGCTATAGGTTTAAGTTTTTGGGGTATAATAGCTTTTATTATTTGGTATATTTTAAATTTAAAATTGATTAAATTGATACATAATAAAAAATCTTTTATAAAATTATCAACTATCATGATTTTTATTCAATTAGTTGTGTTTATTCCAGTCGTTTATTTTAGCTATGATGATATTGTTGATGATATGAGGAGTAAAAGAGATAATGATATCTTAAGTAAGGCACAAAGTTATGAGGATTGTGAAAACATCCATTCTTATACTAGCAAAGAAAAATGTGCTAATAATATTTTTGATGACATAAATGATATAGTGGGTTGTGTTCAATTAATAGCTTCTGTTAAGAATGTAAGTTCTTTTAAATGTGATGGTATAGAATATGATAGTAGTTGGTATTATAGGTTAGATGAAGTAGAAGAATATCATTTTAAAATAAAACAAGAACAACTTGAGGAAGAGATTGAATTAGCAAAGCAAGATATATTTTTGACTGTTAGAGATAACGAAGGCTTTATTGCTCGGACACTAGAATTGGGTTGTAATGAAAAGCAATATCATCGTGTTAAGGTTGATAATAAATATGAAAAGTATTACCGCCCTTGTAATAGTGAGTGCCAATATGACATGCGTTTAAACGTGAATAAAGAGGTTACTGAATTTGAAAAAATGACTAATCTTGATAAAGAGGAAGCATGTTTAGCAAAAAAAGATTATTTTCAAAATAAAGTAGATAATTTTAATCAAGATAAATTATCTAAGCTTAGTAGTAATAAAACATTAGTAACTCTTAAGGAATTGTTGGATTATTTTTATAGTTACCATCTTGATAGATGCATTTATTCATATGGACTCAATACTGTAGAGATCAACAACCAATTAAGAAACGGGATTTTAGATTTTAATTATCTAACTGCCATTAGTAATAGATATTTTATTGATGGTATAACTATACATCCACCTAATAATACTGTGTCATCTTATGGGTGTGAGGGATATGGATTAGTGGATTATATAGAATATGAAGCATTAATTAATAAATATAAAGATTAATTATTATCTATCATACAATAAAACAGACCTTGAAAGGGGTCTGTTTTTTCGCCCTTCGGTTACGCTCAGGACGTATTTTGATTTTTCTATTATTATGCGCTAAAATATAGCCATGACAGTTGATTTGTCACAACTAAATAAAGCACAAAAACAGGCGGTCACTCACGATCAAGGGCCGGCTATTTTGATTGCTGGAGCTGGTACTGGTAAGACTACTGTGATTACACAAAGAATAGCTCATCTGATAGAACAAAAAAAAGCTACTCCAGAAGAAATATTGGCTGTGACTTTTACTGAAAAAGCAGCTGGTGAGATGGCTGAGCGAATAGATCAGCTTTTGCCTTTAGGATATTCTGATCTATGGATTCATACTTTTCATGGATTTTGTGAGCGTATCCTCAAAGACTATGCTATAGACATTGGCTTGCCAAATGATTTCAAATTATTAGATGGTACAGCAGCTTGGCTATTGGTTCGACAAAATTTAGATAAGTTTAAATTAGACTATTATAAGCCTTTAGGGAATCCTACAAGATTTGTCCATGCTTTGTTACAACATTTTTCTCGTTGTAAAGACGAAGTCATTTATCCAGAAGATTATCTCAAGCACGCTGAAAATATTCACCTTGATACTGATCAAGCTGCTGACCGCGAAGAAGTAGAGCAAGAGAGCAAGAGAATCAGGGAAGTGGCTGAAGCTTATCATGTTTATCAGCAATTGTTACTAGACAACAATGCTTTAGACTTTGGTGATTTGATAAATTATACTCTAAAATTATTTCAAAAACGAAAAAATATTTTAGAAAAATTTCAGCAGCAATTTAAATATATTTTAGTCGATGAATTTCAAGATACAAATTGGGCTCAATATGAATTGATCAAATTATTGGCAGAGCCAAAAAATAATATCATGGTCGTGGGTGATGATGATCAGGCTATTTATAAATTTCGCGGAGCTGCTATTTCCAATATTTTGAATTTTCAAAAAGAATATAAACAAGTGGCTGAAATATTTTTGACAGACAATTATAGATCAGGTCAAAAAATACTAGATACTGCTTATAATTTTATTCAGCTCAACAATCCAGACAGACTGGAGTTTGTATTTAAAAACCCAGCCTCCGCCAAGGCTTCGGCGGGCAGGGAAAAATTGAGCAAGTATTTAAAGAGCCATATAGAAAATAAAGGCGAGGTAAAAGTTTTGTCTTTTGCTGACAAAAATTCTGAAATAGACGGCATCTTAAATAAAATAGTTGATCTTAAGAAGAAAAACAAAGATTTGCAATGGTCTGATTTTGCAATTTTAGTGCGAGCCAATGACCAAGCCCAGGGATTTGTATCTATGATGCGTAAAATCGGTGTCCCACACCAGTTTATGGCTTCTCGGGGCTTGTATGCTCAGGATATTGTCTTAGATATTATTGCTTATTTAAAATTATTAGATAATTATCATGAATCCCCAGCTTTGTTTAGAATCTTAAGTTTGCCGATCACTGGTCTAGATATCAAGACAATTATTAATTTGACGCATTTGTCGAATAAAAAACGCTGGAGCTTGTATTATACTTTGCAACACTACAAAGGTGAACTTAATATTTCGCTAGGCGAAGAAAGAATAATTCAAGAAATTTTTAATAATATAAATAAACATACAGAACTTGCTAAAAGCAAACCAGTTTCCCAAGTAGTTTATCAATGGCTAGAAGATAGTGGTTATCTCCAGATGTTGACCATTGAAGATAGTCAGTACAACAAAGAACAGCTTGGATTTTTGAATCAATTTTATAGAAAGATACGTTCTTGGGAAGAAGAAGCTTTAGCTCCTACTGTACATGATTTTATTGAATCTATGGAAATGGAGCTAGAGTCCGGTGAACAAGGTGCAATGCAATATGACCAAGAAGCTGGACCTGATGTAGTCAAAGTCATGACAGTTCATGGAGCCAAAGGCCTAGAATTCAAATATATTTTTGTCAGCAATTTAGTGCACTTGAGATTTCCAAGTACTAGCCGCAAAGATCCGATTGAGATGCCAGAAGAATTTATCAAAGAAGACTTACCTTCTGGTGATGCACATTTGCAAGAAGAAAGAAGATTATTTTATGTTGCTTTGACTCGAGCCAAGTTGGGTGTTTATCTGACTTGGGCCAAAGACTATGGCGGAGCTCGGGAGAAAAAGCCTTCTCGATTTTTGGAAGAAATCAAAATCAAACATCAGCCTATCAAAGCTGATCAAATCAAAGAACCTAAAGATGTTGATCAAAAACTAGTTGATGTCAAATTTGCTTTACCCAAGACTTTTTCTTTTTCGCAGCTTAAGGCTTATGAAACTTGCCCACGGCAATATTATTATAATTGGATTGCTAAAGTACCAATCAAAGGCAATGCTGTATTTTCTTTTGGACAGACTATGCATAGTACTTTGCACAAGTTTTATAAACTAGTCAAAGAAAGATCAGAAGCTAGTCAGCAAGACTTATTTAATAAAGCTTCAAAAATAAAATATCCTGATCAAAAAGATTTGTTGAAATTTTATGAGGAGTCCTGGATAGATGATTGGTATAATTCAGCTGAACAAAAAGAAGAATATCGTAAAAATGGCGTCAGAATATTGCAGGAATATTATGATGAACATAAAAATAAATTAACTGTGCCTTTGCATTTAGAAAAAGGTTTTACTATTAAAATCAAAAACTATTCTTTGCGAGGTGTAATAGATAGAGTAGATACAGACAAAGCAGGCGAGTGGCAGATTATTGATTACAAAACAGGTCGCCCCAAAGACAAAGTTACTTTTGAAGATAAAAAGCAATTGTTGCTTTATCAGATAGCAGCTGACGAAGTCTTCAAATCTAAAACAAAAAATCTTGCATTTTATTATTTGGACAATAATACTGCAGTTGATTTTGTCGGCACTGAATCTGAAATTACCAAAACCAAAGATTGGGTGGTCAAATCTATAGATAATATTTTGTCAGCTGATTTTACAGCCAAGCCTGGTAATCCTTGCCAGTACTGTGACTTTAAGCAGATTTGTCCTTTTGTCAAAAAATAATAATTATAATACCCCCACTGTCGCTGCCGCGACATCTCCCCCTAGACTAGGGGGAGACTGAGAGGGGGTACAAGTAAGAAAATGCGATTAAAATTTAATAATCCAAATTTAAAACCAACAAGACAAGAATTGCGTAATAAAATGACGCAAGCAGAAGTTTTATTATGGGGTAAAATTAGAGATAAGAAATTATTAGGGTATAAATTCCGTAGACAATACAGTGTCGGCCCATTCATTTTAGATTTTTATTGTCCAAAGTTAAAATTAGCTATAGAATTAGACGGCAGTCAACACGCTCAAGAAGAGCAAGAAAGATATGACGAAGGCCGAACTAATTATTTAAATGATCGTGATATAATAGTTATTAGATATTGGAATAACGAAATTATAGAAGATATAGAAAATGTGTATTTAGATATTATAAATAAAATAGAAGATTTAAAATAATTATATGGATTTTCAAATTATTAGATCTAAAGATCTACAAGAAAAAGATTTTGGAGCTACAAAGACTACCAACTTGTTTGAATTTAATGAGTTTAGTATTGCCAAAGTTAGGAAAGTTTCCGATGATATCAAACTTGGTTATGATACAGAGAGCAATGTGGTTTATTATGTTTTAGAAGGGGAGGGTGATTGTGTTATCGAGAACACAAAATATCATATAAATAAAGGTGATTTAATTTTTTATCCAAAAGGAACAAAGTATAAGCACTTAGAAGGTTTAACCCTATTGGCTATAGCTTCACCGCCTTTTGATAGAAATAAAAGAAAATATGTTGAATAATTAATATATGTCTTGGGATACTTTCAAAAATATAGCCAGTGAGCAATTAGATAAAAAAGGTATGACTGACCAAATGCAGGAGTCTCTGGTATTAGTAGAGGCCAATAATTTGTTAAATAATTTTTTTGGTGAAGAATTTAAAGATAAAGCTAGGGCAATTTATTGGAGAGACAATATTTTGACAATTGCTATTTTGATTGACGACTTGGCTGAAAAATTAGATAATAATAAACAGCAGTTTATAGACGATTTAAATAATAGATTTACTAGCATCTTGGTAAGTGAAATAAAATTTTTGATATAAAAACAAAAAATGAAATTAAAAAAACAATATACTGTCAAAGGCATTGTAGCCTATGAAGGAAAATATCTATTATTACGTAAAGAAAATTTTACAGGAGGTGATTATGACGTGCCAGGTGGCCGTAAGTTTTTTGATGATGAGCCAGACGAAGTAACTCTAAAAAGAGAAATAAAAGAAGAAACAGATCTGGAGATAGATATTGCCAAATTTTTATATAAATGGGATATCAAATTAAAAGATCAAGGTATTCACCTAATGGGTAAGACATATCTCTGTCGAACATCATTAGATTTGGTACATTTGAGTAGTGAGCATTATAGTTTTGTTTGGGTTAAATATGATCATATTAAAAAGTTTAATTTACCTAAATGGTTGAGAATATCATTCAAAAAAATATATCATTGATTTTTTGTCCCATTTTTACTATAATTCATACTGATGAATATTAAAACTTACAATATATTTATGATTCTAGCCACTGCTATAGCGTGGCTGGGTTTTTTTATTATTATTAATAATTTTGATCCTTTTTTGGGCAATTGGACGGTTTTTACTATGTTTTATGTTGTTTTGTTTTTGGCTATTTTAGGTACTCTATCTTTATTGGGGTATTGGTGGCGTAAAATACTCAATCGTAGTAAAGAAATGCCGCGATTTTTGGTATCTGAATCTTTTCGGCAAGCTATTATTTTTTCGGCTGTAGCTATCATAGCTTTATGGCTGCAGGCGGGACGTATTTTGACTTGGTGGAATATATTATTATTGATTGTTTCTGCTACTCTGTTAGAATTTATTATTATATTGTTTAGACAAAACAATAGTGACAAATTAAATGCATGATTATGAAAAAGAAATTGCAAGAGCTAAAGGCACAAGCTCAAAAAGAAATTAAAAATATTGAAGATAGTGGTGTTTTGGAAGAATTACAAAATAAATATTTAGGGCGTAAAGGTGAGTTAAATAAAATTTTGAAAGGTCTCAAAGATTTAGCTAAAGAAGAAAAACCAAAAATTGGTAAATTGGCCAATGAGATCAAAACAGAATTGTCAGATATTTTTAATAAAAGTTCTAATCTTGTCAAAAATGTCAAAGGTGCTAGTCTTGATTTTGATACTACAGTGCCAGGCCACAAACGCAAAATAGGACATCTTCATCCTTCAACGATTATTCAAAACGAAATAGAACAAGCCTTTGCCAAGATTGGTTTTACAGTTTATGATGGTCCGCAACTTGAGTCAGATTTTTATAATTTTACTGGTCTCAATATTCCAGCTGATCATCCAGCTCGTGATACGCAAGATACTTTTTGGGTAGAAGGGGATAATTTATTACGTACTCATACTTCTCCTCTTCAAGTCAGAATGTTAGAAAAATATGGAGCACCTTTTCGTGGTATTTTTCCAGGTAGAGTTTTTCGTTATGAAGCTACTGATGCTTCTCATGATCACACTTTTTATCAACTCGAGGGTCTGATGGTTGATAAAAATATCAATATTGGCAATCTGATTGCAGTCATGAAATCTTTATTATCATCAGTGTTTCATACTGAAGTGGATGTTCGTCTGCGGCCAGGATTTTTTCCTTTTGTGGAGCCAGGTTTTGAACTAGATATCAAGTGCTTGGTTTGTGAAGGTGAGGGTTGTTCAGTTTGTAAGCAATCTGGTTGGGTAGAATTGATGCCTTGTGGTATGGTCCATCCCAAGGTCTTGGAATACGGTGGATTAGATCCAAAACAATATTCAGGTTTTGCCTTTGGTCTAGGACTAACTAGACTAGTTATGATGAAATATAAAATAGATGATATCAGGTTATTGCAATCTGGAGATTTAAGATTTTTAAGACAATTTTAGTATGTATTTATCACTTAATTGGGTAAAAAATTGGATAAAGCTTCCCAAAGATATAACAGCCAAACAAATCGCTGATGATTTGACAATGGCTACTGTAGAAGTAGAAGAAATCATAGACCAAGCTGCTAGATTAGAAAATATTGTGGTAGGAAAAGTTGAAGCCATTACCAAACACCCTCAAGCTGACAAACTTCAAGTTTGTGAAGTAAAGATTGGTTCAGAAATAGTCAAGGTAGTTTGTGGTGGTAGTAATTTGCGTCAAGGTATGCTGGTAGCTTTTGCTAAAGTAGGTTCTCAAGTCAAATGGCATGGTGAAGGAGAATTAGTAAAGCTTGAATCAGCTAAAATAAGAGGAATAAAAAGTGATGGCATGATTGCGGCAGCTAGTGAAATTGGTTTGACTAATTTATTTCCACAAACATCTGAAACTGAAATTTTAGATTTATCTGATTTCAAGCTCAAAATTGGTCAGCCTTTAGCAGAAGCTCTAGAGTTAAATGATACTATTATTGATATAGATAATAAATCTATTAATCATCGTCCTGATTTGTGGGGTCAATATGGTATTGCCCGCGAACTGGCAGCTATCTACAAAACCAAGCTCAAAGATTATGAGGTAGAGGAATTTAAGACAAAAAATGACGCTGAACTTAAAGTAACAGTTAGAGACAAAGTAAATTGTTATCGATATTTAGGTTTGGTGATGCGCAATGTCAAAGTACAGGATTCACCCTGGTGGCTAAAAAAACAACTAGAAGCAGTTGGTATTCGGCCGATCAACAATATAGTCGATGTGACAAATTATGTGATGTATGAACTAGGCCAACCCCTACATGCTTTTGATGCCAATCAGGTAACTAACAATCATATTGAAGTAGTCAAATCTCAACAAGCTGAAAATATAGTTACCCTTGATGGAGTCAAACGTCGTTTACCAGAAGGATCTTTGATGATTGCTGACAACAGAAAATATTTAGCCATTGCTGGTATCATGGGCGGGCAAAATAGTGAAATCAGTAGTGAGAGTACAGAGATTATCTTAGAGTCAGCCAATTTCAAAGCTAGTTCTGTTCGTAATACATCTCAGGCTCTAGGATTGCGTAGTGAGTCTTCAGCTCGTTTTGAAAAGTCATTGGATCCCAATATAGCTAGTTTGGCTATCAAAAAAGCCACAGCTATGATTTTGGCCCTTAATCCGGATACTTATGTAGCTAGTCAGCTGATAGATATAAATAACAATCCATTCAAAGAAATAAATTTAGAAGTCGAACATGAATTAATCAATAATATTTTTGGACAAGTTATTCCTACAGCAAATATCAAAGATATTTTGCAGCGTTTGCAATTTGAAGTAAAACACAAGGCCAAAAAATTTACTATCAAAGTACCTAGCTTTAGGGCTACCAAAGATATTTCTATACCAGAAGACATTGTCGAAGAAGTAGCTCGTATTTATGGCTATGCAAACATCGAACCACAATTACCAACAGTGACTATTGAAGAAGCTCAAGAAGATTTGACTCATCAGGCTTCCAAAAATATAAAAACTTGGTTGGCTTTATCACAAAGCTATGATGAGGTTTATACTTATGCTTTTACTGATCAAGATTGGGCTGGCAAACTAGGATACGATCTCGAAGATCATATCAA
The DNA here is from genome assembly GCA_964515785.1 of uncultured Gammaproteobacteria bacterium. GTDB lineage: Bacteria > Patescibacteriota > Patescibacteriia > UBA1558 > GWA2-36-10 > CAZEWH01. The sequence goes on from CAZEWH010000001.1 coordinate 60,421, forward strand.
AGTCACCAAAGCAATGAGTCCTGATATGGCTTTTATGAATTTGTCTCTCTTACCAAATTTATTCAAAAAAGCTGAAGAAAATTTACGCTGGTTCAAAGAGTTTAAAATTTTTGAATTGGATAGAATTTTTGATAAAAATACTAAAGGGCATTTTCATATAGACCAATCAAAGAAAAAATATTTACCTCTTCAAGATAAGTATTTAGCCGGGGTAGAAGTCAGTAAACAATCAGCTGCCAATACTTTTTTGTCAATCAAAGGTTTGATAGAATCTATGATGGATTATTGGAATATAGATTTTGAAATTGTATCTACAAAATTGTCTTATGCCAATATGGCCTTTAATATCAAACATCAAGATATTATTTTAGGTAGTTTTGGTATTTTGAAAAATAAATTATTTGATGATAATAATTTGAATATAAATATTGGCTGGTGGAATCTTGATTTTGATTTGTTAGTAAAATATATTCAACAAACAAAGCAATATAAAGCCTTGACAAAATATCCTAGTATTGATCGAGATATTGCTATTGTAGTATCCAATAATATTACTTGGCAAGAGATAGAACAAGAAGTTTCCAAAATCTCGCCTTTACTCAAACAAATAGAATTATTTGACAGTTATACAGGTAAGGGCATTGAAGCAGGGCACAAGTCTATAGCTTTTCATCTAGAATTTCGTTCAGATGACAAGACTCTCTTGGCAGAGGATATTGATGAGTTAGTTAACAAGATTATTATCAATTTAGAGGAAAAATTTCAAGCTAAAATAAGACAATAAAAATTACTATATTTTTTGCTAACATTAGCTAAAAAACAGCCTAAAAATTAGGTTGTTTTTTTGTCAGAAATATGCTAAAATAAAGGAGAATTATATAATATAAATATGGTAAAAAAAGTAGTAAAAAAAGCTAAAAAACCGGCTAAAAAGCCAGTAATTAGTAAAAAAGCAACTAAACCTGCTAAAGCAGGCAAATCTGGCTATACGGCCGAAAATATTACTGTTTTAGAGGGATTAGATCCTGTCCGCAAGCGACCAGGTATGTATATTGGTAATACAGCTTCTGCTGGATTACATCATTTGATTTGGGAAGTAGTAGACAATGGTATTGATGAAGCTATGGCTGGCCATGCTGATACTATTGGTGTGCATCTTTTGCCTGAAGGTAAAGTAAAAGTCACTGACAATGGTCGTGGTATTCCTGTAGAAAAACATAAAATGACCAAGAAGTCTGCTCTAGAGACAGTCATGACTACTCTACATGCTGGTGGTAAATTTGGTGAAGGTGGTGGTTACAAAGTTTCTGGTGGTTTACATGGTGTAGGTGTTTCTGTGGTCAATGCTTTATCTAGCTGGATGCAAGCTGAGGTTCATCGTGACGGTAAAGTTTGGATGCAAGAATACAAATGCGGCAAAGCTTTGAAAAATGTCAAAGCCATAGGCACTTCCAAAACTACTGGTACTATCCAGACTTTTTTACCAGATGATAGTATTTTTACTGAAACTGAGTTTGATTGGAATATAGTAGTTGATCATTTGCGTCAACAAGCTTATCTGACCAAAGGTATAAAGATCAATATTTTTGATGAACGAGATCCTAAAAGCAAAAAATCTTATAAATATTATTTTGAAGGTGGTATTGCTTCTTATATCAAACATCTCAACAAAAATAATGAAACCAAACAAGACAAAGTTTTTTACGTCAATAAAAATAAAGATGATATTGATGTTGAGATTGCTTTTCAATATACAGCTGATTATCGAGAAGTAATGTATGCTTTTGCCAACAACATTCATAACACTGAAGGTGGTATGCATTTGGTTGGTTTTAAGGCTGCTTTGACCAGAGCTCTCAACAAGTACGCTCGCAAAAATGGTTTTTTAAAAGAAAAGGATCAAAATTTAAGCTCTGATGATGTGCGAGAAGGTTTGACTGCTATTGTTAGTATCAAGCTTCAAGATCCACAATTTGAAGGACAAACCAAGGCCAAACTTGGTAATGCGGAAGTTCGTCCAATCGTTGAGTCTATTTTTGCAACTAGCTTAGAAACTTTCTTGGAAGAAAATCCTCGTGATGCCAAAGATATTTTGGGTAAATGTTTACTTGCAGCTCAAGCTCGTATGGCAGCCCGTAGTGCTCGAGAAACTGTCTTACGTAAAGGTGCTTTAGAAGGTTTGACTTTGCCTGGTAAGTTGTCTGACTGTTCTAGTCGTGATCCAAAAGAATCAGAAATATATATTGTAGAGGGTGACTCTGCTGGCGGTTCTGCCAAACAAGGTCGTGATCGTCGTTTTCAGGCTATTTTACCTCTTCGCGGTAAGATTCTTAATGTAGAGAGAGCTAGATTAGATAAAATGCTAGCCAACAACGAAATTAAGTCTTTGATTATTGCCTTAGGTACCAATATAGGTGATCAGTTTAATATAGAAAGCCTGCGTTATGATCGTATAGTAATTATGACAGATGCCGATGTAGATGGCGCTCATATCCGGACTTTGTTACTTACTTTATTTTATCGTCATTTTCCTGATTTGATTCGTCATGGTCATGTCTATGTAGCTCAACCGCCACTTTATCGTGTTCAAAAAGGCAAAGATATTACTTGGGTTTATAATGATGAAGATCTGGAAAAGATCAAAAAACAATATGGTATTTCAGAAGAAGATTTGGTAATCTTAGAGGAAAATGAATCTTCCTCTGCTGAAGCTACGGAGGACAAGGAAGAAGTTGATATACAAACAAAGAAATCTGGTAAGGTCAATATCCAGCGCTACAAAGGTCTGGGTGAAATGAATCCTGGTCAACTATGGGATACTACTATGGATCCAGCCAAGCGAGTGATGAAAGTTGTAAATATTCAAGAAGCTGCCAAAGCTGACGAAACTTTTGAAATATTAATGGGAGCCGAAGTAGCTCCTCGCAAAAAATTTATTCAAACCCATGCCAAATATGTCAAAAATTTAGATATATAATTACAATTAACTTACAAGCATATGTCAGAAGAACAACAAACAATTATTCAAAATGTGCAACCACAGGGGGAGGGGAAAAAGTTGCCTGACAAACAACCAGAAAAATTTGAAATCAAAAACATAGCCTTATTTATTATCATCATTGTAGTGGCTATAGTACTTGGGGTTAGTTCTCGTAGCTCCGATACTGAAGAAGATCTTACAAATGAGATGCCTGATATTGTAGACAGTGTAGACAATCAAGGTACGGGTGGAGTAGTGATGGGAGAAAGTGACGAATCACTTACTACTGATAATGACGATAATAAAGAAAAGTGGTATGTCTATTGGAACGAAGATGCTAAATTGTGGATGGCTTATCCTGATTGGGTACCATTAGGACTTAGTGAAAATTACAACTTAAAAGTTGAGGCTCGAGTAGCCTTGGATGCTGGAGAAGATGTTTTACTTGATCAACAAAGTCTATCTGATGGTGAGTATGGTCAAGATATAGATCTGGCTTTACCAGCTTCTCGTCAGGTAATTGATTTTGATACTTGGTATGCCAAACAATATATGGTTTTGGAAGATGGTGATGTATGTAATCTTGTCTTTAACCGTAGTTTGATTTTTTATGCTAAAGGTTACCAAATTAGAGTTAGTTTATCTCTAAATAAAGATAAGCAAACGCAGATTGTTGAACAGATGCCTCAGTTTTTCATAAGCAAGCCAGCTTGTGGCGATCAATTAGTTTGGGGAGAGAATAAACAAATTGATTTTTATCAGACTTTAGCTACTCATCAGGGTAGTGGATTAGCTCAAGAATGGTATAGTATATTTGATAGAATAATTAGTACTATCAAGCTATATTAATAAGATTTATCTAATATTAGCCAAAATAACGACCCCAAGGGTCAAAATTGACCCTTGGGGTCGTTAATAGACTTGCCAAGATTGCTTTTTTGTGATATACTCATGTCGTAATAAACAGCTGACCAATAGCTGTTTTAAAAAACTTTTATAAATTATATGAGTAAATTAGTTGATTATTTAAAGGGTTCTCGTGAAGAATTGTCTAAAGTTGTTTGGCCTTCTCGTGAAACAATTACCAATCATACTGTTATGGTGATTGGTATTTCTATAGCTGTAGCTATATTTTTAGGTACAATTGATTTTGTTTTAAGCAAAGTCTTAGAAGTAGTTATTAGATAATTTTAAATATTATGCCAAAACAAACTTCACAACAAGGAAAACGCTGGTATGTCTTACATACTTATTCTGGTTACGAAGAAAATGTTTGCCGTAATCTAAGCCAGAGAATTGAATCTATGGACATGGAAGACAAGATTTTTGATGTTTTAATTCCAACTGAAACCAAGATAAAGATTAAAAATGGTAAAAGAAAGACTGTAAAAGAAAAGATTTTTCCAGGTTATGTTTTGGTAAACATGATTGTAACTGATGCTTCTTGGTATGTAGTTCGTAATACACCAAATGTGACTGGTTTTGTAGGAAGTGGTACTACTCCTACTCCAGTTTCAGAATCTGAGATCAAAGCTTTGATGCAACGCATGGGTCAAGAAGAGCCAGAGTACAAAGTAGATATTGCTATCGGTGAGTTGATTAAAATTACAGATGGACCATTCAAAGATTATGAAGGTAAAGTTTCAAATATTGATGAAGCTCGCGGCAAAGCTAAAGTATTAGTTTCCATGTTTGGTCGTGAGACTCCAGTAGAATTAGATTTTTTACAAATCAAAAAATTATAATTAAAAATAATTTTATAGAGGGAGCTTGATTAGTCATCAAGCGTATGAACCTCGTAATCCAATATTTTATATGGCAAAAGAAGTAAAACAATTGGTCAAGATGCAAATCCAAGCCGGAAAAGCTACTCCAGCTCCACCGGTAGGTACTGCTTTGGGACCGCATGGTGTAAATATTCAAGAATTTTGTACCAAGTTCAATGACGCTACCAAAGAGCGTATGGGTGAAATAGTCCCAGTAGATCTATCTATCTATGAAGATAGAACTTTTGATTTTGTACTGAAGACTGCTCCAGCTTCTGAGATGATCAAAAAGAAAATCAATTTGAAAAAAGGCTCAGGTAGTCCACTCCAAGAAAAGGTCGGTAAACTTACAGACAAAGATTTGACTGAAATCGCTCAGGCTAAGATGCCTGATCTCAATACTGATGATGTCGAAGCTGCTAAAAAGATAATCGCTGGTACTGCCCGTCAAATGGGCGTCCGAGTGGAGGAATAAATATATGGCTAAAATTGGAAAAAGACTCAAAGAAGCCAAAGCTAAAATTGAGTCAGATAAAGTTTATGAAATAAGTGAGGCTATCAAATTAGCCAAAGAAACTTCTAAAGTAAAATTTGATGCTAGTCTAGAAGTCCATGCTCGTTTAGGTATCGACCCCAAAAAAGGTGATCAGATTATCCGTGGTGCTGTAGTTTTACCACATGGTACAGGAAAAGCTATCAAAATTGCTGCTTTTGTAGCTGATGATAAAGCCAAGGATGCTAAGGCAGCCGGAGCTGATGTGATTGGTAACGAAGATTTGATTGCACAAATCAAAAAAACTAGCAAAACAGATTTTGATATTGCTGTAGCTACTCCTGATATGATGCCAAAGTTAGCTGCTATTGCCAAGATTTTGGGACAAAAAGGTTTGATGCCAAACCCAAAAGCAGGTACTATTGGTCCTGATATTACAAAGATTATTGAAGAACTCAAAAAAGGTAAAGTAGCTTACAAAAATGATGCTCAAGCCAATGTGCATGTTTTGATTGGTAAGCTGTCATTTGATGATGCTAAATTGCAAGAAAATTTTACTACTTTCTTGGATTCATTGAAAAAGTCAAAGCCGCAAAGCTTGAAAAGTACTTTTATCAAGAACATGAGTATTAGTTCATCTATGGGACCTGGTATCAAAGTATCTATTAATTAAATTTATTTTTACTCAATAAGAAAAGACTCACCACTGGTGAGTCTTTTTGGTTTAGGCTGGAGGTTCGACGCGTCGGGCAGATTTGAGTATTAGACCCGTACCATCGCTTTCGCCACTCAAACAGCGTCCACAAGCTTCGATAGCTCGTATCTCTTTGAGCGTGCGAGCTTGTTTGATCTTGGGCGGCATTTTATCCATCATAAGACGTTCGCATTGTGGGCAGTAAAAACCAAGACCGACGACAATTTCTTCGAGTTCAGCCACTGTAGTGGCTGTTTTAGCCTCGGTTTCGGTACGACCTTCTCTGAGACGATTCCATCCGATTGTAGCCATTTCTCTCTCCTTTTTTAGTGAACCATGATTCAAGGTAATATATATTATATTTATTATTTTGTCAATCATGATTTGACAACTTAAAAAACTTGCTTTATACTAATAAACAATAATTTAAATATGAAAAGTTTTAACTTTCAACTAAATACTAAGAAACACAGCGCTAAACATTATCGCTGGTATTTTGGTGTCTTAGTTGATGGTTAATATATAATATTTATTAGAATTATTATAATTTAATATAAATTTTTTAGATAATTAGCTATCAACTAAAGTTGGTGGCTTTTTTTGTTGTATAAAAAAGTTCTTTCCCAACACCAAAAGGAGGTGAAACATGTCTATCATCAAGACCCCAATGTCTCGTGCTTTGCAAGAAGCTTGGCAAGAGCGTTTGTCTCAGAATCCTACTCGAGCTGAGCTGATTGATGTCATTCAGCAGATTGCTGTCTGGCGTGAAGAAGCAGCGACTGAGCTTTTTAAAGCTGAGTTGTCTCTGACTGATAAAGAGTTGGAGATTATCGTTGAGCATGTGCCTGAGTTTCGTCAGCGGGCAGCTCGCTTGCTTGCTCGAGTCAATGACTGGGCTGAGCTACAGGCTTCCAAGTGCCACGGTGGCTTTGTCATCTGAAAAGGAGGTGAATAATGTCAGATATGCCAGAGCATGATGACAGCTTTGTCCGCGAAGATACACTTGGTTGGACAGGTAATCATCATGATGAAATCGGCCTCAAAGACAGTGGCCAGTATCAAGCAATTACTGGCCAAGAAGATCACAGTTTCAGTGATGTTTCTTGGTCTGGTGATAGTGTGACTGGAGATGCTATCTTTCCTGGCTGATCTAGCCTCGCTTTGTATTTTTACAAGGCGAGGCTATCTAAAAATTAATTATTTGATATATATTTTAGCTTATGTTAAGTTAAAGCTAATTATTAAGAACAAACATATGAATTTAGTATTACAAGCAAAAATTGAACAAATGCCACAGGTGATGTTTTATCCTGTTTTGGAGGACAATCAAGCTATTATTAGATTGATTAATAGTTTTGACTATGAAGATCAATCAGCTATTTTGACTCGTCTTAAAGCTGAAAAATTTGTAGGAAAAAAATCACAGGTTTTTATTATAAATGAACCTGGTTTATCAGTAGTTTTACTAGGTACTGGTCAAAGTAAAAAATTAAACTCAGAAGATTGGAGAATTTTAGCTGGAAATATTATAGCTTATCTTCAAAAATATTCAGCTAAAAATATTGGCCTTATAGCTCAAGACTGGCTGAAAAATAATTCTAATGTAGAATTATTTGGTCAATCTTTAGCCGAAGGCTTGATGCTAGCAAGTTATGAATTTATTAAGTACAAAAAAATAGACAAAAATAAAATAAATATAAATATTGAAAATATTTTTGTAGAAATTTCTTCAGATAAAAAAAATAAATTTCAAAAAGGCTGGGATACTGGTTTATTGATGACTGAGGCAACTAATCTAGCTCGTGATCTAGTCAATGAACCAGCTGGCGTGATGACGCCGACTTTTTTGGCAGATACAGCTCGTCAGATTGCCAAAGACAATAAAAATATCTCTGTAAAAATATTAGACAAAGAAGCTTGTCAAAAATTAGGTATGAATGCATATCTTGGAGTTGACCAAGGTTCAGAACAGCCTTTGCAGTTTATACATCTTGTATACAAACCAGCTCGCAAATCAAAAGATATTATTGCTTTGGTGGGCAAGGGTATTACTTTTGATAGTGGAGGACTCAACATCAAGACAGGCGATAGTATGTCTCAAATGAAAGTTGATATGGCGGGAGCAGCGACCGTCTTAGGTATTTTTGCTAGTATTGGAAAACTGAAACCAAAGTCAGAAGTCCATGGTATTGTAGCTGCTTGTGAAAACATGCCATCTGGTACAGCCCTCAAACCTGGAGATGTTATTTCTAATATGCAGGGTAAGACTATTGAAATAGGTAATACTGATGCTGAAGGTCGAGTGACTCTAGCTGACTCTCTGGCTTATGCTCAAAAAAAAGGCGCCAAAACTATCATAGACTTAGCTACTTTGACTGGAGCTTGTATGATTGCTCTAGGACCAGAATATACTGCTTTGTTTGCCAATGATCAAAGTTTAGCTAAAGATTTATTAAAAACTGCAGATCAAACTGGCGAGAAAATATGGCAATTGCCTTTACCAGATGAATATAAAGAACTCAATAAAAGCAAGATAGCTGATATAAATAATATACCAAACACTAGATATGGCGGAGCTATTACTGCAGCTTTGTTTTTGCAAGAATTTATAAATCAAGATATCAAATGGTCTCACTGGGATATAGCAGGACCTGCTTATGCTGAAAAACCGTTCAATAGCTATATTCCTCAGGGAGGGGTTGGTTTTGGAGTAAGGACTTTACTTGCTTGGTTATTAGCTAAATAGGCTATTGACAGTATTTGAGGGAATTGCTATGCTATAAGCAGTTCTTTCATGCAGTCGTCATTCCAAACCATCTACTGGGTTTTTTGCTCCTGACCTGACCGCCTCCTTGACCGCGTTTGATTGCCATGACGAGCCTCCGACCCTCGTAGCTTTGCTACGGGGGTTTTTCTTATTTATCAAAGACTTGACAGGATATTTGATTTGGTATAATATATATCCACGATCTTTCGATGCCAGAAGAGCGATCTAACAAATGTCGGGAGCCCATTCCCACTCTCGTGTGCTGCGCTTTTCCGACGAGCCCTTGTTGCCTTGCAACAAGGGTTTTTTCTTTGTATACTAAAAATGTCCAGAGTGCGAAAAGCACCGGGGACACAACCTGAATAACCCTTTCAGCAATTTGTTGAAAGGGTTTTAATTATATTTATTAGAAGTGACTGTAAATCCTTTTTTGATAATAGATTCTAAAATCAAATGACTAGTGTCGATAATTTCAGCTAGTTTTTTCTTTTGTTCAGAATCAAATTTTTTAAGCACAAAACCTTCTGCATTACCTTTTTGAGTGCCAATACCAAGTCTAATACGGATAAAATCTTTTGATTTTAGATGTTTGATAGTTGATTCAACACCTTTATGACCACCAGCTGATTTTTTTCGGCTGATACGTATTTTGCCAAAAGGCAAATCTATATCATCATAAATAATAATTATTTTTGTGGTGGGTATTTTATAAAAAGATTTTAGTTTTTTGACAGCTCTACCAGATTCATTCATATAAGTCAGTGGCTTGGCAATAATATTTTTTTCTCTATCAATCTTGAAGTCAGCCAAGGCACTATTACTGGCTTTATGTGATTTCCAGTTCAAGCTTTTTTTGTTAGCTAAAGAATCCAAAACCATCCAACCAAAGTTGTGGCGGGTCTTAGCATATTTTTTGTCTGGATTTCCTAGTCCAATGATCAAACGCATAAAATTTTATTATTTTTCTAGTCATCCCGCCTGCCTGCCGGCAGGCAGGCACTTGATGCGTGATCTAGTTTTTTTAATTAAATAAGCTTATAGATTCCCGCCTGCGCGGGAATGACAAGGGGATTAAGTATCTTGTGTATTTTGGCTTTTATTAACAATGATTTTTATAGGTGTACCACTAAAGCCAAATTTATATCTCAAATTATTTTCAATAAAACGCAAGTAAGAATCGTGTAACTCAGCTTTAAAGTTCATCTTGATAGCAAAGACTGGAGGATTGGTTCTTATTTGTTTCAAACTATAGATATAAGGATGTTTTGTACCTTTGCCACGAGATGGTTTATGTCTTTTTACTATTGACTTGAGTAATTTGTTTAGAGCATTCTCAGTAATGGTTTTATTTTTTTCTTTATAGATATTTACAATTAAAGTCAATAATCTTTTTAATCTGATTTTTTGAGTAGCAGAAGTAAAAATTATTGGCGCCCAAGTGATAAATGGCAGAAATCTTTGATAATATTTGGTATATTCATTGATGGTGTCTTTGTCTTTATCAGGAATCAAGTCCCATTTATTGGCAACAATGATAATACCAACACCATGCTCTTGGGCTTCATTGATCAAGTGTTTGTCCTGCCAGCTGAGTTTTTTGGAAACATCAGTCATCAAGATCATAATATCAGCTCTTTTGAGAGTTTGGAGGCTTTGTTCAACACTTTGTTTTTCAAAATTATTTTTAGATTTTTTACTACGTCGTCTGATACCAGCAGTATCTATCAGAGTTAGTTTTTGTTTTTCAAAATTCAAAACTATATCTTGAGCATCACGAGTAGTGTGAGGTGTTGCTGACACTACTAGACGTTTGACTCCCAAGAGAGCATTGATCAGAGATGATTTTCCAACATTTGGTCTACCAACTATAGCTACTTTAATATTTGATTCATCTTCTTTAACAACTTTTTTTACGCTAGGTTTTTTTATTTTTTTTAGATTCTTGACTATTTCATCAAGTAGATCACCAGTACCGACTCCGCTAGCTGCCGAGATAGGCCATGGTGCATCAAGATTTAATTTATAAAATTCAGCAATATTTTGTCTAGCTTTATTATTATCTGTTTTGTTAGCTACTAATAATATTTTCTTTTTAGTCTTTTGTAATAGTTTTACTAGGTCATTATCTTCTGGCATGATCCCAGTTTTGGTGTCAACAACAAATAAAATCAAATCAGCTTCGTCTATAGCCTGTAGAGCTTGCTCACTAATAGCTTTGTCCATACTATCTGTTACTTCACTTACCAAACCGCCTGTATCTATAATATTAAAGTCAAGATCTTTCCATGTACAGATAGCATAATTTCGATCGCGAGTCGTACCAGCTATATTAGAAATAATAGCTTTATTGCTAGCTAATAGACGATTAAACAATGTTGATTTTCCAACATTTACTCGACCGACTATAGCTACATTATAAAGTTTTGACATAGTATAAATTTATTCTTCTTCTACTTCTTCTTCATCTCCTATTATTTCAATAGTAGAAGTTGTTGTGCTAGAGAGTAATGAAGTATCAATTGTAGTAATGATTTCTCGATCTTCATCAACTACTTGATCAGATCCTAAAATAACCAAAAAGTCTAATTGTTCATATTCACCTTCGTCATCCAGAATTTGCCAATTGGATGTAATGACAGCATTAGTATATTCTAGAGGAATATTGTCACTAGTTTTAGTATTAAAGATTGCCTCTAAAGATTTTTTAGTCTGAGGTTTGTCATTAGTATAATTATAGATGATTGTGCTGATTTTGTCTTGTGTATCAGCATTACCATAACGCAAAATATTATAACCCATTTGATTTAGATGGTTGACTGCTTTGAGAGCAAGTCCAGGGACCTTAGTACCATTTTGAACAACTAGTTTGGCATTTTCCAAAATACCATGTTCTATTTCAAAAATATTTTTGATTAATAATTCTATTTGATGGAAATCTCCAGTTACTGGCTGCAAGATATAAGAACCAGATGCTGCAATACCACCACTTAGATAGCCACCAGCCCTATCATCTATAGATTGATGAATAATTGTCCCTGTATTGAGATCTTTATTCATATGAACTAGTTTAACTGCTTCCCAGGGTTCTATATCAGTGGTGGTATATTGATTAAATAAGGAAAACAAGCTAGTGATTTTTTTTGGATTTATTAATGTATTAAAAGATGTAATTTTGTCTTTGATAGCTAATAAGATTTTTTGTTGTCGTTTTATACGGGCAAAATCAGATCCTTCGCCATTATTGCCATGGCGTGAACGGGCAAAGCGTAAGGCAGTTATACCATCCATTTCCTGTTCTCCAGATTCAAAAGAAACTTCGCGATATTTATAGTCATAAGTAGGAAATTGAGTGTCAGTAAAACTACGATCAACAGTGATATCTACACCACCAATAGCATCAATTATTTCTACAAAGCCATTGAAATCTACAGCAGCAAAATAATGAATTTTCATATTGAAAGTACGTCCTAGTACTTCTTTTATCAGTTCACCACCACTAGTATTTTCTTCTTGTTGTCCAATAGTATAGATAGAGTTGATTTTTCGATAGTTGCCAGAGCTCAAGGGTACGATCATATCACGAGGTAAAGATATCATAGCAGCTTCTTTGGTGGATGGTTTAAAACTAGCTATGACTATAGTGTCAGTTAGATATGGACCATTATGTCCTTCGCCACCCATACCCAATAATACAAAATTAATGCGATCTTCTTTTTCGCCTTGCAAATATTTTTCAGATGGAGAGATGATATGAGTAATTTGTCTGACCAGATAAGAATTTTTGACTCCACCCAAAAAACTATCATTGTCTTTGGATAAAGCTGTAGAAATTATCAAAAACAAAATTATAAGAATTATAAAAAAGCAGGAAAATTTTTTGCGTTTTCCTGATGATTTTTTTCCGCCAGAGGCGGATCCGCCTCTGGCGGAGATTACTCTCTTGACTGGTCTGGTTTTGTAAGGTTGATTTTTATTATCTTCTTCTTTCCAGGCCTCATCCAGTAGGTTGATTTTTCGTTTTTTAAAATCCGATTTCATACTCAAATAAAGTAAATCAATTATACTAATAGATAGGATAAAAGTCAATGATTATCGGTCAGATATGCTATTTGCTTTTAATTTTGGCATTGTGTATAATGAACTTTGTAAAACTAATTTTTAAGTAAAATTTGGACATGGAATCCAAGCTAAAAAATAAACAGACAGACAGCAAAAATTCTATGTCAGAAGATGACTTTGATATGAGTCATTTTTCTGATAAAGGGGAAAGTATGGCTACTTCTTGGGCAAAACGATTTGGTTTGTTGGTGTTTGAAATAGTTAAAGTTGTTTTGATATCTTTGGCTATTATTTTACCGATTCGTCTGTGGTTGGTTCAACCATTTTATGTTGAAGGTGCTTCTATGGAGCCAAGTTTTTATGATAGTGAGTATTTGATCATAAATGAAATATCTTATCGTTTTGAGGATCCTGAGCGTGGTCAAGTTATTATTTTTAAAAATCCTCAAAATACCAAAGTTTATTTTATCAAACGAGTAATAGGCTTGCCAGGAGAGACCATTGAAATAAAACAAGGCAATGTTTTTATCAATAATGAATTGATCGAGGAAACATATATTGAAAATTTTTCTACTCAAAGCAATCAACCCGTTACTTTGGATGATGATGAATATTTTGTCATGGGTGACAATCGGACCAATAGTCATGATTCTCGTAATATTGGCCCAATTAAAAAACAACATATCATTGGAAAGGTTTGGTTTAGGGGCTGGCCTTTAGATAGAATCAATACTTTTAATTTACCTATTTATTAAAACTATGGCTAAACAAAGTAAAATTCAATTAGTCAAAGGCATGAAAGATATCTTGCCTGACGAGCAATTATTATGGAATATTATTAGAGATAGCGTAAAATCTTTTGCTCATAGCTATGGTTTTTCTAGAATCGATACCCCAATAGTTGAATTTACCAATTTATTTAAAAGAACAGTTGGCGAAAGCACAGATATCGTTAGTAAAGAAATGTATTCTTTTGTAGCACCAGGCGGTGACAAGTTATCACTACGCCCAGAGTCTACTGCTTCAGTAGTTAGAGCTTATATAGAGCATGGCATGCTCAATCTACCTCAACCAGTCAAACTTTTCTATATTGGACCTCAGTTTAGACATGATAAACCACAGGCTGGTCGTTATCGACAATTTTGGCAATTTGGTTTTGAATCTTTAGGTAGTGATGAACCAGTGATTGATGCCCAGCTTATAGCTATTTCTTATAAAATAGTAAAAGAGCTTGGTTTGGATGTTGAGATACAGATAAATAGTGTTGGTGACAAAGAATGTCGTCCTCAATATATCAAAGTATTAAAAACATATTATCAAAGTTATAAAAAAGATCTTTGTAAAGATTGTCAGAATCGTATTACAAAAAATACTTTACGTTTATTAGATTGTAAAAATAAAAAGTGTCAGGAATTAGCTGATCAAGCACCTCAAATAGTTGATCATCTTTCAGATTCCTGCAAAGAGCATTTTATGATGGTTTTAGAATATCTTGATGAGATGGATGTTGTTTACAATCTCAATCACAAGATTGTCAGGGGATTAGATTATTATACTCGGACTGCTTGGGAAATTATGACTACTGGTGATGAAGGTAAATTACATGCTATCGGTGGTGGTGGACGCTATGACGAGTTGGTGAGTATCTTGGGTGGTCGTTCGATACCAGCAGTAGGTTTTGCTATGGGTATTGAGCGTATCTTACTAAAACTTCAAGAAGCCAAGATAAATTTTGACAAACCAAAAGACTATGATGTCTATGTAGCTCAACTTGGTATAGAGCCACGCAAAAAAGCTCTAAAATTATTTGATGATTTACGTATCAATGGATTTAGAGTAACAGCTGATATGTCCAAAAAAGGCCTCAAAGATCAGATGGACATTGCCAATAAAAGAGGAGTACCTTATACATTGATATTGGGTCAAAAAGAAATTTCTGATGAAACAGTCTTACTTAGAGACATGGAATCTGGTGTCCAAGAAGTCTTTGATTACAAAAAAATCAAGACAGAACTCAAAAAACGCTTAGCCAATCAAGAAGTCAAGATCATAAAAACCAAAAAATAATTATTACAATAAAAACAACCCCGCCGTTGGCGGGGTTGTTTTAAACACATTGACTTTTGTTTTAAAATCTGTCATTATGATAGTAGGAATTTTCACTTTTAGGGTGTGATTCTTTGGATATAATTATTTAAATTTAAAATATAGAAAGAGAGGTGGAAATAGTGTTGGAAGTCAAAAGAAAAGATGGAGAATCATTTGAAAGTCTGATTCGTAGGTTTACTAAAAAGACTATCCAAAGCGGCAAAATTTTACAAGCAAAAAAAGTAAGATTTTTTAACAAAGATAAGAGTAAAAGAGCCCAAAAAGAAGGGGCTCTTCGCCGCAGGAACATTAGTTCAAAAATGGATTATATGAAAAAAATTGGCAAATTAGATGAATTTGCTTTGAGACGACGTAAAAGAAGATAGTCGTTGTATTTATTTTTATAAAAGATGTCCTTACAACAAGATATTGATAATAATTTAGTACAAGCATTAAAAGAAAAAAACACAGTAAAAGTGTCTACTTTGCGTATGCTGAAAAGTGCTCTACAAAATCAAGCTATTGCTTTGAAACAAACCGAGCTTGATGATCAGTTGGTTATCACAACCTTACGCAAAGAACTTAAAAAAAGACAAGATGCTATCACTGCCTATAAATCAGCTGACCGTCAAGAATTATTAGACAAAGAGCAGCAAGAAGCGGATATTTTATCAGCATATTTGCCAGCTATGATGTCAGAAGGCGATGTAGCAAAAATTATTGATGAGATTATAGCTAATGGCAATAATAATTTTGGTCAAGTCATGAAAGAAGTCATGACAAAGACCAAAGGTCAAGCTGATGGCCAAACTGTACAAGCATTAGTCAAAGAAAGGCTTAATCTATAATTATTTAAATATTTAACAATTCCCCATGCGTATTAATAAAAAAATAACTGTTTTATTTATTATGTTTTTAGCAGTTATTTTTTTGTTGCCCGATATAGCCTTGGCTCAGAGTGGCGACATTTATGGTACAAACGATTTGGTAGATGTAAATCTAACCACTAGAAATGTCAGAGACATTATTGCTGGAGTGATCAATATAGCTCTTGGTTTATTGGGTATTATTGCCACTATTATTATACTTTATGGTGGTTTTATTTGGATGACCTCCCGTGGTAATGCTGATAATATTGCTCGAGCCAAGAAGATTATTATCAATGGCGTTATTGGCTTGATTATTATTTTATCATCTTATGCTATTGTCCGTTTTGTTTTGCAAGAATATTCTGACAGTATTTTTGGTCCTGGTGGCGGTGGTCCTGGTGGCGGATATAGTGGTGGTATTGGTTTAGGATCTAGTGTCTTAGAAAGTCATTATCCAGCTCGCAATGCTCAAGATATACCACGTAATACCAATATTTATCTTACTTTCAAAGTACCAATGGATCTAAATACTATTTTAGAAGATCCTGCTTGTGTGGCTGACTGTCCAATCAATAATAATTATATAAAATTATATAGAGATGATGATCCAGCTACCTTATTGGATAATGGTGATTTGATTGCTAACTTTAATGCTTTACATAAAGTGTTTGAGTTTAATCCTTATGGTGATACAGCCAGTCATCTGGGTCAATCTGATGGAGAAGTTGATTATACTATGGTACTTGATAGTTTACGTACTGAAGAAGGTGATCTAGCCTTCCCATTTACTGGTTTTTATGACTGGGATTTTGAAGTCAGCAATGAACTTGATTTGATTCCACCAAAAGTTACTTATGTCATACCAACTGGAGCTGACAATCCACGCAATGCTGTGGTCCAGGTCAATTTTTCTGAAGCAGTCAATCCTATCTATGCTACTGGTATTGTAGCTGATGGCTTTACAGCTATCAATGTCTGGGCACCTGATCCAATATTTGATGTGACAGGTGAATATTTTATTTCCAATCAATATCAAACTGTTGAGCTGATTACTGATGAGTTTTGTGGCGTAAATTCTTGCGGTGGTGATGTATTTTGTTTACCAGCTATGGCTGATCTGACAGGTACAGTCAAAGGTGATGGAGCAGTACCAGATATTATTACAGATATGGCTGGCAATGTATTGGATGGTGATAATGATGATATCGAGGGTGGAGATTATATGTGGGTATTTTTTACCAATGATGAGATAGACTTGACGCCACCAGTAGTAAGTAGCATGACTTCTGGAACTGGCATTCCTTTAGCAGCTCCTGTTTTGGCAGAATTTAATAAAGTTTTGTTATCCAGCTCAGTAAATAGTGATTCAATTGAATTTTATCGTGATAGTGTAGGAGACCTAAATTATTGGCTGAGAGTAACTGATAGTAATACTGTAAATATCAATCATGATAGATTGGATGCCTTAGAAGATTATCATCCTATTTTGACTTCAGATATAAAGGATGGTTATCAAAATTGTTGGGCACCATGTGTTTGTAGCGATCTAGCTGGTTCTTGTGCTTGTGATGATGATATTGGCGTTGGTACTGATTGTCCAGGTACTCTTTGTATATCTGAATAATATAATATAAAAAAATAAAAATATAAAATGAAAAAAGCATTTGCTACAATATTTACCACCATCTTACTTGGCTGGTTGGGTATCAACAAAGCTTTGGCGCAGGCCGATGATGTTTTAGGTACAAATGATTTGGTAGATGTAAATCTATCGACTAGGTCTATTCAAGATATGATAGCTGGTATTATAAATATCGTCTTAGGCCTGCTGGGTATTATTGCTACTATTTTGATATTGTATGGTGGTTTTGTTTGGATGACTTCCCGTGGAAATGCTGAAAAGATCCAACGTGCCAAGATGATTATTATTTCCGCTGTGATTGGCTTGATAATTATCTTATCTGCTTATGCTATTAGTCGTTTTGTGATCAATGAGCTGGTCAATGCTACTGGTGGTGCCGGTGGTCCAGGTGGCCCTGGTGGTCCAGGTGGCCCTGGTTTACCGACTTGTGATGAGCCAGCTGATATGACCCAGATAGCAATTTGTGAGATCCAGCCAATGGCTCAAGGTGTTGGGGGAGGCATACGAATAGTTGGTTGGCATTTTGGTGCTTATGATGATGTAAATAGTAATGTACAAATTGGCACTGAAAACGCTACTATTGCTAGTTGTGGCGGTAGCGTCAATTGGAGCGACAATGTGATTGTAGCTCAAGTACCAAGTATGACAGATGGTTTTTATGATGTGACTGTCGGTAATCTAGATAGAGTACCTGGTACTATGAATTTATTTGAAGTTTTAGCTGGTCCGCCAGGTCCTAGTATTTTCTGTCTTAATCCAGATCATGGTCCAGATGCTACAGTAGTTGATATTGAGGGTATTGGCTTTGGTGCTACAGAAGAAACAGTCAATATGATTGGTTGGGTTGGTGGTGAAACTCCAATCTCAGTACCAGTTGTACCTGGCACTTGGGAAGATGAATTTATCCAGGTTACTATTCCGGCAGAAGCTTTGTCTAGTGATATGACTGTTGATCTGGGTGGCTTGATCTCCAATCCTTATTATTTTAATAAAACTTGTGATTTAGATACAGATTGTGCCTCTGGTTGTTGTGATTATAATTCTTGTCGACCAGATTATGCTTGTAGTGGCGCCGGTGGCCCACATATTGCTTATCTTAGTCCTGACAATGGTACTGCCAATAATTTTGTAACAGTTTTTGGTAATAATTTTGGTGATGTAGCTGGTCAAGTTTATTTTATGGATGGAGGCGGTATCCCTGTACCAGGTTTCCCCC
Organism: uncultured Gammaproteobacteria bacterium; assembly: GCA_964515785.1. Classification (GTDB taxonomy): domain Bacteria; phylum Patescibacteriota; class Patescibacteriia; order UBA1558; family GWA2-36-10; genus CAZEWH01. The sequence continues at coordinate 78,995 of CAZEWH010000001.1, forward strand.
CAGTTGATATAAATGCTGCTTGTAATGGTGATTATTGGTATGATGATTATATTATTATTGGAGTGCCAATTGGCTTGGCAGCAGGGGATGTCCAAGTAGATATTTTGACTGATGGTGGTCAAACTAGTAATGCAGTAAATTTTGAAGAAAATGGTACTACCTACCCAGGTCTTTGTAGTTTGGATCCTGTAGAAGGAGTTCCATCTAGTATGATAGATGCTTCTGGTAATAATATAGAAGCTGGTAGTGATTTACTTTTTGGTGGAATTGGTGGTTTTGATACAGTCGTTACTCCACTCTTGGAGATTTCTTCTCGTGTGCCTTATATGGCTCCAGATGATGTAGCTGTACAGGTAGATTTGGCTGGGGTTATGAGTAATGCTTTTCCTTTTACAGTTTTACCTGATGCTGGAGGTGTTCCTATTATTTCTGATATTTCACCGGGGACTGGTCCGAGCGGTGAATACATTACAGTCATGGGTGCCAATTTTGGTCACAATATGGGCCAACTACTTTTTGATGATAGTGTAAACCCACCATACAATGCGGATTTTGATTTTCCACCTCAGTGTATGGGAAATGTTTGGCAAAATTCTATGATTATTGCCAAAGTACCAGATCAAGCTGACAATAATTATAATGTCCGAGTAGTTAGAAACACAGACGGAGCTGAAAGTAATGACTATTCTTTTGATATAGTGGCCGGCGAACCTGGTCCAGGACTTTGTATGATTAGTCCTGACAATGGTCCTGGAGGAAACTATGTGGATCTTTTTGGTGACAATTTTGGGGCAGCTGGTGATGTTGTATTTTATGATAATGAATTTTCTACTGCTGCAGTTTGGAATAATAATCAAGCTCTAGATACACCTATACCATTTACAGCTCAGACTGGTCCAGTCAAGATCAGACGAACTTCAGATGGTGATGAAAGTAATCCAATTAATTTTAGCTTTGGCGGCTGTACCAATGATACTGAGTGTGATACTGGAGAAATTTGTTGTTCAAATAATTTTTGTGCAGTTTCTTGTGAACCAATAGCTATTTCTTGTGATTATACTTGGACTATTACTACTGAATCTGATTTTCAGATTATAAATAGAGGCCCAGTTTGTGAAGACTCTTGTACTACTGGTGAAGTTTGGGCTGATTTTAGTTCTGAAGTTAATGCAGCGGATTTGGATCTTGCACATTTTGGTATTTATCTTTGTACTGATGCAGATTGTGCTACTTGGGATGATAGTTCAAATCTGATACTAATTGCAGCAAATATAGAGCAATCAGATCCAATACCTGGAGAATATCATGTTTCTTTAGGGCATGATAATTTTGCGGTTGATAGTTATTATAAAGTAATTATCAGCGATACAATTCGGGATATTCATGGAGCTTATTTAGGTGATGATCCTAGCCGTATGTGGAGTTTTGGAGTAGGCTTGGATAATTGTATTGTTGAATCAGTAACTGTTGATCCAGTTAATACTATTGCTACTTTAGGTGACTCAGTTGATTATTTGGCTAGAGCTTATACTGATAATGATATTTGTTATCCTGGTGGTCAATCTATCCTTTGTGATGCTGGTAGTAATTGCGAATGGTTATGGCAATCTACTGCTCCAGCAATAGCTGGTATATTAGCTGATGGTCCAGCTAACAATGCAGCTAATACTTTGAGTATTGGTGATACTGATATTATTGCTACAGCTACTCAAGTGGATAATCCTGCTACTCCTAGTGGCTCAGGGCATTTGACTGTTATACCAGCTGAATTAGCAGTGATAAATCATTGGCCAGATTGTAATAGTGAGTGTTATAACGTAGATGTTCGTGTTGAATTTAATATCCCAGTTGTAGTAGATAATAATTTGTTTCATATAGTAGCAATAGATGATCCTGGAACAGAGTTAGTTACTAGTGTTGGTTTTAATCCTGATCATACTATTGCCACTTTGAATCATGATGATTTTTTACCAAATACAGAATATCAAGCAACTATCGAAGGAGCTCTCTTGGCCGAAAATGGTGATGATTTAGGTGATGATTATATATGGACTTTTATAACAGGTACTGAAGATTGTAAAGTGACTGGAGTAGATGTTATGCCAGCTAGTCATGATTTATTTTTTGAAACAGCTACTGGTGGTTTTTCAGCCTTTACTTTTACAGAGTCAGCTGTTTGTGGCAATGTTTATATTGACTGTACTGATTGTACTTATGCCTGGTCAACAGGTGATGCTACTATAGCAGATGTTATTCCACCTCTTGATGCACAAGATGTGGTGTCTATAGTGACATTGGCTAGTGGCAGTGATTTCGCAGATATTAGTTGTGTAGTTGATGAAATAGGTAATGTTAATTTGCCGACTAGTGATTCTGGCCGTGTCAATGTCAGTATTGATGCTGAACTACTTAGACCAGAAGTTATTAGTGTAGAACCAAACACTGATGTACTTATGTGTTTAAATTCAGCAGTCTTAGTTGGTTTTTCAGAATTGATGGATGTCGGTACTTTGCGACATGATATTAGAGTTTATCAGCGATATGACGAGGCAATTCCTGGAGAAGAATGTTTTCCTTATGGTGGTGGTGCTTTTTATTGTAAAATAGATGGAACTTTTGCTTTTGATGATAGTCAAGATTTGGATGGTGACGGCAACAACGAAACTATGGCTTATTTTTACTCTAGTAATCCATTTGATGCAGATACAGTCTATGGAGTAGTTGTAGGAGAAAATGTAGCTAGTATCTACGGTATGACTCTTATTAACACTCAAATTATTCTTGATACAAATGATGATGGTATTCCTGATTCTTTTTATAGCTCTTTTGGTACTGATGTAGATGCTCATGTTTGTGCTATAAATACTGTTACTATTACACCTAGTATTGATTGGTTTACTTGTGCACATGATACTTGTGGTATTGAAGATAAAGATCCAGCAACTCCAGGTAATCAACATGAATATCTAGCTCATGCTTTTAGTATCTATGGTACAGAATTATCTATCTGGGGGTTGGACTATGCTTGGAATTCTTTAAATACTGATTTATTTACGGTTGAAACAGGTAATCAAAGTGTCTTTGGTACAGCAGCTAATACTAATGGCCAGACTGTTTTGACAGTTGATGTTGATGGTACAGCTAATGATTTGGGTACTGGTAGTGCTGCTGCTGAGATAAATCTATTTATTTGTGAAGTACCATGGCCTGATCCATGGGCAGGATTTGATTTTCCTTGGAAACCTGATGAATTAAATCCTCCTGGTGATGATGATTATTTAAATCTTTCTACTTATTATTGTGTAAATCCTGGTACAGAAGGCAGTACTGTTTTGCCTACTATTGAATTTGAAAGAAATCTAAATCATCCTCCAGAAGTTATGGTTGAGTATATTGCTCATGTTGAAGAATTAATAACCTTGAATGAATCTTCTAGTCCTTTTGGTACTTTGTCTCGATCTTGGTTTGATAAAGTATCTGGGTGGTTTGCTAATAAAGCTCGTGGTCAAGGTGGAGCACCGCGAGATATTATTGGTCTTAGAGCAATGCAAAACACAGAGCATCTACCAATCCGTGATTGGTATGTCAAGTTTGCTCCACACTCTACTGTTGAAGGTACTTTTTTTGAGGCTGATGGTTATGAAGCTTATCAAGTAGGTAATACTATTTATATTGCTGGTACAAATTTGGATGAAGCTGGTTCTGCTCTTTATACCAATGTTTATATTATAGCTTACAATGTCGGAGCTCGACCCGATACTATATCTATTGCTAGTCAACTTATAAATAATATTTTATTAAATATAAATATTGATCAGGGTGTCAATATATGTTTTACAGAAGATACTAGGATCTGTAGTAGTGATTTTGATTGTCCTGGTGAATGTCAGGGTAATCCTGATTTATCACCTGAAGAATGTGCTGATCTTCCAGAAATTTGGGTAGCAGATTCTTGCCAAGCTCTTGGTGACAAATTACGTCGTGACACTCAGCGGCTTGGTAATCTATTGAGTATCAAAAATGCTATTGAAGATTATGGTCAATCACACAAAGCTTGTAGTAACAACAATACTATTTCTTGTAATACAGACGCTGACTGTCCAGGCGGAGCTTGCTGGCAATTTTATCCACTACTCAATGCTGGTACCTACATAGACGGCATGTCAACCACTGGTTGGCCATCTTGGCAAGAAACTTTATCTCCTGTCTTGTTGAGTAGTATTCAAGATGATCCAATCAATTTATTTAATGGCTGTCCGTCAGAGACTGATCCAAATACTTGTTGGAATGAAACTGATTTAGAGTTTATTTGTCCTGACAAATCTTTGATATATCTTTATAATTCTTTGTCCGGTGGCACAGATTATTATTTGGGAGCCAATTTTGAATATGATCAGACTTCACCAACTGTGAATTTTAGAAATCATTTGTTCAATGGTCCTGACCCACTTGGTATTGATGGTACTGGTGCAATTATGGGTAATATTTATAGTAATCTTAATGATATGACTGTTCCGATAGAACATAGGTATTGTGATGATACTTCTATTACAAGTCCTGGCGGTTCTACTAGCCCACATTGCGGTGATAGTTTTGTGGATGATCCACCAGAGGAATGTGATGGTAATACTAGAGACTATATGTGTGATGAGTTTTTAGGTGAACAAGATTGGTGGGATGAACAAACCTTAGGTTGCTATCCGTCTGGTAGTTTGGATTGGATTTGTGAAGATGGCGGTGGAAATAGATTGCCAATTTATAATGAAGATGATTGTGTAGCTCCTAATAATTGGGTATATCAAATAATGGAATGTAGATGGTTTGAATACGAACTCACTTCAGAGATTTGCGGTGGCTATTGCGGTGATGGTGCTCTTCAACCATTTTATGAGTCATGTGAATCTTGTACTGGCAACGGTGATGGTAGTGCCGATTGTAATGGTGTACTTTATACTTGTGGTGATGGACTTGATCCATTTTGTCATCCAGATAGTTGTATGCCTATGTGTAATGATGGCAGTGCTGCCTCAGCTTGTGGTGACGGTGAATGGAATCCACTAAACGAACAATGTGACTGGAGTGCTGAGCCACCTGCTGATGGTGTTTATGGTTGGGATTGTACTGAGGGTGGAAATATCACTTGCAATAGTTTTTGTGAGCATGAATGTGACCCAAGTGGTGACCCATATTTTGGAATTTGTGGTGATGGTCTGGTAGATCCAGTCAATGAAGAATGTGATCCATTAAATCATGGACCAATTTCTCCTGATGAATCAGGAATTGACAATCAGTATGCTTGTACAGATGAATGTGAAGACACCGGCGGTTATTGCGGTGATACAGAATTGCAGTATTCTGATGGAGAGTACTGTGATTTTGATACTGACACTGGTAATTATAATATTGGTTATGATGGTGAAGTACCACCATCTCCACCTGATACTAGTGAAAACGAGCAGTATATTTGTCAGAGTGATCCTGCTGCTATTTATGATATTTGCACCATGACAGCTGGAGGCTATTGTGGTGATGAAATTCGTCAGCTAGTTTATGGTGAATATTGTGATTGTGGTAATGATCCATGGTGTGGAGGCGGTGGTTATCCTGATGGGCCAGCCAATCCAGGTGCTTCTAGTATAGATTTACAATATGAATGTACAAGTAGTGGTTTGAATGCTTGTCTGACTTCTACTGGAGGCTATTGTGGTGATGGTATTTTTGACGATGGTGGTGATAATACTTATCGCTATGATCATGGCAACAATCATTTAGAAGAATGTGATGATGGTGATGCTGATAATTTCAATTTGTGTAGCAATATTTGTACTTGGAATTGTACTGATCCTAATGATGCTTTTAATAATAGAACAGATAATGTTACCCTAGGCAATCCTGATATGTATGCTGCTGCTACTAGTTCATTTACTTTGGACAATGGTTGCCGGGAGAGTGGTGATATGACTGTTTTTATTGATCCTGAAGGTGGTGCTGTTGGTGGTAGCAACGGTGTAATGTTTATTACTGATTTGTCAGGTAGTATGCAAATTTGTATGAATGATGAGTTACCTGATGGTACCTGTACCGGTGGTGGACTTTGTAGTGTTTACAATGATGGTAATGATATAGGTAATGAACCAATAAGTAACTATATCGATTGTATAAATCCAGCTAATGGTTGTACTTGGACTTGGAATAATACATGTGAAGGTTTGGGTAGTATATCCAGAATAAATACAGTTGTAGATGCTATTGCTGGCCCTGGTGGGGCTTTAGATACTATTTTTACAGCTGACCCTGATGCTAATGTGGCTTTGGCTAGTTTTGGAGAAAATGGGTATTTAGATGAAGATTTTGGTCTTGGGTTAGCTGATCTTCAAGCTGTTGTTGAGGGTTATGAAAGCAGGGCTTATGAATGGGGTACTGATCATGCTCAGGGGATACTACAAGCCAATGCGATTGCTGGTGGTGATTGGGGTTTTACTGACAAAAGAATTATTTTTATGACAGATGGACTTTATAGTCCTGTAGGTACTCATGCTATAAATGAAGCTGAATCATTAAGGAGTAATGGTTTTGATATTTTTACAGTTCTTTTGTGGCCCGATTTCATAGGTGATGGAGATGGAGATGGGACTAATGATGCCTATGAATTAGCAGCTTATATGAATGGTTTGTCATCTAGTGGTTGTTCTTGTGTAGATGATGATTGTCGTGGTTCTGCTAGTGTTTGTGGAGCTGGTTCAGTGCGTTGTGCTTCTGAAGATTACGCTATTTTTGAAGAATGTGAGTCTGGAGACCCAAGTTGTAACGTACCTATCTGTCAACCAATTGATTCTAATGATAAAAGAGCCTATCAGGCATTTACAGCAGGAGATATGGTGGATATGTATGAAGCTATTGCCGAATCTTTACCAGTTAGTGAAATCAGATTAACTTTTACTGGTTCTTTTGCAGATTTGGGTACATTTCCTATTGAGGGTCTTGAAGATGATGGTTCAGATGTAGTTATTGATATGAGTGGATTAAATACTTTTGACTGGTGCGAAGAAGATATTGGTATACCTTTGCTCGTGCCTTTTAGATTAGATTTTGTAGCTGATCCAGCTGTTCATTTACTATTTAGTAATGCCCGCTACAATTATTGTCCATGGGAAAATTAGAAAAAATAATATTATAAAAATAATTTATGTTTGATGATTTAAAACAAACTACAACGCCAGCTCAAGATCCAGCTCAGCCAGCTGCTCCTCAGGCTCCAGCTCAACTTCCAACCCAAGAGCCAGCTCCAGCTCAGCCAGCTGCTACTCCACCACCAAGTGGAGGATCTCAAGTAGTAGATGATATGTTTGCTAATACTGATCCAGTGGCTGAAAGTCCGACAGTTCAGCCAGACAAACCTAGTGCTGTACAATCTGGTAAGATAAAACCAGTTGGTCAGACAGTACCCCCAACTCAAGCTGTACCTCAGGCTGCACCGCCATCTGATTTGGTTATTGATAATATTGATAGGGGTGGTGCTAAAAAAACTATTGCCATTGTAATTGTAGCTATTATTATTGTTGTTTTGGGAGTGGGAGGATATTTATATTTTACTCGTAATACAGATACAGATCCTAATGTTTTAGATATAAACGAAAATACTAATACAAATACTAATTTAAACATCAATACAAATACAAACACTAATACTAATACAATTCCTACAGATGCAGAATTGGATGATGATGGTGATGGTTTGACCAATGCTGAAGAATCAGACCTTGGTACTGATCCACTTGATCCTGATTCTGATAATGATGGTTTATTTGATAGAGAAGAAGTAAAACTTTATAAAACCAACCCAAACTCTAGTGATCATGATGGTGATGGTTTGTCAGATTATGAAGAAATAAACGAGTGGGGTACTGATCCACTTGATCCTGATTCTGATAATGATAGCTACAAAGACGGTCAGGAAGTCTTTAGTGGTTATAATCCACTTGGCCCAGGTAGATTAGAGGGTTATGATGAAGATAATTTAGATGAGATTGTGTATACATCATATGTAGATGATATTTTTAATTATACTATTGAACGACCAGTTAATTGGATTGAAATATATGATACCAACACTGAACCAATAGTGTATACAGAAATAAAGTTTTTACCAAACCCTACTAGTGCTGAATTTATAGTTGTTCGTACTGTTAGTGTTGAAGCAATAGATCCAGAAGTGTTTGAAACTACATTACCTACTGAATATACTTGGGAACCATATATTTTTAATGGTAAACCAGCTTATAGGACTCCCGATAGACTAAAGATCATGATGTATGTTCCAGATACCTTGGATCAAAACAAAGCTCAGGTTTTCCAGATTAGTTATTCTAGTAGTGAGATATCTGGCGCTGCTTATATGGTTATTTATCAAAATATGTTAAATAGTTTTTCATTAAATATTGAATAAATATGTTTGAAGAAACACAAAAAAGTACTCAATCTCTTGATGAAAAGAGATCACATGATCGATCTACTCCAAAGATTCAGGATGTTGATATTCATGTTATGCCACAAAAATTTTTGCCCAACAAACCAAAATCAAAAAAAGGTATGAGTGGACCAGCAAAGATTATTTTGTTTAGTGTTTTATTTTTGGTTTTAGTTGGTGGAGGTGTGACTTATGGTATTTGGATGATTGGTCAGGAAAATCAAAACGAAAATACTAATACAAATACTAACAACAACGAGAACACTAATACAAATTCTAACGAAAATACTAATACAAATACTAACAACAACGAGAACACTAATACAAATTCTA
>CAZEWH010000001.1:87894-113105 GCA_964515785.1 uncultured Gammaproteobacteria bacterium
ATACAAATACTAACAACAACGAGAACACTAATACAAATTCTAACGAAAATACTAACTATAATACCAATGAGACACCAGAGTATGGCGTAGACACTGATAGTGATGATCTGACTGGTTTTGAAGAATTGGTATACAATACCAATCCTGATAAAGAGGATAGTGATAGAGATGGTTACAAAGATGGTGCAGAAATAATCAATCTTTATAGTCCAATTGCCTCCAACGAATTATTAGCTGATTCTGGCTTGGTCAGAGAATATTCAGATCCTTTCCGAGGTTATACTGTTTTACGGCCAAGTGTCTGGGTAGCAGAAGCTTCTATAGAAGATGCCAATCAGACGTTATTTTTGCCAAATTCTGAAACTGGAGAATATATTGTCTTTGGTACTCTAGAAAATACAGCCAACTATGATTTAGTAGAATATTGGAATACTTTTGGTGATGAGTTGGAAGATTTTGAAAATTATTCTCTGGGTAACAAGCCAGCTATCCGTAGTTTGGATGGTACAAAAGTCATTATGTTGACAGATCAGTTTATTTATTTAGCAGTTTATGAAACTAGTCAGTTATCAGATATCAATTTTATGACTACCTTTGAAATGATGTTAAACAGTTTTGAATTAATAGAGTCGGATGCTTAAACTTTTACGAAGTATAAAATTTGCTTTCAAAGGTCTTAAAACAGTTTTTCTTACTGAAAAAAGTTTTCGTATTCATTTATTGGTAGCTTGCTTTGTAATTCTATTTGCCTGGTACTGGGGCTTGAGTGAGACTTCCTGGATAATCTTATTGTTGGTTATTGCTTTAGTAATGGCTTTGGAAATTTTTAATTCAGCTATTGAACGTTTAGTAGATATTTTAGCCCCCAAAACTCATGGTGCAGCTCGAGAAATAAAGGATATACTTGCTGCTATGGTTTTGTTAGTTGTTATCTTTGCTATTGCTATTGGCCTTATAATATTTTTTGTAAATTGATTTGGCAAAAGCAATAATTTTAGTTATAATTAGTCTATAATAAGCCAAAAAATTGAATGGTAAGTAATAAAAATATCATTACAGGTCTGGATGTTGGTACCAATACTATCCGTATTGTCATGGGCCAACAATTACCCGATGGGCGTCTAAAGATCATTGGTGCCGCTGAAACACCAGCTAAGGGTATTACACGGGGTAGCATCTCTTCTATTGAAGATGCTGTTTCTTGTATTTCTGAGACTATTGAAAAATGTGAGCGTATGACTGGTCAGCGTATTGATAAGATGGTTATTGGTATGTCTGGCTCTCATGTCAAGACAGTAAATAGTAGAGGAGTAGTGGCAGTAGCCAAAGCCAATGAACAAGTAGAAGATTCTGATATAGAAAGAGCTATTGATGTAGCCGAAAGTACAACTACTATGCCAAATTATGAAGTGTTACATGTTTTGCCGATTTCTTATAATCTAGATGATCAAAAGAATATCAAAGAACCACAAGGTATGTCAGGTGTTCGTCTAGAAGTAGAAACTCAAGTTGTCTTGTCTTTGTCTTCTCAAACTAAAAATTTGACTAAATGCATTTATCGTACTGGAGTTGACACCGAAGCTATAGTTTTTTCTATCTTAGCTACTGCTGAGGCAGTTTTATCTGCCAAACAAAAAGAATTAGGGGTAGTAGTAGTCGATATTGGAGCAGCCACAACTTTGTTGGCAGTTTTTGAAGAAGGTAATGTTTTGCATACTGCTGTTTTGCCGATTGGATCTGGTCATATTACAAATGATTTAGCTATTGGTCTTAAAACATCTATAGAAACAGCGGAAGCTGTAAAAGTAGATCAAGCCAGTGCACTAGCTGATACTTTTTCCAAACGAGAAGAGGTTGATTTACATAAATATTCAGAAGATGAAGTCAAGGGTAGCTTTGTCTATAAAAGAGAGATTGCTGAGATATCTGAAGCTCGAATGGAAGAGATTTTTAATATGGTAAATGATGAGCTAAAAAAGATAGATAGAGATGGTAAATTACCAGCTGGTGTTGTTTTGACTGCTGGAGGTGCAAAATTACCCCATATAGTAGAATTAGCCAAAAAAGTCTTTCAATTGCCAGTATTTTTGGGTTTACCAACCATCAAAGACCTACCAATTGATAAATTAAACGATCCAGAGTATACTACAGCTCTAGGTTTGATCATGTGGTTTGATAAGAATGTTGACTCTAATAGTGGGTTTTTGGGTAATATATCATCTATTACTCAAAGCACAGATAAGATGAAAAGATGGTTAAAATCTTTGTGGCCCTCATCATAATTACTTAATTTTTTACAACAATGACTAAGAAAAATATCAAAGAAGTCACACCTCCAGTTGAAACTTTTGCCAACATCAAAGTTGTAGGAGTTGGTGGTTCAGGTGGTTCAGCTGTAAATCGTATGGTATCTTCCAAAATTAGGGGAGTAGAATTTATTGCTGTCAATACTGATGCTCAAGCTTTACATCATTGTATTGCTCCCAAAAAATTACATATTGGTAGAACTACTACCAAAGGTCTGGGAGCTGGTATGGATCCTGATTTAGGACTCAAGTCTGCAGAAGAAAATGAACAAGATATCATGGGTCATCTAGAAGGGTCTGATATGGTTTTTATTACTTGTGGTTTAGGTGGTGGTACTGGCACTGGAGCTGCCCCTATCATTGCTGATATTGCTCGTGAAGTTGGTGCTTTGACTGTTGCTGTAGTTACTAGACCATTTACTTTTGAAGGAGTACAACGTTCTGATATTGCTACCCAAGGTTTGGATCGTTTGATTGACAAGGTAGATACTATTATTACTATTCCAAATGATAGATTATTACAAATCATAGACAAAAAAACTTCTTTATTGGAAGCCTTTTCTATAGTTGATGAAGTTTTAAAGCAAGGTGTCCAAGGTATTTCAGAAGTAATTACTGTGCCAGGTTTGGTCAATGTTGACTTTGCTGATGTCAAAGCCATTATGCGACAAGCAGGTTCTGCTTTGATGGGTATTGGTAAAGCTAACGGTGAAAATCGAGCTCAAGAGGCTGCCAAAGCTGCTATTGATAGTCCTTTACTAGAATTATCTATTGCTGGTGCTACAGGAGTCTTATTTACTATTACTGGTAGTTCAGATTTGTCTATGTTTGAAGTAAATGAAGCCGCTGAAGTCATTACTGCTTCTTGTGATCCAGAAGCCAAGATTATTTTTGGTGCTATTATTGATGAATCATTGGGTGATGAAGTAAAAGTGACAGTTATTGCAACTGGCTTTAAAGGTGAAGAAAGTCCAGTAGGCAGCAAACCAAAAACAGTAGCAGCTACTCAACCAAGCATGTCTTATCCTGAAGCTTTTGCCAAAAAAACAGAAGAGCGTAAAGAAAAAAAAGCTTTTAAGAAAAAAGCTCCAGAAGAGGAAGAAATAGTAGATGTACCAAAATCAAAACAAGAAGAAGAACTTGATATTCCTGCTTTTTTAAGAAAAAAATTGAAAAACAGATAATTTAGCTATGAATTGTCCTATCTGTAACAATCAAGATACAAAAGTAATCGACTCTCGTCTTAGCGGCGAGGGTTTTAGTATTAGACGTCGTCGTCAATGTCAAAAATGTAATTTTAGATTTTCTAGTATTGAAGAAATAGAATTATTGGATTTAGTAGTTATCAAGCGGGATGGTCGCCGGGAATCTTATAATCGTGATAAATTAATAAAAGGTTTACATACTTCATTGGAAAAACGTCCATATTTGGAAGAAAATTTTCATAGATTGATCAGAGCCATAGAACGTGATATTCAGAAAAAAGCTAACAACGAAATTACTTTCAAAGATTTAGGAGAGATTATCATGAAGAGATTAAAAAGTTTTGATGAAGTAGCTTATATTCGTTATGCCTCTGTTTATCGGTCTTTCAAGGATGCTACTACTTTTCAAAAAGAGCTCAATCGTATACTTAAGAAAAAACAAAGCAAATAACCCACAGGGTAAATTTGCCAAATTTTTTTTGGCATGTTAAGATAAAGTCCACATTAACAATTCAAATCAGGGAAGTGAGGTGCAAATCCTCCACAGTCCTAGCTACGGTTATAGTCCGACACCTGAGTTTTTATTCTTTTTTCTAAGGAGAAGAGGGATGAATTACCCAATTTATCTTTGCTCTCCTTAGTGGAGAGTTTTTTGATTAATAATTTAAGTTTAAAAGCATGAAAAAGATTATTTTTAGCCTATTAATTATTTCTTTATTCTTAAGTCCAGTTATGATTTTGGCTGATCATAGTGATAGTATTGATTATTTGCAGGCACAATCACAAAATGCTTGGATTACTCAGGGTCTAGCAGCTGCTGACGCTGATGATATTAATATAGATTATATTGATCCATCAACAACTGATCTGATGACAGCTTCCAAATATTTATTAGCTCTAGCATCTGTAGAAACTCAAGACGTTGAAATTGTAAATCAATTAATAGCTACTATCTTGAATAATTATAATAATAATCAGCTTGGTGACACTAGCTTATTAAACGACGATTTTTGGGGTTTAATGGCTTTGAGTGCAGCAGAAGACGATACTTATCAAGATAATATCAAAAATTTTATTTTAGATAATCAAAATCCTGACGGCGGTTGGTCTTGGACTCCAGGTGGATCATCAGATAGCAATGACACAGCTGCTGCAGTGATGGCATTACTTGAAACAGATTTGACAGCTGCTTCTCCAGAAATAATCAATGCTATTACTTATCTAAATACCACAAAAAATGAAGATAATGGTTTTGGTTATGATGAAGCTAGTGATTCAGATGGAGCTTCAACAGCTTGGATTATTTCAGCTTTATATAAGGCAGGTATAGATACTAGTGATTCTATTATTTTCTTAAATAGCCTCAAACAAGGCGATGGCTCATATCTTTGGATGCCAGGTGATGCATCTGGTTCTGTCTTGGTGACAGCTTATGCTTTAGTAGCTTTGTCAGCTAGTACTTATCCGGTTGATTATGTTGATATAGATGATCAATCTGAGTCAAGTGGTATGGATTTACGTATCGAAGGACCAGAAGATACTATTTGTTTGGCAACTGGTTTGCAAGCTATCAATGTCTTGGCTTTGTTAGAAGTAGGTTCTGAGGTGTGTGATTTTGAATATGTAGCAGAAGAAACAGAATATGGTATTTATGTTTCTAGTATAGATGGTATTGATGCTGCCGGTATGTCAGGCTGGCAATATTGGGTCAATTGGCAACCAGGCATGGTCGGAGCTGATAAATATATTCTAGCAGAAGGCGATAGTGTCTTATGGGGCTATGGCGGCTGGCCTACTTATACTGGTAAAATCATTACTGATAAAACTTTGGTAGATATTGATGAAAGTTTTTTAGTAACAGCTACTTATTTTGACGGTGTTGATTGGCAAGCTTGGACAAACGCAGAAATTCATGCAGGCGATAATATCTATCAAACAGATAATAATGGCCAAGTAAATATAATTTTAAATAACGATGGAGTATATTCTGTCTGGGCCGAACAAGATACTGGATATGTTCGTAGCAATAAAATTTATGTGACTGTTGGTGATGGTGTTTCCCAAACTGTTGATTTGCTAGTCAATATTCCAGTTGATACTGGTGGTGGGGATGATGTGGTTGCTTTTATTGTTGATCAATCTAGTGTAAATTTTGGTGATCTTGGTCCTGGTCAGACAGCTGCTACTGTCTTAAGTTTATCTAATACTGGTGAAGTGCCTATTTATATTGAAGCCAATATAAATGGTCATCAGATTTTTACTGACAATACTTTACTTGATCAGGATATTTGGGAAGATTATAATTTGGATTTAAATATTGCGTCTTCTTCTGATGTAGATATATCTTTGACTATTCCAAGTAATTGGTCTGAAGCAGGACAAAAAAATGCACAGCTTATTTTCTGGGCTGTCAATAATTAATTATGAAATTTTTCAAAATATTATTATTATTTATTTTCTTATTGCCACTAAAAACTTGGGCAGTTGGTGTAGCAGTTAGTCCTTCTGAATTACAAATTGTTTTACCAGGTGACAATCAAGCTACTTTACAGGTTACTAATATTTCAGACGAACCTGTGATGGTTTTTGTTTCACCTGATGATTTTGCAGACAATGTTATTACAGATCCAACAGAGATCCAACTCTTGCCAGAACAAGTGACTCAGATCAAAATTATATCTGATTTTGCTAATACTCCAGCTGGAGTCAAGAAAACTAACATCTCTGTAGTTACTCAAGCAGTAGATAAACGTAGTTTCAACGCTGCTTCTGGAATCAAAATTCCCCTGACTATCAATATTGCCAAATCATATTGGCATTGGTCGGGTGAAGCAGTATTTGTTTTAGCATTTTTGAGTTTATTTATATTAGCTTTTATAATCTGGATAATTCACAAACTTAGTAAAAAGAAAAAAGCAGTCATTAACTAAATACTGCTTTTTTGCTATACTTATAATATAATTAATAAAACCCTAAATATCCTCCCCCGCCGTAGGCGGGGGAGGTACTCTAGGGATTAAATTAGAGTTTATGGATGAAGAATCAAAACAGCTTATAAAACAAAATAAAGAATTATTAGAAGCTTTAGAAAAAAAAGTTAAGAAAATTCACAAAAACATAGTATGGCAAACTATTGGTGGTTATTTAAGAATCATTTTGGTAGTAGGACCAATAGTTTTGGGTATTATTTATTTGACTCCTCTTGTACAAAAATATATGCCAGCTATGAAAACATCTTTGCAGATGTTTGAAAATATACCTAATAATTTATTTGGTGGAGGAGACCAAGCTTTACCTGTTGTGATAGATCAACCAGGTACTGACAATGCTCTAGAATATCTTTGTGATCCACAGACGCGACAGGTGATGATTGATCAATTATGTAATTAGATTTTTAGTGGAAGAACTACAAAATAAAATTAAAGATTTAGTAAATAAAGTCAAATCAGCTATGGCTGGTTTGGATATCAGCGCTAAACAACAAGTTTTACAAGATCTCAAGGAGCAAATGTCGGCTCCTAATTTTTGGAATGATCAAGACACTGCAAAATCAGTCAGCACCAAAGCTAGCAACCTGCAAGAACAAATTGATGATTGGTTAGACTTAGAAAATCAAATTAAGGATTTACAAATTTTGAGTCAAGACAAACAAGCTGAAGATTTGTTAATTGATCTAAACAAAAGTTTTATAGACATAGAAATAAAATATAATAATTTATCACAAAGTTTATTTTGGCAAGGGAAATATGATGATACTCCAGCTATCATGACTATCAATGCTGGAGCTGGGGGAGTAGATGCTCAGGATTGGGCTCAGATGCTAGAACGAATGTATCTTAGGTTTGCAGAACAAAATAATTGGAAAATCAAGATTTTGTCACGTTCAACTGGCAGTGAGGCAGGTATCAAAAGTGTTACTATCAAGATTGAAGGGGCTTTAGCTTTTGGTCATCTCAAAAATGAAGCAGGCGTGCATCGCTTGGTACGTCTTTCTCTTTTTGATGCTGATCATGCACGGCACACCTCTTTTGCTATGGTAGAAATTTTACCTGAGCTAGATAAGGTAGATTTTGAGATTAAAGAAGATGATCTAAAAATAGATACTTTTAGGTCTTCAGGTCGTGGTGGTCAATCAGTCAATACTACTGATTCGGCTGTGCGTATTACTCATTTGCCGACTGGTCTGATAGCTACTTGTCAAAATGAACGTTCACAGCTACAAAACAAAAGACAAGCTATGACTTATTTACAGAGCAAATTACAGCAATATCATGAGACTGAACAGGAAGACGAAAAAAAAGCCCTAAAAGGTGAGTATACTTCAGCTGCCTGGGGCAATCAAATTCGCTCTTATGTTTTGCACCCATACAAAATGGTCAAAGACCACCGTACAAATTTTGAATCTAGTGATCCAGATAAAGTTTTGGATGGAGATTTGATGTCATTTATCAAAGCTAGATTGCAACAAACAATTATGTTATAATATTGATATGTTTGAGCATTTAGGACATATTCCAGAACCAAGTTCTAAAAAAGATGTTAGAGATTTTAAAGTATATCTTAGTCTTTTGTTTTTTGCTATTTTGACTTTTATTGTTTCTTGGGCAGCCAATCAAGGGCCAATTACCTCTGCTTATAATAGTCGGTTACTAGATGTATCTATCTCTGCCAATCAACTTAATCAACAAGTAGTAGCTGATATGCCACGATTGTCTGTTTTTGATTTTTTTATCAAAACAGAGCTTGAAAATATCCAACTGAATAAAATAAAAATACACGTCAATGGTTTGTATGATTTAGAAGCTTTGGCCAAATTAAAATTATTTCACAATAATACCCAGTTGGGTGATATTTCCAAAATAGACGAAGCTGGTAATATTTATTTTGATATTAATAATTATAACCTTGATAAAGGTAATAATAGTTTTCAACTAATATTGAATCCAAGCCAAGATGTCAGAGTAGGGGATATTTTTAAATTTTCTTTAGTTGATAATTTGAGTGTTGTTTTATCTTATAAAAATCAAATTTATTCAACTAAAGCTGCTTGGCCAATTGAAAGTGGGACTATTAGTTTTATAGAACAAGGCAGTTTATTTGCTTATAATAATCTTGCTAAAAAAGAATTTTTGACTTCAGCACAATCTGCAAAACAAATTGCTTCTTTTAGTCTAGCTAGTCAAGCTGAAGTTGCTGATTTACAACAAATTATTATAGATTATAAATCTGATGTTGATTTGTCAGGTAATAATTTTATGTTGATATCTGATGATAAAGTTATAGCTACAACTCAAGCGAATGGTTCTCAGGTCATATTCGATCTTGATAAGCTTAGTGTGGTAGGTATCAATAAAAATATAAGTTTTGATATTGTGACTGCAGGATTACCAATTGGTATTTATAATTTTGGTTTAAAAAATATAAAGGCTACAGGATCTAGTAGTGGTCAAAATTTGTTTTTATTAGAAGATATTGATCTCAGTACTGTCTATATAATAAATAATTATTTAGAATTTAATACAGTTCAAGCTGATAATGTTTTATCAGATGGTTGGAATACTTTATCAACTATCAATCTCAAAGCTCAAAAAGATAATGTCTCTTTGGACAAGCTTACTTGGTTTGTTGAAGAAATAGGTGTAAATATCAATCAAATAGAAGTTTGGGTAAATGATCAGCTATATAAAACTGGCATAAATTATACTAACAATAAAATAGCTATTTCTTGGGACAAATCATTAATAATAGATAAAGACGGAGTTGATATAAAATTATTAGTTTTTGCCGATGATCTTCAAAACAAAGCAAAAATACAAAGTCATTTATTAATAGACAAAGATTTTGTAGATCAAGATGATATTTTTACTAGTAATATTGTCTGGTCTAGCGACAATATTTATCATAATAGTTATTTATTACCGCATTTGCCTTTGTTGCCAGATATTTTAGTGAACTAAATTATTTTTTTAAAAAAATATAAAACCCCTTGAGTAAAAACTCGAGGGGTTTTTGTTTATGACTACTTAGGCTTACAATATCTCCCAAGGTCTATTGGTTTTCCGACTGTATTCCAGAAGGCGTAAGTGCCAAGGCTCATACCAGAGCCAAAGGCAGATACCAAGATGCGATCTCCATAGCGGATAACACCATCTTGAATGGCTTTGGAAATCAGCCAGATAGTACTGACACTGCTCAAGTTGCCTGTGTCAGTCACTTGGTTGTGAAAGAGGCACTGATCGTCAGGTCGATCACCATTACCATCCCAAAACTGGAATGCTCCTGCTAGTTTCTTGAGTAGCAGTTCCAGGGTTTTGCCAGAAGGCTGGTGGGGTACAAAATGATCTATGTCGACTGGATTGATACCAGCTTGTTCGAGAGCTCTGATGATAGCAGGAGATATTATCCTACCCACAAATTTGTGGACATTGTTACCATCATGATGAAAACCACTACCATCTTCAGCTTTGTCAATGTAGTCAAGATAATCACCCCAAGGCATGGAGTGGGTGTCAAAGAAGAGGAAAGATTCTTCTAGACCCTTGACTAGCAAGATAGCAGATGCAGCATCACCAAACAAATTGGCATGAGTCCAGCGCCCGAAAGGAGCTAGCAAACTAGCTCGTTCGGCCAAGACTATCAGCACTTTTTGATAAGCACCGCTGTTGATCAGATGCCAACCTTGTTTGACAGCAATAGCGCCAGCTGTACAAGCTTCGGTCAGATCATGACATTCGGCATGCGAATCCCGTGAGTTCCCCAAGCCTTCTTTGACTCGATCAGCAATCGATGGGTAGCCAGGTCCAGTGTTGGTACCACAAATGATAGCGTCCAGCTCTGTGTCTTTGACACCGGCTGACTCTAGACATTTACGAGCTGCAATTACAGCTAGCTCACTAGTAGTACCAGCATTGATCTCCTTGATAGCACCAGGAGCCTCAGATTGCTCAACACCAGAGCTAAAGATAACTCGGTTTTTTATGTTAGTTCTACCATGACAGTCAGCTGCCTTAGTTGCGATTTCTTCATCAGACCAAGGTGGTCCATGACCAAAGAGCTCTGTTCGGCAAGCATCAGTCAAGAACATTCGCAAGAAGTCTTCTTGACTTATATTTTGTAGGCGAGGATCATCGCCGACTTCAGTATGTCCAAAACCCGCGATTTCGCAAGGGTTTCTAAACTGAGCAGGTAGCCTGTCGGTTAATTCTTTGACGTTTACAAACACCTTGCTTCCTCCTTTTCGGAATTTTGAAAGTACTCGGATCTTTATGAGTATGCCTGAATCTATATTTATTGTCAATATTGACTAGATTATAGTTTTAAGATTAAATAATAGCAATCAATAATAGCGATTTTGATGAGCAAGAGTAAAATTTTTCTAGGGCTTAGTCTTATTTTTTTAAGTGCCAATTTTATTTGGCTCAAGTTTTTTGATACAAAAATTAATAATCCTGATTTTGCTTATAATCAGTTTTATAGTTTTAGAGCTATAATCAAAAACACAGACAAAAAATTAAATGGCTGGCAGATAATAATTCAGCCACAAGATCTAAAAAATTATTCTGGTCAAATATTATTAACAACGCCTTTATATCCTGAATATAATATAAGTGATATTTTGGAAGTTGCTTGTAAACTAAATCAGCCAGGTATCTTAATAGATGATGATGGCAGTGAATTTGATTATGGTAAATATTTAGCAAAAAATAATATCTATGCTACTTGTTATCGGCCTCGTCTCAAAGTCATTGGTCAACAACAAGACATAGCTTTTTATCTGGGAGTAAGTAAACAATATTTTTTTGATAATCTAGATAAATATTTAGTAGAACCAGCTTCTTCTCTGAGTAAGGCAATTTTACTAGCTAGTCGTCGAGAGATTCCTCAAGAGCTCAGGAATAAATTTGCTCAAGTAGGTCTGAGTCACGTGATAGCCATTTCAGGACTTCATATGGCTATTATTGTCTGGCTCTTACAATCTTTGCTCATGACTTTGGGTATTCGGCGACAAACAAGTTTTATTTACTTGTTTTTATTTTTATTAGTTTATTTATATTTGATTGGTTTTGTACCTTCGGCTATGCGAGCTAGCTTGATGGTCATGATGGTTTTGTTAGGGCCGATTTTACGACGACAGACCATGTCAGTCTATAGTCTGATATTGGCAGCTGATATATTTGTGCTAGTCAATCCAAATTTACTAGTTTATGACATTGGTTTTCAATTATCTTTTTTGGCAGTCTTGGGATTATTATGGTATGTCAAATTTTTTAATAAAGTTTTGGTTTTTATTCCTCAAAAATTTAAACTTAGAGAAGTATTATCTGTTACTTTGGCTGCTCAAGTTTTTACCTGGCCTTTGATAGTTTATTATTTTGGGATTTTTTCTATTATTGCGCCGCTAGCTAATTTTTTAGTATTACCATTATTACCGGCTATTTTATTACTTAGTTTGTTATTAGCTTTTGCTGGCTTTGTGCCAGTCATAGCTAGTATTATTTCCTGGCCTTTGTTTATTTTATTCAAAATTATAATAATAATCACAGATTATTTATCGCAGATTCCAGGTGCTTTTATAAATATAAATAATTTTCCGGTTGAATATTTGATTATTAGTTTTGTATTTATATTTGCATTGACCTTTATAATTAAGCCATATAACTATGAATAAAAAATTAATTTTAATATTTATTTTAATAATATTAATAATATTATTTTTTAGTATAAAACCAGATAATAATTTAGCCGTGCATTTTTTGGATATTGGCCAGGGGGATGCAATATTAATTCGTACACCAGATGGTCAAAATATTTTGATAGATGGTGGGCCTGATAATTTATTATTGCATCAAGTGGCAGCTTATTTGCCTTGGTGGGAACGCACTATAGACTATGTAGTGATCAGTCATTATCATGCTGATCACATGATGGGTTTGCCTGCTTTGTTAGACAAATATGAAATCAAAAATATTTTAGTGACTAGCCATCAGCCAGATGATTTTTTGTATAAAACTTGGCAAGAAAAATTACAAGCAAATAATCTAAAGCCTCAGATAGTTAATAAAGGCGAGAAGTTTATTATCAATAATAATTTGTCCTGGCAAGTTTTGTCAGCTGATAGCTATCATGAAGATTATAATAATAATTCGCTAGTTATAAAACTAAGTCATGGCAATATAGATTTTTTATTTACAGGTGATTTGGCTACAGAAGGCGAAGAAATTTTATTACAAACAAATTTTGATTTAGATTCTGAAATATTAAAAATTGGCCATCATGGTTCTAAATATTCTTCGTCTCCAGAGTTTTTACAAGCAGTCAATCCAGAGTTTTGCATTATTCAATATGGCGATGACAATAAATTTGGTCACCCTCATCAAGAAACTATAGAGCGTTTGCAAGATATAAATTGCCAAATAGAGCGCTGGGTTAGTGTATTTAGTGATGGACAAGATTATTGGTTTGATGTATATTAAAAATGCCTTACACAAAGGTAGGTCATGATGAATCTTCTCTTCGAGTATTTACTCGGTGACGGTGAATCCAACGGTCGCATCCTCAACGGTGACGGTGAATCCAACGGCTGTGATTGCGGCGACGGAGAGACCAGCGGATAAGACAAGGCCAACTTGCCCCTTCACGCTTGAAGGGGCTTTTATTTACCCTGAACCTGAACGTAGTGAATGGTTTAAGGTTTTGACTAATCATAGACAAATTGTTATACTAAAAAAGGCTTTTAAATAAGCCGCATTACGACAAGCCGCTAGCCTGAGAAAGGATCAGGTGACCAGTATGCGAGCAATCAACATCATGGAGAGTGCCAAGAAGTAGGGAAGGCGGAGAAAGAGTACCTACGGGCATTCAAGGTCCACGACCTTGACTCCACATACCCCGTTGACTAGTCAACGGGGTTTTTTATTGTTTAAATAAAATAAAAATGTTATACTAAAAGTGCTCATGATTCCTCCAAGAAGTAATGGGCAGATGAGACAAGTTAGCTTTTAGTGGGGCAAAAGCAAGCTTGGCAGGTATCGGTTCTTTTTCAAATTGTGAACTCCTTAGACCCCTTCTCGAACGAGAAGGGGTTTTTTATTGTTTTTATAAAATAGATTTGCTATACTAAAAGTGCTCTTTACCAGGATAGAAAAGCGGACAACTGTAGATAGAGCATAGTCAGGAGAATTAGCTAAAGCTAGAGACGTCCAGGGAAGCACTTGGCTTTCAGCAATTTTCATGGCGTACTCCTAAAGAGGTGGACCCCTTCTCTCACGAGAAGGGGTTCTTAAAATGGGTTTTCCTCGCCATAATCTAAAGATGGAGGCGGGTTGATTTTCTGGATTATATAGCATATAATATAGACAGTTGTTAATAACTAATTTTTACTTATGGCCAATAAAAAAACCAAAATTCTCCTCATAGAGGATGAAGAAATGCTAGCCAATATGTATGAAGTCAAGTTCAATAACGAAGGTTTTGATATTGTTAAAGCACTTGACGGAGCAGAAGGGCTAGAAAAAAGTAAAACAGTCAATCCAGATTTTATTTTACTTGATATTATCATGCCCAAAATGGATGGTTTTTCAGTTTTAACAGCCTTGAAAGAAGACGAAAAAACAAAAAATGTTCCAGTACTATTGCTGACCAATTTAGGTCAAGATGAAGATGTAGCTAGAGGTAAAGAACTTGGTGCAGTCGGTTATCTAGTAAAAGCCAATATTACTCCATCTGAAGTTGTAGAAGCAGTCAAAAAGCATATTGCAAAACTTGCAAAATAATCAAGATTGTATACAATATAGATGTTCACCCTGTTCCATACTTGGCGGGGTGAATTTAACTAAAAAAATAATTTATTTATACTATGGCAGTCAAATTAGAAAGAAGTTTAGTTTTATTAAAACCAGATGCAATTGATCGAGGATTGATTGGTCAGATCTTACAACGTTTTGAAAGAACTGGTCTCAAAATTGTTGGTCTCAAATTAGTTTGGTCTGACAAAGATACAGCTCTTCAGCATTATACTGAGGATCTAGCAGAACGTCGTGGACAAAAAGTCAGAGATCTAATGGTAGATATGATTACTTCTGGACCAACTGTAGCAATAGCCATCGAAGGTGTTGAAGCAGTTGAAGTAGTACGTAAAATGGTCGGTGAGACCGAACCAAAGTCTGCAGCTCCTGGGACTATCCGTGGTGATTATGCTCACTTGTCTTTCAAGCATGCTGATGATAGTGAGATGGCAGTTTTCAATTTGATTCATGCTTCAGCCAATGTCGAAGAAGCCAATACTGAACTTAGTGTTTGGTTTAATGATTTTGAATTGCAAGAGCACAAGCCAAGTTATACAAAACATACTCTTTTAGAAAAATAATTTTAACCCCCTTAATCCCCCTTAACAGGGGGACTTTTTGTTTTGGAAAATAAACTCCTCCCCTGTCAAGGGGAGGCTGGGAGGGGTTATTTGATAAGTATGTATAAGAGTGCTATACTAAATATAGCTCCTTTTAAGCGATAATAAACTCTACAACATTATAGCCTTGGGAGTTCAAATATTTATTGGGGTTGGGGCCTCAATTTGCGGACACCCACCTAACAACCAGGGGTATAATATCCTTAAAATAGGAGCTTATTTTAGTCATTAACCAACACAAAACATGTGCAGTGACTAGCGAAAAGGCGTTTTATTCGTTAAGACGATAGAAGCGTCTTTTTGTTTTATAACAACTTGCCAAAAAGTTGTTTTTTTGTTTATATTAAACATAAGTTCTTTACCAAACCCTAGACCTAAAAGGAGGTCTTTCATGAGTAGTAAGCCTGTTTTGTTGAGAGAGTCAAAAGACCTCATTATCTGTGATCTAGACATGACTTTGGTCGAAACCATCTTTGAAACTGGTATTCACCCTTCAATTGTCAACACTATCAATGAACTTGGTGGTGTAGTGCCGGATATTGAGATAATCCGTTCTTGGTGGTATGCCAACCATGATGACTGGAGTCTTTCTATCCGTGAGAATTTTGAGCTTGACGCAGAGGTATTTTGGCCGGCTTTTAGGCATCATGATACCCCTGAATTTCGCATGCAACACACTAGGCCCTTTCCTCATGTGATTGGTGCTTTGCAAAAGATGCAAGCCATGCGCAAATTACTGGCTATCATCACTTTTGCCAAACCCAATATCACTGCCATGGAAGTTGCTCTACTAAAAGTTCGTTTTGACAAGGTTTTGTCTCTCAATGGGCATTCTGAGATTCCGGATAAGCCTGAGCCTGAGGGTATGTACCATGTCTTAGATGAATTTGGCATTGCCAAAGAGCGAGCTGTCTATGTTGGAGATTCCAATAGCGATGGTAAGTTTGCCAACAACGCTGAAGTGGATTTTATCTACTTCAACGAGCGTGGTGATGCTATGAATCCAAAAGTTCAGGTAGCTGCTACTTTCAGCGACTGGTCAGCCTTTCCTGACTTGGAGATCAAACCCCGTTTTCAGTAAACGGGGTTTTTTGTTATAATAAAGATATGCAAAAAAATAAAAAAATTTGGTGGATATTATTATTGATTATTTTAGCTTTGATAGCTATTATATTTTTTTATAAAATTTATAAAGGTATTAATATAAAAACTGGTCCGGGGATTGGTTGTTATTATATTTTTAAAACTCAGTATGATTATAAAGATTTAGTAGTCATACAATTGGACAATAATGATGGTTATAAAGCTATTTATAAAAATATATTTACTCAGGCTAAAGAATTAGATAATGGATATACTTTGTATGCTAGTTATGATTGCTATCCAGATTTTGTAAATGATCATTTTTTTGTAAATATTTCTAGTGATGGTTATGATCAGATCGACTGGGGTAAAGATTCTGAAACACTGATGAGTAATATGAAAAGTTTATTGATAGAGGATAGTTTTAGTGAGTTTTATTATTGTTTAGATTTTGCTGATACAGTTGCCATTAGTACTATCAATGATTTGATAGCTCAAGATCAGTTATTAGCTATTTGTCAGAAAACAAAATAATCTCGCATAAAATGCGAGATTATTAGATTTTATAGTTTATATAATTATGCTGAGCTTGTCGAAGTATTAGACAGTTTGTTGTTTTTCTTTTTTCTTTAGAGTTTTGATGCAAGAAGTGCAGATTGTCATTTTTTGGCCATCAATTTTCTTGGTCTGCAAATTAACAGACATTTTACGTTTGCTAGAAATATTAGAATGACTACGGCTATTGCCGCTTAGTGCTTTCTTACTACAGATTTGACATACTTTAGACATATAATATTGATTTTAATGTTTGATAATGCTAACATAAAAAAATAATTTTGTAAATACTATGCTTTTTAGTCTTTTATTTCAAGATCCCAAAATATTTTTGATGATAGTTCTAGCAGTGATTTTTGCTTTGACGATTCATGAATTTTCTCATGCTTTAGCTGCCAACCTGCTAGGGGATAATACTGCAAAATATGCCGGTCGTTTGAATCTAAATCCATTGTCACATATGGAGGTTTTTGGTACTTTGATGCTACTTTTTGCTGGTTTTGGCTGGGGAAAGCCAGTACCAGTCAATCCTTATAATTTAAAATGGCGTCGTTGGGGGACTGCAGTGGTATCTTTGGCTGGGCCTATTTCCAACTTTTTGAGTGTAATTTTCTTTATTTTAATAACAAATTTGCTATATAATTCGCTATCTCCGACTAGTTTATTATTTGATTTCCTCTTTTATTTGATATTTATTAATTTAATACTAGGTGTATTTAATTTAATACCAATCCCGCCATTAGATGGCTCAAAAGTACTTTTTGCTGTATTACCTAGTTATTTTGATGATTTTAAGCGCAAGTTTGCTGTAAATGGCCCATGGATATTGGTAATATTGATAATATTAGACAATTTTGTTGGAATCAACATATTTGGACGGATATTTAACTGGTTTATTGAGAAATTGCTGTTTTTCCTATAAAATAAGGCTTTTTTCAAATAAAACATGTGTATAAAAGGCAAGTTTTACAGACTAAAATGACACTTCTTGCCCTTCTTCGCCATAGGCTATGAAGGGCAACCCTCGTAGCCTATGGCATAGGGGGTTGACAAGTTTTTGATAGTGTGCTATACTACTTAATCATTACAGAAGTACATTGAGAATACGGTAATCTCCCCGCCATAAGTGGGAGTACATTGTTTGCCGAAAACCTGCGCCCGGAGGAAATATGCACCTCCACATCTTCCAATTCTATTAGGTACTCAATCCATTTGTCCTTCTATTCACTCTGTCCAGTTGGACACTGGACCTCGTGCTTCGGAAACCCATCTGAGTCCTGTCTGACAGGACCTACTGACCGCAATCCATCGTCCGGAAAGACGGTCAGAAAGGCTTTCAAATGCGTCTCAAGTTCCCCAATTAGCGATTGCCGGCTGACCTAGAGGTACAGGTAGTTGGTGCCCAGTGCGTACCTCCTTATATTTTTTGACAAACAAACACAACAAATTCGCGGCGATTCCACGCCGCGGATAACGGCATCTCTGGCCCATCAAGTTTCAACCCTGTGTCTTAGACATGGGCATTGCAACATGGCCCAGAGCTTGCCATCTGAGGTCTTCCTGACCTCAACCACAGGAGTTTCTAGCGATAATTTTCGCCGGAATTCTCCTTATAAGGGTCCCTGCGTACTATTCGCCGGGGCCCTCTTTTTTTTACTTTAAATTGACATACTTGGGTTTTTGTTGTATATTACATAATTAATTGTTCTTGTGTGGTTGGGCCGGAGTCGGATCGGCTTCTCTGGCTAGTTACGATAGACCTACTCGTCGTTTTATACGACGAAGACAAAGGCTAAACGTGAACCTGCTCAAGAGCAGGGTTTAGAGCCAGTCGGGCAGGATTGTTCGGTTCCAACCACACCATCTTTGCCCCTAGTGCTTGCACTGGGGGTTTTTCTTTTACCTCGCCGAAGCTTAATAGCAAAGGCGGGTTGACAAGATATTTATTATAGTGTAATGTGTTTTTTGTATCTAGTTCTTCGTATGTAGTTAGACGCACCTAGCCACCTGGCGTGTAATTGAAACAGGGTTGAGATCAAGTCAACCTCGAATACAAGGTTCGACCTCGTTTGGGCCCTCAAGCCCCACTGACGTCGAGCTCGCCGGCCGCTGGATGTTTTCTAGCTACAACGGACCCCCGGATCTTTGATCTGGGGGTTTTTCTTTTGCTTTTTTTGTCCCAAATCCTTGACTTCTTTATTTTTTTATGCTATTTTATTGAGGACTTAAAGCATTGTTTTGCTTTAATTATTTAATTTTATTAGAGGTAAATATGCCTACAGTAAATCAATTATTGAAAAAACCTAGAAAAAGTGCAAAAAAGAAATCTTCAACACCTGCTTTGAAGAATGTTTTAAATAGTTTAAAACGCACTAAAAAAGATTTAGCCAAAGGTGCTCCTTTCAAACGGGGTGTTTGTCTAAAAGTAACAACTGTTACTCCAAAAAAACCAAACTCAGCTTTACGTAAGATTGCTAGGGTCAGACTTTCAAATGGTATGGAAGTAACTGCTTATATTCCTGGTGAAGGTCATAATTTACAAGAACATAGCATTGTTTTGATCCGAGGTGGCAGGGTAAGAGATTTACCTGGTGTACGTTATCATATTGTTAGAGGAGTTTATGACACTCAAGGAGTAGATGGTCGCAAACAGAGCCGTTCACTATATGGTACTAAAAAAGAAAAAAAATCTAAGAGCTAAAAATATATGAGAGGTAAGAAAGCACCAAAAAGAAATATTAATCCAGACCCAAAATTTCAAAGGGCTGATTTAGCAAAATTTATCAATCGTATTATGGAACGTGGCAAAAAAACTATTGCCCAAAAAGTTCTTTATGATTGTTTTGAATATATTTCCAATAAAACCAAACAAGATCCACTAGATATTTATGATACTGCTATCCGTAATGTTTCTCCAAATCTAGAAGTCAAAGGTAAACGTATTGGTGGTGCCAACTATCAAGTACCAATCGTAGTCATGGGTGATCGTAAGATTACTTTGGCTCATCGTTGGATTTTGGCTGCAGCTCGCGCTGGTAAAGGTGCAGCTATGTCTGTCCGTTTGGGTAATGAATTGATCGCTGCCTCAAAAGGTGAAGGTGAAGCTATGAAAAAACGTGAAGATGTCCAACGCATGGCTGAATCAAACAAAGCCTTTGCGCATTTCGCCTAACGGCGAGTAACAAGTAAGAAGTTACAAGTAACAAGTTTTAATAATAAAATTAAATAAGAAAAGCGATGAACAAATCAATAAAAAAGTTTGAAGATATTATTGCGTGGCAAAAAGCTCGTAAATTATCACTCTGTATATATAAGTTGTTTCAAAATAATAAAGATTTTTCTTTCAAAGACCAGATTTGTAGAGCGTCTATTTCAGTAAGTAATAATATTGCAGAAGGATTTGAAAGAAGAAGTAGTAAAGAATTTAGAGCATTTTTATATATAGCTAAAGCTTCCTGTGGCGAAGTAAGATCTATGTTATATATAGCACTTGATTTGGAATATATAAATGAACATAATTTTGACAAATTAATTGAGTTGTCAACAGAAACATCGAGATTAATTTATGGGTTTATAAGAAATTTAGAATAATATAATTAACTTTTTACTTTCAACTTTTAACTTTAAACTAATACTATGCCTCGACAACATCCTTTAGAAAAAGTTCGCAACATCGGTATCATCGCTCATATTGACGCTGGTAAGACTACCGTCACAGAGCGTATTCTTTTTTATACCGGAAAAAAGCACAAGATTGGTGAAGTCCACGAAGGTGAAGCTGAAATGGACTGGATGGAACAAGAAAAAGAACGTGGTATTACTATTACTTCTGCTGCCACTACTTGTTTTTGGGAATTACCAGATTGGCTAGATGGCGACAAAGCTAATATCAATATTATCGATACCCCAGGTCACGTTGATTTTACTGTAGAAGTAGAACGTTCTTTACGTGTACTTGATGGCGGTGTGATTGTTTTTGATGGAGTGGCTGGTGTAGAGCCACAATCTGAGACTGTTTGGCGTCAAGCTGACAAATACAATGTGCCTCGTTTGGCTTTCATCAATAAGATGGATCGTATGGGAGCTGACTTTTATTATGATCTAGATACTATCCACGAACGTTTGACCAAGATTGCTCATCCAATGCAATTACCGATTGGTGCAGCTGAAAATTTTGAAGGAATTATCAACTTGCTAGAAAAAGAAGCTTGGTTTTATCTTGATGAAGATGGTAAAGATTTTGAAAAGCGTGATATTCCTGAGGATATGAAAGATAAAGTAGAGGAATACCGTGGCAAACTTATTGAAGCTATTGTTGAAAATGATGAAGCTTTGATGGAAAAATATCTAGGTGGCGAAGAGCCAGATATTGTAGAGCTTAAAAAAGTATTACGCAAAGCTGTAATAGATAATAAGATTGTACCAGTTTTTGTAGGTTCTGCCCTAAAGAATAAAGGCGTACAATTTTTACTTGATGCTATTACTGCTTATTTACCATCACCGCTTGATTTGCCAGAAATTGAAGGTAATGAACCTCGTAACGAAGAAAATAAAATTGTTGTCAAAACTGACGACGCTGAACCATTTGTTGGTATTGCTTTTAAAGTAGCTACTGATCCTTATGTTGGTCGTCTTACTTTTGTCAGAGTTTATTCTGGTACACTCAAGTCCGGTTCTTATGTTTTTAATGGTAATACAGAAAAAAAAGAAAGAATTGGCCGTATTTTGAGAATGCATGCCAACTCTAGGGAAGAAGTCGATGAAATTGTGACTGGAGATATAGTAGCTGTCGTAGGCCTCAAAGATACTACAACTGGACATACTCTATGTAGTGTTGATCGTCCTATAGTTCTTGAAAGTATGGACTTTCCTGATCCAGTTATTTTTGTAGCTGTAGAACCAAAGACCAAAGCTGATCAAGAAAAGATGGGTGTAGCTTTATCAAAACTTACTGAAGAAGATCCTACCTTTACTGTCCGTAGTGATGAAGAAACAAATCAAACTATTATTGGTGGCATGGGTGAGCTTCATTTGGATATTATTATTGATCGTATGAAGCGTGAGTTTTCTGTAGAAGCCAATATCGGTGCTCCGCAAGTTGCTTATAAAGAAACTATTACAGCTGAAGCTCAAGCTGAAGGTAAATATGTCAAACAATCAGGTGGTCGTGGTCAATACGGTCATTGTTGGCTAAAACTTGAGCCACGCGATAGAGGAGAAGGTTTTGAATTTATTGATAAAATCAAAGGTGGTGTTATTCCAAAAGAATATGTACCAGCTATTCAAAAAGGTATTGTAGAATCTATGGACAATGGTATTTTGGCTGGTTATCAGATCCAAGATATTGTAGCGACTGTTTATGATGGATCTTTTCATGAAGTTGATTCATCTGAAGCAGCCTTTAAAATTGCTGGTTCTATGGCTTTCAAAGAAGCTTTTAGACAAGCCAAGCCAGTTATTTTGGAACCTATCATGGCTGTCGAAGTTGTTACTCCAGAACAATACATGGGTGATGTGATTGGTGACTTGAATTCAAAGAGAGGTCAAGTATCTGAAATGACCGACAGAGTTGGTGTAAAAGTTATCCATGCAACAGTGCCATTATCTGAAATGTTTGGCTATGCTACTAGTCTACGTGGAATGACTCAAGGACGAGCCAGCTATAATATGGAATTTGATAAATATTCTGAAGTACCAAAAAACATTGCTGAAGAAATCATGAAAAAAGAATAATTATATTTTAATCTATACAATTATAAAACCCCTTCGCTTGAAATGCGAAGGGGTTTTTGAGTCTAGTGATCTAGATTCTCGATAGCCAGCTGTCTCATCATGTAGGCAACTGGATTTTTGTTTGCCAAGATATTGATTGCAGCTTGTGCTGCATTGCTATCTGGCCAGCAGGTCATGAGTGGTACATCAGAAGGCATGCGCAGACTACTCCAAGCATCCTCAGGAAAATCCTTGAGCGTAGCTGGGATAGCGATCACTGGCCAACTGGTACGAGCAGCCAGGATCGGACCTAGCCCATTGCTACGACCAACCTTGACCACAATCACACCGCCGTCAGTATACTGAGCCATGATGCGTTCCAGATTTTTCAGAACCATCCCAGGCTTTTTGTGGCCTGATAGTACAATTGTTTCTACTTTCACACCACTGGGGATACCTGTTTCAGCATTTCCCATTTTGTCAGAATCTGATCCTTTCCAGACAATGACAGCTTGCTTAGGGATGCGGAAGTTTTCCACCAGGCCAGCTACGATGCCGTACTTGCGTTCGACTTCGTTCAGACCTTCACCATCACGGAAAGCTTGCTTACTCAGCTCTTTCCAGTCATGAGTGCGTAGGCGCCAGCTGTCATTGTCAATGACGTCAGACACGACAAGCTCTCCATCCGGAGTTATACCAAACTCGATTTTCATGTCGATCAGACGCAGACCCAGAGTGTTCCAGGCACCTTCTAGTACTAGGAAAACTCGACGCATGATGTCTTCCATGTCTTCCATGGCCGTGCTGCTCTTGATCCCACTGAGCACTGGATGAGCTTTGACAGTCTTGCCCAGATCAGCTTCCGGATTCCAAGACGGCTTCTTGGGATGGAAAAGTTTCCATTCGCCATTCTCATCATGAGGGTTGGGAATGAAAGGATCTTCCTCACCAGTTTTGGGATCAAGTCCTTCAACTAGCACTTCGCCTTCAGGATGGACTAGTTGAGTTTGAGGGCTTTTATGTATCAATCTTCCCTCGGTAGTTTTGAGGAAAAATTCTACTTCCAAGCGATGGAAACGATGTGGAGGATCTCCTTCGATAGCAGGTCTTAGATTGGGCCAGCGTTTGAGATAACTACCCACAGCCAAGCGGCGAGCCACGACCTCTAGAGGGATCATCTTGCAGTTGGCAGCTACAAACTCAGTTTGTGAGATTTGTTCTTGGAAAGCTACGGGAATGCCAGCATCTCTAAGAAGCTCAAAGACTCGACTAGTAGTAGAGGTAGAGTGTACTGCCTTGCTGCCAAACTCCTGAGTAAAGTCAGGATCATCATAAGCTGTGATGGTGTTTTTGTGTTCAACAACTACTGCATGAGGATTACCATCTATAGCCCAAATAATCTTGGTCTTGCCTTCGATTATCTTGGCGCCTTTTGTGATAGACATGACTTCCTTCCTGTTTGGATGAGTACTGCTTTGAAATGAACTTGATTTGAACAACTAGAACTTAGCAATATTTTAATTAAAAATCAAGTAAATAAAAGACCCCTGCCAATCGAGTTTGACTCGATGACAGGGGTATAAAGCTAGGCTACTAGGCCTCGCTTGCGGAGATCAGCAGCCGCGATGACAGCCATCATCTGCTGTTCGTCGCTCATCTGCGGACCGCCTTGCTCAGCAACCTGAGCTTTGATCTCAGCGATCATGTCCGGCGTGCAGCCAGAACGCTTGAGATGTTCGTAAGCCAGGAATACTGGCATGCCGAAGAAAGAATGCTGGATTTGGACAAAGGCCACGCCCTGCATGATATGCAAAGCACGGCTTGCTCTGGCCATATCCATCTCCATGAGCCGTTCGACTCGCATCTCTTCGACGATTTCACGGATCTGTTCATGTTTCTTACAGACGCGTCCGGTCTTCTTGGAACCGAGCGCCTGAAGATCCCAGCTCTTGCGTTTGGTGACCATCTGGCCACACATCTGACACTTGACCATCTTGGGAGGCATGATTGCTCTCCTTGGAAAATAGGAAATGAATCTAGTTGGGCAGTTTGACGCCCATGCGACGCTGTTCGATCTCGGACGGTACGACCCACCCGAGACAGATTCCGATTGCATAGAAGAAAGTTTTCATGATCTTCTCCTTGAACGGGATGAAACGAACGTTTAGTTAAAATTCCTACTTAAGCCCACAAACTCATCAGAGCTAATAGGCTTGAGTAGGAGCCCGTCGTGTCGTGTGACACGACGGGCAGAGGATTAGTTATCCTCGATGGTAAAAGGAGCACAGTCCTTGATCCAGTCGGGCAATCGATCCTTGAGATAAACTTTGACCTGCACGTTGTCGAAATTGGCGTAGGTGTAGGTACAAAGTTCCTCCAGTTTGCTGAAGTAGGATCTACCGCCGTGACTGACTTCCCATCTGGTTTCCAGTTCGAAACTACGACAGATGTCATCACCTCGATTAGAGTAATAGAACTCCTCCGGTGAATCCCAGTTATCATCATTCTTGTTGTACCATTCACCTTTCTTGGTGGGCCATTCGCCTCTCAAGATGTTGATGATCAGACGGAGCAGATTGGGTTCGGAAGCGCCGTTCTCGTCTTTTTCCTGGGACACTTGGATGTAGGGATCCTTGTAATCGTCGGTAAAGACGTGAACCAGACTGTACTCGAAGCCCTCGTACTCGAAGGTGACCCAGACGGGTCCCTGCATCCAGTAGGGGATATCGAGATTGCCATAACCATTGGTAGTGGTCATGACGTAGTCGGCCACGGCCGGGGAACTGACCAGCATGGTCAGCATCGCGAAAAGCAGCATCCACTTTTTCATGGATTGTCTCCTTGAACGGGTTTTACAGAACGGTTGGTTAAAATTCCTACTTAAGCCCACTAGCTTTTCCTCCAAAGCTAATAGGCTTGAGTAGAAGCCGGTCGTGTCGTGAGACA
>CAZEWH010000001.1:113115-205536 GCA_964515785.1 uncultured Gammaproteobacteria bacterium
TTTTGGGGGGTGGGTTTGTCTCTCCCCCCCCCCCCACGAAGGTGCTGTTATCCTTCTTCGGAAGAAGTTTCTTCCGGTAGCTTGTGGGCAAAGACTACCAGGCAAAAGAGTGCTAGAGGACCGAAGATTAGGGATCCGATCCACCAGCCAAGACCGGATCGGTTTTTGCCTTGAGCAATGCCGGCGATGACTAGGGATAGAGAACCCCAAGTCACATAGTCTTTTGTTTCGACTGAAGCATCGTTATCGGCGTAGGCAGTACCTGCTGTGAGCAGGATCAGAAACAGACTGATTATCATGACTTTGGTCATGTTCTTCCTCCATTTTGTCCGCGTTAGCGGAGTGATTGCAATGTTCTATTTAAATTCACCAACTAGTGATGAACTTGAGTAGAAGCCCGTCATCCTTCGCATAAAGCTATGGATGACGGGCAAAGAGACTAGGCAGCCACTGATCCACCGGCAGAGTAAACTGCGTCGATGGCAACCTCGACCCTGGCGCTAACAGCAGCCTGAGTCTTGGCGTCTACCACCGGAACGGTCGGCTCGATCTCGTCGCAGATGTCCAGGAAAGACATTTCCGGGAAAGCGCGCTTGTAGAGCGCGATCTCCAGGAGCTGCTCAAGCTCGAGTTCCATGGCGTACTGGGCGGCCTCGAGATCCTCGACACCAGCCCAAGCCAGCGCAGCCAGCTTGCAGCGATTGCCGCCGACCAGCAGAGGAGTCATAGCCGTGAAGATCAGGGCCCTCGAGCCAGCAGTAGCCTCGATAGCACCCTCGATCAGCGGCTGAGTGATACCCTCTTCCTGACAGACGTGCAGAAAGTAGGCACAGAACTCGACCAGGGGTCGCATCTCTTTTTCCGTGCCTTCGAAGGTTACGGTATCTTCGTCAGATAGCACGCGACAGAAGGTGACGACCTTAGTCGGGGTGATATCGACGATGTGACCGCCAAAACCCAGCTGATTGAGTACAAGAGATTCGAGAGTCTTCTCGACATTCAGGTCATGAACATCGGTAAAAATCTCTCCTCCCTTGTTACGGGCATAAGTTCGCTTGATCATGCTTGCCTCCTTTAAGCATGTACTACATTTGAAGAACGGGTCGGTTAAAAATCCTACTTAAGTCCACTAGCTCATCAGAACTAATAGACTTGAGTAGAAGCCCCTCTATACAGCAGAGAGGCTGGTGTCGAAAACGCCAAGGAATCCCAGGACTAGCAATATCGCTAGTATTACGAGTGCTATGGTCATTGTTTTGATACTTGGTAGCATTGTTTTCCTCCAAGGCTAGATGAGAAAGAATGGTGTTATAGATTTGATTGTAGGGCTGAAGCCATGGCTTCAATCCCAACATCAACTCCCATGGCAGCTGCCGCTAGAGCTATTAAAAATGCTCCACAGACAACTAATCCAAGTACTTCGAAGGGATCTATGTAGTTTGTGTCCCTGTTTTTCATCTTGTTTTCTCCGTATTGTTCCGCAAGAGCGGAGTAAATGTGCAGTTCTACTTAAGTCCACTAACTCATAAGAGCTAATAGACTTGAGTGGAACCCCGTTCTCCGACTACATCCAGCATAGAATATCTGGAGAGCGAATAACGGGGTGAGCCTACTTTGTGTTAGGTAGGCAGTGGTGTATTAGTACCACTCAGGATTGCGAAGGTGTCTCCGCGCCAGGAAAAAGGCAAATATCCCCAAAGGGATAAGTCCAGGCTTGAAGAAACTGCCAACTAGGCAGAAAATTCCAGCTGCGGCGAAGAAAAGAAAACAAGCTGTGTTTTTCTTGTTCATCATTTTTCTCCTAGATATTCCACCTGTAGTGGAGTAATTGTCAAAGTGTTCTATTCAAATCTACTATTCTAGATAATAGACTTAAATAGAAACCCCTCGCTCCGAAGAAACGAGGGGTATCAGCACGATGCAACGCGTGCGATCATCCACCTTGGAGGAGAGGTTGATGAAGAGAAAAAGGTGGCGGATGCAGGAATCGAACCTGCGTATGAACCCAACGGCCCGGGAGGGCTGGTCAACCAGACCACTTTTTGTTGGGATCCGCCGTATAAGGAACTGAAATGGAGGTGAGTTGTTTAGCTTTTGACCGAAGTCAGCTAAACCAGAATATTTTACTGAAGCTATTAAGCCGGAACCTAATAAAATCAGCTAGATAATCTTTTAATCGCTCCTCCTCCATATCAGTGCCTTATATGGATTTTATTTGAAAGTTCTTAATATAATAGAGTAGTATAGCATATATTTAAATTTTTGTCAACCCCCTATGCCATAGGCTACGGGGGTTGCCCTTCATAGCCTTTGGTGAAGAAGGGCAAGAAGTGTCATTTTAGTCTGTAAAACTTGCCTTTTATGCACAGATTTTATTTGACAAAAGCCTTATTTTAAACTAATATAAGTCTACTTTTAACCTAAAAAATATGGCAAATTACAAGCAAATGGACCGTGTTTTGGACTTAGCTTCCAAAACTGGTGACAAAGTTATAGTAATGTCAGACAATCATGATCCTTATGTAGTCATGACAATCAAGGAATATGAAGCTCTTTTGCATGGCTCATCTACTGTTTCTGAGCTATCAGAAGATCAATTATTAGACAAAATAAACCGTGATATTGCGGTTTGGAAAGCTTCTCAAGATGACCTTGGAGATTATGAATTAGATCAATTCAAGGTAGATTCACTGAGAAAAGAAGACGATAAACCTCAATCTGAGGGCTTAAACATTGATGAAATTAAGACTGAGCCCATCAAAGTAGAGGAAGATGATAAGTATTATATTGAGCCGGTTGATTAAGGTTTTTTGGCTAATATTAGCCAAATAGTACCAAATTTTCAAAAGCTGCCTTATTGGGCTTGCTAAATTTGAAAAACCGTGCTATAATCTTTTTGTTTTAAATAAATTTTAATTAAGATAGCTGGATTACAAAAGCCTTAAGGCTGCTATCCAAAGGAGTCATAAAAATGGCAGATGTTTTTAAAAGAGAGAAACCACACATCAATGTAGGTACCATTGGTCATGTTGATCATGGTAAAACTACATTAACTGCTGCTATCCTAAAAGTTTTAGGTGCACAAGGTGGTACTGCTCAACAAAAGGACGTTGATCAAATTGACAACGCCCCAGAAGAAAAAGAGCGTGGTATTACTATTGCTACAGCTCACGTCGAGTACGAAACTGAAAATAGACACTATGCCCACGTTGACTGCCCTGGTCATGCTGACTATGTCAAAAACATGATTACTGGTGCAGCTCAAATGGATGGTGCTATTTTGGTAGTTTCTGCTGCTGACGGCCCTATGCCTCAAACTAGAGAGCATATCTTACTTGCTCGTCAAGTTGGTGTACCTTATATCGTTGTTTATCTAAACAAGATGGACCAAGTTGATGATCCAGAATTAGTTGACCTAGTTGAGGAAGAAATCAGAGATTTGTTGAAAAAATATGAATTCCCTGGTGACGAAACCCCAATTATTAGAGGTTCAGCTTTGAAAGCTTTGGAAGATACAAGTGGTGATGATGCAAAATCTATCAATGATCTTATGAAAGCTTTGGATGAATATATTCCAGAACCAAAACGTGATACTGAACAACCTTTCTTAATGCCGATTGAAGATATCTTTTCAATTGAAGGTCGTGGTACTGTAGTTACCGGCCGTATTGATAGAGGTGTTGTCAAACTAAACGAAGAAGTAGAAATGGTTGGTATCAAAGATACTACCAAAACTGTCGTAACTGGTATTGAGATGTTTAATAAACAACTTGAAGAAGGTCGCGCTGGTGATAATGCTGGTATTTTGATTCGTGGTACAAAGAAAGATGAAGTAGAACGTGGTCAAGTTTTGGCCAAACCTGGTTCTATTACTCCTCACACAGAATACGAAGCTGAAGTTTATATTTTAAGTAAAGAAGAAGGTGGACGTCACACTCCATTTTTCAAAGGTTATAAACCACAATTTTACATCCGAACAACTGATGTAACTGGTGAAGTTACTCTACCAGAAGGCGCCGAAATGGTGATGCCTGGTGATACTGTCAATTTGAAGATCAAATTGATTTCCCCAGTTGCTCTAGAAGAAAAATCAAGATTTGCTATCCGTGAAGGCGGACGTACTGTTGGTGCTGGTGTAGTAACCAAGATTATCAAATAAATTTATTTTCCCCTCGGCTTCGGCCGGGGGGTTTATAATATTATAGTTATTTAATAAGTTTTAAAAATATTTCAACCCACATGCCGCAAAAAGAGGCTAAAGACGAAATTCAGTCAAGGATTCGGATCAAGATCCGCGCCTATGATCACAAAATCATTGATCAGTCTACCAAGACTATCATTGAAACTGTTGATCGTACTGGTGCAACAGTAATTGGACCTATCCCTTTGCCAACTGATAAAAAGAAGTTTACCGTACTTCGTTCTACTTTTGTTCACAAAGATGCTCGCGATCAATACGAGATGCGTGTTCACAAGAGAATGCTTGATATTATGAACCCAACTCCTCAAACTATCGATGCTTTGCAAAATTTGAATTTGCCAGCTGGTGTGGATGTTGAAATAAAAATGTAATTTAAAAAATAATTTTGTTGTTTGCATAACCCCATAAGGGAAGTGTGCAAGTGGAAAATTATTTTAAGGAAGAATTATTAGTTTAATAATTATAAGAATCAAAGACTAAAGTTTAAGTAGTCACGATTTTGTCCTTAAGATAGTTTTTTTGAGAATAAAATCGTGATTTTTTATTAAAAGTTTATGGCCAAGTTTATTTTGGGAACCAAATCACACATGACACAGAAGTTTTTGGAAGATGGTACTGTCGCTCCAGTTACTGTCGTTCAAGCCGGTCCTTGTACTGTTACTCAAGTAAAAGGTCCTGCCCGCCCTCGCGAGAATGACTCGGGAGCAGGCGGGGACAAAGAAGGATATACTGCTGTCCAAGTCGGATTTGGTAAAAAAAGAATACTAAATAAACCACTGGCAGGTCATTTAAAAGGCCTGGAGAATTTTCGTTATCTAAAAGAATTCAGAGTGGAAGATACTGCCAATTTTGCCAAAGGCAAAGTTTTTGATGTATCATCTTTTGCTACTGGAGATATCCTCAAAGTAACAGCTACTTCCAAAGGTAAAGGTTTTCAAGGTGTAGTAAAGCGTCATGGTTTTCATGGTTCACCAGCTTCTCATGGTCACAAGGACCAATTGAGAATGCCGGGCTCTATTGGAGCTACTGATGCAGCTCGTGTTTTTAAAGGTACTCGTATGGGTGGCCGCATGGGTAGTGATACTACTACTGTCAAAAATTTGGAATTGATCGAAGTAGATACAGATAAAAATTTACTTTATATCAAAGGTGCTGTTCCTGGTGCTCGTAATGCTTTTGTTGTTATCCAAGCTGATGGTGAATTAAATTTTGTAGAAAAGAAAACTGAAGAAAAGAAACCTGAAATTAAAAAAGAAGATAAACCAGAAGTTAAAGAAGAAAAAGTTGAAACTAAGACTGAAGAAGTGAAAACTGAAGAAAAAAAACCAGAACCTAAAATTGAGGAAAAGCCTGTAGAAGAAAAAGTTGAAGATAAGCCTAAAGAAGAAGTGAAAAAATAATATGGCTGATTTAAAATTAAAAATATATAATTTTGAAGGCAAGGAAGTTGGAACTGAAAATCTAGATCCAAAATTGTTTGGTGTGGAAGTCAATCCAGTTATAGTTCAACAAATGGTAGTAGCTCAACAAAAAAATACCAGACAAGCTATTGCTCATACCAAAGGCCGAGCCGAAGTGCGCGGTGGTGGTAAAAAACCTTGGCGCCAAAAAGGTACTGGTAGAGCCCGTCATGGTTCTAGCCGTTCTCCAATTTGGTCTGGCGGTGGTATTACCTTTGGTCCAACATCAAAACGTAATTTTTCTGTTAAAGTAAATAAAAAAGTCAAACAAAAAGCTCTAGCTATGGTTTTGACTGACAAAGCAGCTGAAAATAAAATTATTTTGTTAGAATCATATAATTTACCAGAAGCAAAAACAAAGATGTTGGTGACTGCTTTGGATAAATTACCTGTCAAAGACAAATCTGTTTTGATTGCTACCAAGAGTGCTGAAGAAAATATCGTGACTGCCGCCAAAAATATTCCGCAGGTTGATACTACTTATTTTGGCAGCTTCAATATTGTAGATTTATTAAAATATGAATATTTAGTAATTAGTAAAGAATTATTGCAAAAAGTTACTGAACATTATTTATAAATATATGGCTTTATTTGGAAAGAAAACTGAAGATAAGAAAAAAGATAAAAAACCAGAAATTAAAAAATCTGATGATCTTAAAGTTTCAGAAAAAAAATCAGTTGCTAAAAAGCCTGTTATTAAAAAAGAAGATAAAACAACAACAAAAAAAATATCACACGACAACGCAGCTTACAAAATTTTATTGCGTCCAATTATTTCTGAAAAAGCTACTATTGGTGTATCTCAAGGTAAATATGTTTTTGAAGTTTCCCCTAAGGCTAACAAAGTATCAGTTAAAAAAGCTGTCCAAGAAATCTATGGTGTAGAGCCAATCAAAGTAAACATGATCAACCAAATTGGAAAATTTGTTCGTCGTGGTCGTCAAACTGGTCGCACCAAAAACACCAGAAAAGCAGTTGTCACTTTGAAAAAAGGTGAGACTATCAAACTTTACGAAGGTATATAAATCAGTTAAAAGCAGCAAGTAAAAAGTGAAAAGTTTTTTCTTTAAAAAAATAAATAACTTTCTACTTTAAACTTTTAACTTTAAACTAACATTATGGCAATCAAAGTTTACAAACCAACCACTCCAGCTCGTCGTAAGACCAGCGTAATCGTCAATCCAAAGTTGAGCAAAAAACGCCCAGCCAAGTCTTTGATTAAGATCAGAAAACAAAGAGCTGGTCGCAACAATCAAGGCCGTATTTCTGTACGACACAAAGGTGGTGGAGCCAAACGTTATATTCGTCAAATTGATTTCAAACAAAACAAATTTGACATTATTGCCAAGGTAGAGCATCTAGAATACGATCCAAATCGTAGCGCCAATATTGCTTTGATTGTTTATACTGATGGTGAACGCCGTTATATTTTGGCACCTGAGACTTTAAATGTCGGAGACAGAATCGTAGCTTCACAAAAGAAAGTCGCAGTACGTGTCGGTAATCGTATGCCTTTGAAAAGTATTCCTACTGGTACAACTGTTTATAATATAGAAATGATTCCTGGTAAAGGTGGCCAATTGGCTCGTTCAGCTGGTAATGGAGCTACTTTGATGGCTGTTTATGATGGTAAAGCGCAATTGAAGATGCCAAGCGCTGAAATTAGATTAGTACCAGAAGCTTGTTTAGCTAGTATTGGTGTAGCTAGTAATGCTGAAAAAAGAAATGTCCGTATCGGAAAAGCCGGCCGCAAACGTCATATGGGTATCCGCCCAACTGTACGTGGTAAAGCTATGAATCCAGTTGATCATCCTCATGGTGGTGGTGAAGGTAGTACACCAATTGGTATGAAGACCCCCAAGACTTATAAAGGTAAAAAAGCTTATGGTGTTCGCACTCGTAAGAAAAATAAACCTTCAGATAAGATGATTTTAAAACGTCGTGGTAAGAAAAGAAGGTAAAAAGTAACAAGTAAAAGGTATAAAGATAAAAATTAGACAATTTGCAACTTTATACTTTCAACTTTTAACTAAAATAATATGTCAAGAAGTTTAAAAAAAGGTCCATATACTGATCCCAAATTATTGAAAAAAGTCAGTAATTTGAAACGGGAAGAAGGCAAGATCATAAAGACTTGGTCTCGTGCTTCTGTTATTAGCCCTGAAATGGTTGGTTTTACATTTGGAGTTCACAATGGTAAAGATCATATCAATGTCCATGTTGTAGAAAATATGGTTGGTCATCGTTTGGGAGAATTTTCACCTACTCGTAAATTTGTCTCACATGGTGGTAAGATGGCTAAAACTCAAGCCAAAGGTAAATAATATAAATTATGATTGAAGCAAAGGCAAAATTGAAAAATCTAAGAATGTCAGCCAAAAAAGTTCGTTTGGTAGCTGACGCTGTTCGTGGTGCAGAAGTAAATGTGGCTTTGGATAGATTATATGTTTTAAACAAAAAATCCTCTCCTATTATTTCTAAGTTAATAAAATCTGCAGTAGCTAATGCTAATAATAAATATGATGTTAAACAAGAAGATTTGTTTATCAAAACTATTATTGTCAACAAAGGTATGGATTTAAAACGTTGGCGTCCAGCAGCTTTTGGTAGAGCTCATCCTTTTCGTAAGCATAGTTGTCATATAGAATTAGTACTTGATAGCAAAGAAGGTGTCAAAGTTGTTACTAAAGAAAAAAAGAAAGAAGTGATAGACACAGTAGATTTGACCAAAACAGATCAAAAAATAAAGAGCACTGACAATAAAGATGATAAAAAATTTGGCAAAGAAAATATAAGACAAAAAGCATCTAGTCTAATGGCTGGTGCCAAAAAAGATAAAGGTAAAGTAAAGACAGGTTAATCATATGGGTAAAAAAGTAAATCCAAGAATATTTCGAATGGGCATGAGTGAGAAATGGAGATCTCGCTGGTTTGCTGGTCGTGATTTTCCCAAATTTTTAGAACAAGATATTGCTATCCGTAAATTTTTGAAGACCACATTAAGAGAGGCTGGAATTGATCGTGTTGATATCGAACGCAGTCGTGGTGAAATATCTATAAATATCAAAGCCGCCAAACCTGGTTTGATCATTGGTCGTGGTGGATCTGGTATTGAAGAAATCAAAAAAAAGATTATTCAGAAATTTTTAAATAAAGATACAAAAATCAAAGTAAATATTACTGAGATTTCTGTACCAAACTTATCATCAGCTGTAATCATTGAATCTATTCGTGAAGATGTGATTCGTCGTATTCCTTATCGTCGTGTTATGAAACAAAACATTGACAAAGTCATGAAAGCTGGCGCCAAAGGAGTAAAGATTATTTTAGCTGGTCGTTTAAACGGTGTAGAAATTGCTCGTTCTGAAAAGTTGATTAATGGTAAGATTCCTTTACAAACTTTGCGTTCCAATATTGATTATAGTCGTGGCGTGGCCAATACTATTTATGGTGTAATTGGTATCAAAGTTTGGATCTATAAAGGTGAGTATTTTGATAAAAAAACCAAGACCGAAACAAAGAAAAAACCAGTTATGAAATCTGCCAAACTTTTTGCTGAAGGTGGTTTGGGTGCTCAACCTGCATCTAAAAAATCGTCAACAAAAAAGGCAGTAACTAAAAACAAGAAATAATTTATTAGAAATATGTTAGCACCAAAAAAAGTAAAACATAGAAAATGGCAACGAGGTGACAAGATCAGGGGTAAAGCTACACGCATGACCAAGGTCAGTTTTGGTGATTATGGCCTAAAGAGTTTGGAAGCTGGTTGGGTATCTGCTCGTCAGATCGAATCTGCTCGTCGAGCAATGGTTGGTCATATGCAAAGAGTTGGTCGTGTTTTCATACGTATATTTCCTGACAAACCAATTACTGCCAAAGGTAATGAAATGCCAATGGGTAAAGGTAAAGGTGCTATTGATCATTATGTTGCTGTAGTCAAACCAGGTACTGTTATGTTTGAAATTACTGGTGTTGATGAAGATATTGCCAAAAAAGCTATGCAATTGGCTGCTTATAAATTATCTGTTAAAACAAAAATTGTTAGTAAAGAATTGATATAAATATATGACTGCTAAAGAAGCCAAAAAATTGGATATTGATCAATTAAATGAAAAATTGACTGAGTTACGAAACAAATCTCGTGAATTGAGATTTTCTATTGCTAATAATCAGCTCAAAAATATGCGTGAATTCAGAAAAAACAAAAAAGACATTGCGCGTGTGCTGACAGTTTTGAATATAAAAAGAGAAGAAGCTGAAAATAAAGCAGCTAAATAAATTATATGGATAAAAAAATTATAAAAAGAAAACTTGAGGGTGAAATTACTTCAGACAAAATGGATAAAACTGTAACAGTAAATGTTACTACTATTAAAATTCACTCTAAGTATAAAAAAAGATATAAGTCAACCAGAAAATACAAAGCTCATGATGCCAAAAATGAGTATAAAATTGGTGATACTGTTGTTATTGAAGAATGTCGTCCAATTTCCAAAGATAAGTGTTGGCGGGTAATAAGTAAGTCAAAAGTAACAAGTAACAAGTAACAAGTTTTATATAGATAACTTTAAACTTTCAACTTTAAACTAAATTTATGATTCAACCACAGTCAATGTTAAAAGTCGCTGATAATTCTGGTGCAAAATTAGTACAATGCATCAGGGTACTTGGTGGTTATCGAAAAAGATACGCTCGTTTAGGAGATGTTATTACTATTACTGTAAAATCTGC
Source organism: uncultured Gammaproteobacteria bacterium (assembly GCA_964515785.1). Taxonomy (GTDB): domain Bacteria; phylum Patescibacteriota; class Patescibacteriia; order UBA1558; family GWA2-36-10; genus CAZEWH01. Next base: position 123,508 of record CAZEWH010000001.1, read on the forward strand.
CCAGCCACATTCACAAGTCAAAAAAGGCCAAGTCTTGCATGCTGTGATTGTTCGTCAAAGAAAAGAAACCAGACGCAAAAACGGTATTTATATTCGTTTTGATGAAAATGCAGTTGTTATTATTGATAGAAAAACCAAAGAACCAAAAGCAACTCGTATTTTTGGACCAGTGGCCAGAGAATTAAGAGCTAAAGGATACAATAAAATTGTATCTTTGGCACCGGAGGTATTATAATATGCGTAAAGTAAAAGTTAATGACAAAGTAAGTATTATAAGAGGTAAAGACAAAGGTAAAACTGGTAAAGTTTTACAGATTTTACCTAGCATGAATAAAGTTGTTGTTGAAGGTATCAATACTATGTACAAACATATTCGTTCACAAAAACGTGGTGAAAAAGGTCAACGTGTACAATTCAACGGTCCGGTAGCTATTTCCAATACCAAAGTCATTTGTCCAAAGTGTTCAAAGCCGTCTCGCCTAGGAGTCAAAGTATCAGACACAAATACTAGAGCTAGATTTTGTAAAAAATGTAATGAGGTAATTGATTAAAGATATGAGTAAATTAGCCGAACAATTTAAAAAAACAATTCAGCCAAATTTGATGAAAGAATTGGGTCTCAAAAATATGATGGCCGTTCCTAAGGTTGAAAAGGTTGTTATTAATATTGGTTTAGGCAAAGCTGTTCAAGATAAACAATGGATAGAATTGGCCAAATCAATTTTAGAAAGAATTTCCGGACAAAAACCAGTAGCTACAAAAGCTCGTAAATCAATTTCCAATTTTAAGATCAGAGAAGGTATGGTAGTTGGTTCTAAAGTGACTCTACGAGGAGTAAGAATGTATGATTTTTTAGAAAAAATGGTCAATGTTGCTATGCCTCGTTTTCGTGATTTTTATGGTTTGGATCCTAAAAAAGGATTTGATGGCCAAGGTAATTATACTTTGGGTCTAAAAGAACATATTGCTTTTCCAGAAATTGGTATGGATGATGTAGAAAAAGTTCATGGCTTGGAAGTAACAATTGCAACAAGCGCCAAAGACAATAAAAGTGCATTAAGTTTATTAACAGCCCTAGGGTTTCCTTTTAAGAAAGTAAATACTAAATAATATGGCAACAGCAGCTCAAATTGCAAGATCAAAGAAAAAACCAAAGTATTCAACTCGAAAAGTAAATCGTTGTTGGCGTTGTGGTAAACAGCGTTCATATATGCGTGAGTTTGGAATTTGCCGTATTTGTTTCCGTGAGTTAGCTGACAAAGGTGAAATTCCGGGTATTAAAAAATCAAGTTGGTAATTAATCAGTATAAAGTAAAAAGTAGCAAGTAAAAAGATAGATAAATACACATAATTAACTTTCAACTTTATACTTTAAACTTTTAACTAAAATTATGACAGATCCTATTGCAGACATGTTAACAAGAATCCGCAATGCTTCAGCCGTAAAAAAGGCTGAGGTGGTTTTGCCTTTTTCCAAATTAAAATTCAACGTAGCCAAGTTATTGGAGCAAGAAAAATACGTTGGCAAAGTTGAAAAAGTCAAAACTGGTCAATTTGAAGAATTAAAAATTGTTTTAAAATATTCTCCCCAAGGCCCAGTTATTCGTCACTTAAAACGTATTTCAAAACCAGGTCAAAGAATTTATGTCTCTGGTAAAGAATTACCTAGAGTACTAAATGGCTATGGTCTAGCTATTATTTCTACATCAAAAGGTGTAGTTACAAACAAACAAGCTATCAAAGAAAATATTGGTGGAGAATTTATGTGTGAAGTATGGTAAGTAACAAGTAAAAAGTATCAAGTAGAAAGCTTTAAAAATAAATTAATTAACTTTATTACTTGTAACTTTAAACTTTTAACTAAAATTTTATGTCAAGAATCGGAAAAAAACCTATCGATATATTAGACGGAGTTGAAGTCAAAGTTAATAACCAAGAGCTGACTATCAAAGGCAAGCTTGGTCAGTTGACAGTCAATGTCCATCAAGATGTAGCTATTTCTCAAGAAGATAAACAGCTTGTCTTGACTATCAAAGATATTGAAGATAAAAAATCAAGAGCTCTTTGGGGTTTGTCTCGTACTCTAGTCAATAATGCTATCTTGGGAGTGACTGAAGGTTATTCTAAAGAACTAGAAATCAACGGTGTTGGTTTTAAAGCCGCAGTCCAAGGTAAAAAATTGGTGTTAAATGTTGGTTTTTCTCATCCAGTTGAATATGCTTTTCCTGATGATATAAAAATCGAAGCTGAAAAAAATAATATAAAAATTTCTGGTATTGACAAACAAAAAGTTGGTCAGATTGCAGCTGAGATCAGAGCTGTCAAAAAACCAGAGCCATACAAAGGCAAAGGTATTAAATATATTGATGAACATATTCGTCGTAAAGCTGGTAAAGTAGTCAAAGCCGCTTAAATTATAATTATATGCAAGATAAAAATAAGCAAAAAAGACAACATGCTATTCGTCGTCAAAGACGCACTAGATCAAATATAAACGGTACAGCCAAGAAACCGCGTGTTTCAGTTTTTCGGAGTTTGTCTCATATTTCAGTTCAAGCTATTGATGATGTCAAAGCAGTTACTCTTCTTGCAGCTTCTGATAAAGAATTAAAAGCTACCAAGAAAAATAAGACCGAAGTTGCAGCCCTAGTAGGTGAAGCTTTTGGTAAAAAATTGGTAGACAAAAAAATAACTAATATTATTTTTGATAAAGGATCTTACAAATATCATGGTCGTATCAAAGCATTGGCTGATGGTATTCGTAAACAAGGTATAAAATTTTAAAATATGTCAGAAGATAAAAAAACAACTAATAAACCAACAACTGGTCCAGCTAAAAAATCTCCACAGCGTAGAAAGCCACGTCCTTTTAAAAAAGGTGGCAAACGAATGGAAAGACCAAAAGATGATTTTGAACAAAAGATCGTTGATTTGACACGTGTTACTCGTGTGATGGGTGGTGGAAAACGAATGAAGTTTAGAGTTTGCATGGTTGTTGGTGACAAAAAAGGTAAGGTTGGTGTTGGTATTGCTAAAGGTATTGATGTAGCTATGGCTGTACAAAAGGCAGTTACTCAAGCCAAAAAAAATATCATTACTGTTCCGATTGTTGATGGTACTATTCCTCACAAGATTGATATCAAATACGGTTCTGCCAAATTGATGATGAAACCAGGTAAAGCTGGTTCTGGTATCAAAGCCGGTGGTGTGATGCGTATTGTTTTGGAATTAGCTGGTATCAAAGATATAGTAGCCAAGATTTTGGGTACAAACAATAAAGTCAATAATACCAAAGCTTGTTTATTGGCTTTACAATCTTTTTTACCAAAGGCTCAAGCAGAAGCTAAACCAGTTTCTAAAAAAACGGAAGTAAAAAATAAATAAAATAATATGCTAAGTTTACATAATTTACAAAACGATAAAAAAGCCTTGCATCGCAAAAAAAGAGTTGGTCGTGGTGACGGTTCTGGGTCTGGTACTTATTCTGGTCGCGGTATGAAAGGTCAACGTTCTCGTTCAGGTGGAAAATCTGGTCTAGCTTTGCGTAGTATCAAATCTTATTTATTGCGTATTCCAAAAGTTCGTGGTTTCAAATCTATCCATCCTGATGCTGCTACTGTCAATCTAGATGATTTGCAAGACAACTTTAACAAAGGTCAAACTATCACAGCTCGTGATCTCTTAAAAGCTGGTCTGATCAAAAATATCAAACATGGCATCAAAATATTAGGTGATGGTCAATTGTCAAAAAACTTGATTGTCAAAGCCAATGCCTTTTCTAATACTGCAAAAGAAGCTATTATAAAAGCAGGTGGTGAAGCCATTATAATTAGTAGAAAGTTACAAGTAAAAAGTAAAAAGTCAGGTAATAGTTTAGAAGAAACAAATAAATAATACTTTCAACTTTTAACTTTATACTTTAAGCTTAAATTATATGCTAAGAAAACTCCAACAAATTTGGAAAGCAAAAGATATTCGCAGCAGCATTTTGTATGTGCTGGCTTTGTTAGTTGTTTTTAGAATTGCTGCTCACATTCCTATTCCTGGTGTAGACGTCAATGCTTTGCGAGATATTTTTTCTAGCAATCAAGCTCTAGGTCTATTAAATATGTTTTCTGGTGGGGCCATGCAAAACTTTTCTATAGTTATGCTTGGTGTTGGTCCTTATATTACTTCATCTATTATTTTTCAATTATTGACCATGATTATCCCAAAGCTAGAAGCTTTGTCAAAAGAAGGGGATTATGGTCGTCAAAAGATAAATCAATATACTCGTTTACTTACTATTCCTTTGGCTGTTATTCAGGGTTATAGTTTTTTGCGTTTACTATCAAGTCAAACTGGTGGTGCATTGCTTGGTGATATGCATGCCTTTCAAATAGTCACTACTATTATTGTTATTACTACTGGTACTATATTCTTGATGTGGTTGGGTGAATTGATTTCTGAAAAACATATTGGTAATGGTGTATCATTACTTATCTTTGCTGGTATTGTGGCTGGTTTGCCGCAAGCTTTACGAAATACAGCAATTGGTTTTGATAATACCATGGTCTTAAACTTTATTATCTTTGGTGTTATTACTTTGATTACTATTGCGGTGATTATTATGATTACAGAAGGTCAGCGCAATATTCCGATATCTTATGCTCGGCATATGGTCGGTCAAAAGAGTGTGGGTGGTGTAAATACTCATCTACCTTTACGGGTCAATCAAGCTGGTGTTATTCCGATTATCTTTGCTATTTCTATTATTATCGTACCACCGATGATAGCCCAGTTTTTTGTGAATTCGCCGACTGAGTGGCTAGCTGGTTTTTCGCAATGGACTATTGATATTTTTCAAAATCAGCTTTTTTATGGAATCTTCTATTTTATAGCTGTTGTTTTATTTACATTTTTCTATACTTCGGTTATTTTTCATCCCGAACAAATCGCAGAAAATCTACAAAAGCAAGGTGGTTTTATTCCTGGTATTCGTCCAGGCAAACATACATCTGATTATTTGGGCAAAGTAATGGTCCGGATTGTTTTTGCTGGTGCTATATTTTTGGGAGTTGTAGCTATCCTACCGATTGCTATTGCACCCCTGACTGGTGTTACGACTATGACAATAGGTGGTACTAGTTTGCTTATTGTGGTAGCTGTAATTATAGAAACAGTCAAACAAATAGACGCGCAACTTGTAATGCGTGATTATGAAGGATTTTAATAATATTTTCGATATAAAAGCCCTTTTGAACAGGGCTTTTTATTATTGGCTTATTTTGTTATAATTTTGTTATGAAACACATAATTTTAATAGGGCCGCAGGGCTCTGGTAAAAGCACTCAAGATCAGATAATTGCTGATTTTTTGGGTATAAAAGTGCTGGGAGCTGGAGATGTCTTGCGAGACGCTATCGAAGCTGGCGGTGAGCTAGCTCAAAAAATAGAACCAATCGTTGATTCAGGCAAACTTGTGCCTGATGAAATTATATTAGAATTGATGACTACAGAGCTCAAAAAGCCTATTTATAAGCCAGGCTGGCTTTTGGATGGCTATCCACGTAGTATCGAACAAGTTCATATGTTTGAACAGCATCATGAAATAGATAAAGTTTTTAATATAGAAATTTCTGATGAAGAAGCTATCAAGCGTATTAGTGGTCGTCGGATTTGTGCTGATTGTGATGAAATATTTCATATTACTCACAATCCATCTACCAAAGGCGAAGCTTGTGATAAATGCAATGGTAAACTAATTCAGCGTGACGATGATGTACCGGAAGTAGTCAAACAACGTTTGTCTATTTATCGCAACACAACTTCAAAATTATTAGATTATTATAAGCAACAAAATAAACTAGTAGAAATAGATGGCTATGGGACTATCCAAGAAGTTTCAGATAGAGTAAGAGATTATTTAGAAAAGAATGCTGGATAAAAAAACTCCACAAGAAATAGAAATATTGAGAACTGGCGGCCAAATACTTGGTCAGATTTTGCGTAAAACAGCCGCTCAGATCAAACCAGGTATGACTGGTATAGAGCTCAATAAATATACAGAAGATCTTATCAAAAAAGCCGGTGGCATACCGTCATTTAAAAATTATCAGGGCTTTCCAGCTGGCTTGTGTGTGTCTGTCAATCAAACAGTTGTGCATGGTATCCCAAACAACACACCTTTCAAAGAAGGTGATCTTGTAGGCATAGACGTAGGTATGAAATACAAAGATTTGTATACAGATACAGCTATGACTGTGCCTGTTGGTAAAGTCTCTGAACAAGCTCAAAAGCTATTGGATGTCACTAAAAAGGCTCTAGAAATAGCTATTTCACAAGTAGGTCCAGATAAGCATATTGGTGATATTGGGCAAGCTGTAGAAGCATTTATCAAGCCTCATGGCTATGGTATTGTCAGGGATTTGGCAGGTCATGGAGTGGGTAGAGCTGTACATGAAGAGCCTATGATTCCCAATTATGATCCAGGTAAAAAATTGCAAGCCATGGAACCAGGTTTGATATTAGCTATTGAGCCTATGATTATATTAGGTGGTGATTATAAAGTAAAAGTATCTGATAATCAGTGGGATGTAAACTCTGCTGATAACAGTCTGACAGCACACTTTGAGCACACTGTGGCTGTGACTGAAGATGGGTATTTAATTATTACAAAATAATAATTATTAAATAATACAATAATATGTTTGAATCAAAGTACGATGTCCCAAGTAGTGATAGACCAGAAATGGTAGAAAATAGACGGCACACACAGTCTATGAGATTGCTTGAAAGTATCAAGTCTGATTTAGATATCACAAGTTTTACATTAAAAGATGTGCAAGAAACTTTTAATGCTTTAACTCAAGAAAAACCTAAATCTACCAAAGAAGTTTCTGTGGCAGTTCGATTTGGTAAAAGCCATCTTGATTATTTGGTTGAAAAGGGTTTTTTGAGTGAAGATGAAGGCATATATTCTGTAAATTTAGAAAAAGATTTTGAGTATTTGGAAGAAGGCCCAGGTTTATTAAATGAAAATGAAGATGAAGAAGCAGCATAAACTTTTAGGCATAGATTATGGAGACAAGAGAATAGGACTAGCTATTGCAGAGCTAGGTAGTATTGCTGTGCCTTTGAAAGTGCTAGAAAATAACAAAGACTTGTTTAAAAATTTACAAGAAATTATTAGTCAAGAAAATATTGATGAAATAGTAGTAGGTCTGCCCACTAGCTTATCTGGGCAAAGCAACGAACGTCTAATTATTACGCAAGAGTTTGTAGATTTGCTAGAAGAAAATATAAAAACACCAGTCAAAGTTGTTGACGAACAATTGACTTCAAAATTATATACCAAGCAAGGAGTAAAAGATGAGATAGACAAACATGCAGCCACAGCTATTCTAGATACTTATTTAGAGCAAAACAATGGCAAATTATAATATTTTTATATTTGTTTTTTTAATATCAGGCTTATTGTCTTTTGTTATTACAAAGTTAGTAATTATATTAGCTAAGCGCTGGAATATAATAGATCAGCCGCAAGGTGGTCGAAAAATACACAGTAGAGCAACACCATTGCTTGGCGGTCTAGCTATTTATCTGGCTTTACTTATTACAGCTTTTATATTATTACAAAACAATTTGTTATTTGATTTTAGAGTAGATCAGCAAGTAGTCTTTTGGTTTTTTGTAGCTGGCTTATTGCTAGTAGTCAATGGCATCTTGGATGACAAATACAAGCTACCTGCCAAGTTTAGTATTTGGGGTCCAGTATTGGCTTCATTAATTGTAATCTTAGCTGGATTGAAGATTAGCTATATTACTCATCCAGCTGGCGGAGTCTTGTATCTTGATAATTTTGTAAGCAATGGCTTGTTGTGGGTATCAGGTTTACTGACTTTTGCTTGGTTGATGGCCATGACCTATACGACTAAATTATTGGATGGTATAGATGGACTAGCTTCTAGTATTGGTTTGATTGCAGCTTTGGTTATCTTTGCAGTAAGCTTGTCTTGGGATGTTTCAGGCTCTACTACTTCGCTACTGATTTTGGGATTTGCTGGAGCTTTATTAGGGTTTTTGATCTGGAATTGGCATCCAGCCAAGATATTTTTGGGAGAAGGTGGTAGTACTTTGATTGGCTTTACTTTGGGGGTGCTGGCTATTATCTCAGGTAGCAAAATTGCTACAGCACTACTAGTCATGGGATTGCCTATTTTGGACATAATATGGGTCATATTACGTCGTCTGAGGCAAAAAAAGGCCATTTGGAGGGGTGATTCTGGCCATCTGCACTTTAGACTCCTAAAGGCTGGATTTAGCCAGCAGCAGATAGTTTTTTTCCTAGGTCTGATTTCTCTGCTTTTTGGTCTAGTGTCTATTATGTTTACTACTTTGGCCAAAATCGGTGCTTTGGCAATTTTATTAGCAATTATGTTTTTATTAACATATTGGTTAAATTTTAAAACAAAACAAAATGAAAACACTTAGCATTGTTTTTTCATCTTCATTGATCCTTGTAGTTGTGATTTTACTTTTTATTGCTGCTTCATCTCCAGTAGTATCACCAACTACTTCAACAGATCAATCAACGGTGATCATAAATCAAACTATGTTCAGAGTAGATATTGCTGATGATCCAGCTGAACAACGCCAAGGCTTGTCTGGTCGAGATAGTCTGGCTGCTGATGAAGGTATGTTATTTATTTTTCCTGATAAGAAAATTAGAAACTTCTGGATGCCAGACATGTTCTTTGCTATTGACTTGTTGTGGATAGAAGATATGACAGTAGTGGGTTATCAAAAAAATATGCAACCACTCGGACCACTTGATGATGCAATCAGTTTTTCTTCACCACGACCAGTTGACAAAGTTCTAGAGATTCCGGCTGGTAGTATAGACAAATTTGATTTTAATATCGGAGATCAAGTTAATATAAATTTATGAACCAAGAACGTTGGGAGGAAATTCAAAAAAAAATAAAACAAAGTTTTGAAGTTAGTGACGAATACGACGAAGATTTAGATCCTGGTCAAGCAGAAGTTTTGGAGTTTGATGGGCCTGCGGGCAAGATGAAAGTCCGTTTTGTCACCAAACCAAAGCTATTAGACAAAAAAACTTTGTATTCCAGTAGAATAGGCTCTGGTGTCAAAGTTGATTATGTTTTTTCTGACAAAGATTTTGTCTCTCATTTGGAAGTTTTCCAATGGTCTGACGAAAGTAATGATTATAAAAAAATAGAATCTGAAAATATTTTTTAAAAAATGCTAAAATTTGTAGTCCCAATTTTAAGTCCTTTATTTTTATTTGTCACTTGGTGGCTGTTTTTTGCTACTCAGCAGGGGATTATTTGGATTATAGCTGTAGCTTTATTGATTATTTTGATTAGTGGTCGTATTTTGGCTGCCAATCATTTTATGCAGTACAAATTATTGTGGATCAATCTGATGACAGTCTATATAGCACAGTTTTTGTTTTTGTTATTAGCAACCAGTGATAATGTTCGTTATGGTTTGGGATTTTTATTGGCAATTATTTGGGCTGTTATTTGGTGGCTTCTCAAAAATTATTTTCAAAATATCAAAGAAGTTAGTCAATTAGATTATTTATCTTTTAATAGATTTTTTTATTATTTAGGCTTTTGGTTTTTAGTCACTAGCCTCTATGCTTTGATAGTATTTTTAAATCTATCACCTTGGATAGCTATTGGTCTGACAGCTGTAGTGACTTGGTTGTGGGTACGAGATATTATCAAGCTTGTAGCTAACTCTGGTCAAGCTTATACTTGGTTTATTATGATAGTTTTGGTACAGATCTTGGCAGTATTGTATTTATTACCTATTAGTTTTTATGTGACAGGCACTATTGCAACTTTATGGCTTTTCTTTATAATAGATAGTGCTGTTTCAACACATAAGTATTTCAAGCGATATTTAAGCTTATTTTTATTAAGTGTTATTATATTAATTTTTACAGCAATTATTTAAAATCATATGGAAGAAAGACAAAAGCATTTTGCTAGACCCACTACTCAGCGACCACCATCTTTATTTAATCTTACTATTTGGACTATTGTGATTGGTGTGTTGGCAGGTTTGGGTGGCTATTTATTAGCCAAAAATATCTGGCCAGTATCAGATGTTGATTATTTAGGTTTATTAAACACTGAAAATGAGATCAAGATTAATTTAGAACAACCTTTAGTAAATCTAGCCAATAAATATCAAAATTCTGTGGCTGGAGTATACAAAGATGTAGTAGCTTCACCTTCTATTGGGCAAAAGTTTTTCTCTAGTGAAGATTTTCTGGGGTCTGCTGTAGTAGTTACTTCTGATGGTTGGTTGATGACTACTGATCAAGTAGCCCAAGATATGACACCAAAAGTTGTTTTGGTAGATGAAATTTATGATATACAAGAAATAGTCTTTGATGAGTTTACTGGGGTTGCTTTTATAAAAATAGACGCTAATTTTATACAGCCGATAAATTTTCAGCTAACTGATAATTTCAAGGCTGGTGAGCGTTTATTTACGAATATTGATGTACCAAATAGTATTAATCATGCTTTTTATACAGTTTCTTTGACAAATAGTCATTATGCTAGTGGACAGTATCTTGATACTGATAAACTAGACTATTTTATGCAAATATCAGATATTTTAGCTAATGCAAGTATTACATCAGCTCCATTTTTTAACATAGATGGAGATTTATCTGGTGTTATCTATGAAACAGAGCAAGAAAAATTACTTATTCCATCTAGATATCTAAAACAAGCTGTAAAGCATTTACTCAACAATACTGATAGGCCTACTCTAGGAGTGCACTATATAGACATGGAAAATAATAGTGGCTTTATACGTAAGGGCAATCTTATATTTCATCCTACTTTGAGAGCTGTAGAATACAACTCTACAGGTGCTGAGGCAGGCCTAAAAGCCGGTGATCAAATTGTAGCTATAAACAATGATGTTGTTTCTGATAATCAGACCATGACAGCTATTATTCAGGATTATAGGATAGGGGATACAGTTACACTCAAAATACAGCGTAATGGTTTAGAGCAAGATATAGCTATAGAATTATAATTTTAAAACAAAACAACCCCAAGGGTCGAAACCGACCCTTGGGGTTGTTTTTTAATCTTTTTTGTTTTCTTTGGATGACTTAAAAGCTATTTTCAAACTAGGACTGTATTTTTTGTTTTTAATTTTCCACTTGTCTATATATTGACCCAAGCCTTGGTTTTGAAATTGATTGGCCCGACGAGTAGATTGTTGGGACCATTCTACCAAAGAAATAAAATTAATCTTATAGCGGCCGTTGACTACTATGTATTTCAACTCCTCATTCTTTATAGCTTGTCTGATAGTCTTAGACGAAACTCCAAATAGTTTAGCAGCTTCTGTTACAGACACTCGTATTATGTTTTCCATATAATATTGACAATATATTGTATATAAATTATACTGTTTTATTGTTCGTTCATCAAACCTAGGAGGAAAAGCATGGATCGTGGTGTTTTGTTGGCTGAAGCTAGAGCTAATGGAATAAAGCTTGGAGTTCCAGAGGATTCAATGGATTCTCTAAAAGACATATCTAACGATGTTTTACAATTAATGGCTCGTACCAAGAGTGATTCTGGTTTTGCGACCATTTTGGACTACCCCAAGACCAACGAAGGTGAGGCTCGGTGGGTGCTTGAGTAGATCCTATAAAACTCTCTTATTTAAGAGGGTTTTTCTTTATTTATCCACATTTATATATTTAAGTATAGACTACTCTATACTTTATAACAATATTGTGGATAAAATAGGGGATATTATAAAGATCTATTTTAGCTATTTTGATCAATATTTATAGGCAGAAAATGACTTTACAAATATAGTAATACTTGATATAATTTGTAGGATTTGTAATACAAATCTTTTTACTAAATCGCGCGATAATTATTAATATTTGAATAAATTAGCTAAGGTTAGCCAATATTTGGTGACATTTTTTATATTTGCACATCTAAGAATATAGTGTAATTTTTAGACTATATTTACGTCTATATATATGAAAAGTTTAAAGGGTAATTTACAAGAGAAAATAGTCTTTTTAAAGATAAGATCTGGCGACAGCGATGCTTTTGCTTTTTTTTATGAGCAATATGTGACTCGTATATATAGATTTGTACTTATCAAGGTCTCTGACAAGCGAGTTGCTGAAGAAATTACTCAAGATATATTTTTAAAGGTTTGGCAGCATATTGTGGATAAAAAGCATGTTAAGAGTTTTCAAGCTTTTATCTTCAGAATAGCCCGTAATTCTGTAATTGATTATTATCGTCAAGCCAATAGAACAGAATTGCCATTAGATTATGTAGAAGATTCTATAAGTGAAGATGATCAATCAGAAGTAAAAATAGATAAATCTATAGACAGTAGTCAGATATTACAACAGATTAAAAAATTAAAAAGCGAGTATCAAGAAATTTTATTACTTAGATATGTTGAAGACTTATCTATTGAAGAAATTTCTCAAGTATTACAAAAAGACAAAAATAATGTGCGTGTCACACTACATCGCGCTTTAAACAAATTAAAATCAATTTCTAGCAACAAATAATATAAAATATATGAGTTTGGACAGAAAAATTTCTCAAATCAAAAAATTATCTGAGCTTATGCCAGATAAAGATTGGGAAAACAAAACTAAACACGAAATTCTAGCTGAAATCTCAGGACAAAATAGATTGAGACAAGCTGAAAAACTGACTAACAATGAAAGATTTGATTTATCAATGATGAATTTTTTCAGTCATCTGGTCCCATCACTAAGCAAAGTTATTGCTAGTTTTTTGATTGTCTTTATGGGAACTGGTGTAAGTTTTGTTGCTCAAGCATCTGTACCTGGCGAACCATTGTGGCCGATCAAACGATCTATTGAAAAAGTTCAGCTATCATTGACTATTAGTTCTGTAAAAGAAACTGAAGTACATATCAAACACGTTAATGAGAGATTAGAAGAAATTGATAAGATTATTGCTGATAGTAATGAAAATTCAGTTGAAATAGAAGAAACACAAGCTGCTATCAAAAAAGCTGTTACTCACCTAGAACAAGATGTGACTGCAGTAGATACTGCTCTCAAAGTTGCTCAACAAGAAGAAGAACCTTTAGAGGTTGTAGAATTGGCCAAAAAAGTAACTGATGCTACCAAAGAAGCTGTTGATACTTTAGAACAACAAGCTATAGATGTAGATGATGAAGAGTTGAGTGAAGTTTTGGATTCTGTCAAAGAAGTCAACACTGAAGTTAAAAAATCAGCTGTAAATGTAGCTCTAGAAGTTCATGAAGACATTATGGCTGTTGATGAATCAACAGAAGCACCAATTACTGATAGTAGTGATCTAGATATAGATACTAGTACTCCAGAGACTATTGGTGTAGTCGAAGAAACCACAGTAGCTATAGACCAAGAAGAGTTAGAAGCAGTTACCAATGTAATTAAAGAAATATTAACTTCAGAATTAGATGAAGTTTTGGAAGAAGTCCAAGATTTGAATGAAGAGTTAGAAGCTACTGATCAAGAAGAAATTATAAAAATACAAGAAGAAAGCACTGAAGTAATTAGTGATGAATTGATCATAGAAGAAGAAATTTCATTAGAAGATATCGAAGATATTGATATTATCAAAGAAAATCCAGAAGAAAGCGATCAAGTTTTGGAAGAAGCTCGAGCTTTATTGGCTGATGGATTTTTGAAAAATGCTTTTTATAAAATTTCTTTGGTCAAAGAACAATACACAAAAGCTGGGATTATCATGGAACAGATCCAAGAAGCTATTGATAACAATGATTTGATTGATTCAAATATTATAGATGAAGTGGATGAAGTAGATAATGAAGAAGAAATCATTCCAGCCACTGAAGTATTACCAGAAGTTGATATTGAAGCTTCTATAGTAGAAGAAGAACCAGCGATTGAAGAAGAGCCAATAATTATAGAATAGTTTTTTAAATAATTAATTATTAATTATAAAATCTCCAAAGCGCGTTATCAACTTAGTCAGTTGATTCTGGATAGGTTATGGATACTTAGCTTTTATTCCCATGCATAAAAGAATAAAGGCTATTATCCCTAACTTATCGCTAATCGCGCGCGATCCGGGGATTTACCTCTTGTTGGTTTTGGGTTCTGCCCAACGTAACAAGAGTTCTAATTCGTGTTCCTAGACAATTCATTTTAACTATCCAAAGTATAGGCCCATTAGCTTATTGACCAGAAAGGTCGATCCCATTTGGGAGGATGATAGGTATAATGGTCTGGTCTCGCTGTGCGAGGCGTCTAAATGGAGGATATTAAAATAATGTTTAGAGAACTTTTAAAAAAAGAATAAATGAGTTTAGTAAAAAGACTTTTTGTATTCGCCCTAGCAGTTACTACTGTTTTATGGTCATTAGGTGGCCTAACTGTAAAAGCAGAAGGTAACTATGGAGCAGGCTCTTTGCTTGCTTTAGAAGGGCAAGCTGGTGCGGCTGTTTACTACATTGGTTCTGATGGTATGAAATATGTTTTCCCAGACGGAAAAACATATAATACCTGGTACACAAACTTTGACGATGTTGTCAGAGTTGATGTTGCAGAACTAGACCTGTATGCTGATGGTGGTGTAGTTACTTATCGTGCTGGTACCAAATTAGTTACTCATATGGATACTGCTAAGATTTATGCTTTGGGACCAGGTGGATTACTCCACTGGATTCCTGATGCAGCTACAGCAGAAGCTCTATATGGTGCTGATTGGGGAGGAATGGTCATGGATGTAATTCCTGGTTATTTCTTATCTAGTTATACTGATGGAAGTGATCTTTCAGACGTATATCCAGACGGAACACTAGTTATGATGGGAGCAGATTATTATTATATCAGTGATGGTGCTAAGAGAATCTTTGCTTCAGCTGATGCTTTTGAAGCTAATAATTTTGCCTATGGCAATGCTCTAGAAGTTACTGACCTATCTGCTTATGCAGACGGTGAATCTATCACTGGTGAAGAAACAGCCTTGTCTGGCTTTATGCCAGCTGAAGGTAGTGATGATGGTGATGATCCAGTAAGTACTGGTTCTGTATCTATCTCTTTAGCTTCTGATACTCCAGCTTCTGGTATTGGTTATGAAGGAGCTACTCATGTTCCATTTACCAAGGTTAATTTTACTGCTGGTTCTGACCCAGTAACTATTGACTCTATGGTATTAGAACGTGGTGGTATTCCAGCTAGTGATGATGCATTTTCTGGTGTAAATATGCTTATTGATGGCGTATTACACAGTTCTTCATACAAGAGCTTGAATGCAAATCATCAAGCAACATTTACCAAAGATTTGGTAATTCCTGCTAATACTACAGTTTCTGCTACAATAGTAGGTAAATTTGTTGCTAGCTTAGATTCTTATTCTGGTGAAATGCCAACTCTATCATTAGCTTCAGTTACTACTGATGCTGATGTTACTGGTACTTTGCCTGTTACTGGCAACTATCAATTGCTTAACCACACTATTACTATTGGTGTTTTAACTGTTAGCGAAACTCCAAATTTAGGTACTTTGACTGAAGAAGTTGGTACTGAAAATGTGGAATTTTTAAATGTTAAACTAACTAATGGTAGCGACGAAGAATCACTAAGAATTGATTCTATTCGTTTCAATAATGCTGGTTCAGCTGATGATGCTGACGTTGACAACCTAGAATTGGTAGTTGACGGCAATATTATTGCTACATCTGCAATGGTTAGCAATTATGTTTCATTTGATCTTGCAGACTGTGGTGCTACATGCGTCATTGAAGACGGTCAAAATGAAACATTCCAATTACGTGGTGATATTATAGGTGGTTCTGGTAGAACCCTTGATTTTGATATCAAGAAAGCTGATGATATCATGGGTTATGACACATCAAATTTGACTTATGTAACTCCATCTGCTGCTATTGATTCTGGCAGAACAGTTACTATTAGTCGTGGTACATTGAATGTTAGCAAAACCAACGTAGTTCAATCTGGTAATATTCCAGAAAACACCAATGACCTTGAATTAGGTTCTTGGAATTTCAAAGTAGCTGGTGAACCTATTACTGTTAGTACCATTTTATTTGATATCGATGTTACTGGTACTGTACAAGCAGCTGACTTTACCAATTTGAAATTAGTAGATTCTGATGGTACTGCTTTGACAGGTGCCACAGATGGTACTGGTGCAGGTGATGGCTCTGTTTCATTTTCAGACTCATTCACTTTACCAATTGGCGACAATGCCGTTAAAATGGTTGGTAATTTGAATACAGACCCAGTTCAATCTGATACTGTTCAGTTTGCTGCTGATTTTTCTTCAACTGCAACAACTAACTTAGACGCTACTGGTGATATCACTGGTGACGCTATTGTTATTGCTGCTCATGCATTCCCAAATGCTGAAGTTGATGCCAATCTATTGACTGTTACTGATCTAGCTTTGACAGTAACTAGTTTGCCACAACCAGCAGCTCAAACAATTGCTGCTGGTACAACTGATCATCTATATTCAACAATTCGTTTTGATGCTACTGATTCTTCAGAAGACATCAAGGTGACTGCTTTTGAATTCTATATTGATACTAGCGCTACTGCTAAGACCAATGAAATTCAAAACATTATTTTTGAAGTAGGTGGTACTGATTTGTCAGTTACCAAAGACGGCGGTGACGCTGACGCTGGTGATGATGAAGAAATTTCAGTTTCTTTGTCTGGTGATGATCAATTTACAATTCCTAAGGGTAGCTCAAAGAACATGTTGATCTATGCTGATATTTCAGCTGGCGCAACTGCTGCAGGTACTCATAAGATTGATATTACTTCAACAAATTCTAATGTAGTCACATCTCAAGGTGCTACTTCAGGCAACAGCGTAGATGCTGCTGAAGGTACTGCTTTGTCAAAAGTTATGACAGTTGGTACTGCTGGTGGTACTATTGAAGTTAGCTTGGATGCATCTAATCCAAGTGCAGCTTTGATGGCTGGCGGAGTTGAATTCGCTTTAGCTAAGTACAAATTCTTAGCAACCACTACTGAAGATGTAGAACTTGACTATCTATATTTGACACAAGTTGTTACAAACACAAATTCTTCATCTTTTGAAGATTATGAAAAACTTTGGTTTGTTGACGAAGATGGTACAGCAGTTACTGATGTAGACTTTGCACCAACCAGCACATTCCCTAAGATGAATTTTGCTGATGATGCATTTGTCGTACCATATGCTGACTCTAATGGTGTAGTTTTGACCTTGATGGCAAAACTAGCTACTATTGGTGGCGTTGGTGGCGGTACTGCTGATCATGCAGTTGGTTATAAGATCAATGCTGCAGCTGACGTTGTAGCTAAAGGTAACTTGACTGGTGTTGGTTCTACAGAATATCTATCTTCTGGTGCTGCACCAACTGGTAAGACTCACTATTATTATCGTGGTTATCCAGTAGTTACCAAAGATTCTTTATCCAATACTTTGGTCAATGGTATCAATGATTTGTATAAGTTTACTGTGACTGCTACAAATGATGATATTTCTTTGTATGCCTTTACATTTGGTGTTGCTACAACAGGTGTTACTTTGAGTGATTTTGTCCTCTATAGTGTAACTGACGGTCAAGATGTCAGTGTCACTGCTGGTACTGCCCCTCTAAACATATGGGCAACATCTGGTACTGATTGGAGTACAAATTACACTTCTGATGAAGTAATCATCGGCAGTGGTACTAGTCATACCTTTATCATGAGAGCTACAGTTGCTAGCTCAGGTGATACTGGAGATTCAGTATCAGTCCACTTGGGTGGTGATGCCGCTCACGTAGCTGGTACAGATACTTTGATGCATACTGCAACTGAAGTAGACGATGATACTAATGATGACTTTATTTGGTCAGACAGAAGTGCAGGCGCACATACAGCCTCTACTGATGACTGGACAAATGGTTTCCTAGTGTCAGGTCTTGTTTCTCCATCAGGTACTTCTGAAACAACTGGACTCTAATATACTAGTTTTTCAGTATACTAATAACAGAAAAGAGGCAATTTTGCCTCTTTTCTGTTTGGTTTTTTTATGTTAATATATTCTTATGTTTAATAGAAAAAATAAGGTTTTATCAGCACTATTTATCTTGGTAATAATTGCCTTGATTTTTGTCTGGTTTAATAAAAAACCACCTCAAAACACCACAAGTATTGATTGGGTTAATCTTGATAGTGTCTTTGCTTTGGATATTCCTGATCACTTTGATGAATACCAGCTAGAGCGTCTTCAAAAGAAAATAGACCATACCAAGCAGTTATTTGAAGAAAAACCAGAGGATAACTGGACTTTTGTTAATATGGGTAGTATATATGAGTTTGTCAAAGATTATAATCGAGCAATAATTGCCTATGAAAAATCTTTGTCTATACAGCCAAACGACATTACATCTATACTCAATATTGCTACTATTTATGAAAAATATCAACCAGATTTTGCCAAAGCAGAGCAATATTATTCTCGAGCTATAGGTATTTTTCCACAGCTTCCAGATTTGTATAATAGACTAGCTAGACTTTATTGGTTAAAAATGGACAGAGTACCTGATGCAGAGACTATATTTTTGCAAGGTATTGAAGGTAGTCAAGAACATAAAGATTCTTTGGTTAATATTATTGATTTTTATGAAAGGACAGAGCAAATTGCTAAACAAAGAATATATGTATCTAGATTATTAGAATTGTATCCCGATGAAGAAATATATCAGGAAGAGTGGGGACATTTAGTTGAATAACAACAATATGAAGATTTTAGAAAAAATATTATTTTATGGATTGATTATTACCTTGTTTGTTCCTTTACTTATTGGTCAGAATATGATTTTTCCTTTTGTGACCACCAAGGCGTTTGCTTTTTATGCTATTATTGATATTTTGTTGATTTGTTATTTGATTTTATTGACCAAACAGCCGTTGTATCCCAAAAAAAATAAATTATTATTTATTTTTTTGGCTATAATCATACTAGGTTGGTTTTTGAATTTGTTTGGTCTTAGTTTCAAGAGTAGTTTTTGGGGCAACTATGAGAGAATGGTTGGTATTTATACTTCTTTTCATTGGCTTGCTTATTTATGGATGCTTTTGAGTGTTTTTAGTTCTAGAATAAAATATTACAAATTATTAAATATTAGTTTGATAGTCAGTATCTTGGTCAGTATTTATGGTATTTTGCAAAAGTTTGAAGCACCTATCTATGGCATTATAAATACCAATGACTTTCGTATTTCAGCGACCTTTGGTAATCCGGCTTATTTGGCTGGTTGGTTGCTGTTTTTTATTTTTGTCGCTGCTTATTTATTTATAAAAAATAAAAATAAATACTGGCGTATTTTATACATAGTTTCTTTTGTTCTCAATTTATTGATTTTTAATTGGACAGTCACTCGTGGAGCTATGGTTGGTTTGGGAGCTGGTATGCTAGCTATGTTGCTTTATCTTGTTTTGTTTTATAAAACAAGAAAAATAAAAATTATCAGTGCTAGTTTATTAATATTAATAATATTATTTAGCTCATCTATTTTTGTTTTTAAAGATTCATCTTTTGTACAAAACAATCCTGCATTGAGTCGTATTAGTCAAATTAGCTTAGACGATGCTACTACTGTTTCTCGTTTGACATTGTGGAAGATGAGTATTGAAGCTGCCAAAGAAAGACCAATAGCTGGCTATGGTGACAACAACATCAGAGTACCGCTTGATAAATACCATGATTATAATTTAGTTGAAGATTGGTTTGATAGCTCTCATAGCAAATTTTTTGATGAATTATTAGCCCATGGTGTTATTGGCTTTGTTTTACAGATTGGATTTTTTATCTGGCTGTTGTGGCTTATTTTGAAAAAACGCAAAAAAGATATTTTGGGCAATATGATTTTACTTGGCTTATTAATTGCTTATTTAGTCCAAGCTTTGTTTATATTTGATTCTTTTATAGTTGGTTTATCTTTTATATTTATTTTAGGGTTTTTACTTGTAAAACTTAGAGATCCAAAACAAGATATTATTTTCAAAAAAAATATACCAGCTTATATAGTTGTGCCTTTGATAATTGCTATAGCTTGGATGTCTTTGTTTGTTTATACAAATAGCAAAAAACCAGCCAAAAAGATTATTACAGCTCATAGTACAGTACTTACTGATCTCAATCAGACTATAGCTAATTATCAAGAACTTAGTGAAGAATTATATGTTAACTTTGATATTTTGGCACCATCTATGGCTGAAACATCAATGCTAGTTTTTGAAAATTCTCATAAGTATACTGATGTTCAATTACAAGATTTTGTCGAAGTATTGCGTCAAGTCTATGATAGTGCTATTTCTGATACTGGGAATTATTCCAAATTTTATATAAATATGGCCAAGCTATACCAATTGGCTTCTCGACATCCTCGTCTAGATTACAATCAAGAATCAATGGATTTATTAAATACAGCTCTAGAATATTCTCCTACTAGAGTAGATATTTATTATGCTTTGGCTCAAGGATATTTTTTAACAGATGATATAGAATCTGCAGAAAATAGTTTACAAACTGCTTTAGAATTGGGTGTCAAACAAGATGTTATTTATAATAAATTGGCAGAAGTCCAATCTAGAAAAGGAGATGTAGAGCAGGCTGTAGATAGCATCAAACAAGCTATGACTTTTGGCGCAGATTATGAATTTACAGAACTAGAAGCTTTTGCTCAGATTTTTATAAAAAGAGAGGCTTGGCAATCTGTTTTGGAAGTATTTTTGATTATGGATAAGATGCAACCAAACAATACAGATACTTTTGTTAATATAGCTTTGACTTATAATCAACTAGGAGACAAAGAACAGGCTACTATATGGATAAATAAAATTTTGGAAATCGATCCTAGTATGCAAGATCAAGTTAATGAATTTATTTCTAATTTATAATATTTTAAAAATATGAATCTAAAAGAAAATATTATCCACAAGGGTATATGGATTATTTTGGGACTTATTATGTTTGTCCCTATTTATGTAAATAGTGATTTCTTTTTTCCTTATATCTTTAGTAAGACTTTGGTGTTTAGGGTTTTGGTAGAAATGTTGTTGTTACTTTATTTGGTCTGGCTTTGGTTAAAAAAAGAAAACAGACTTAGACTTGATTGGATGTCTATTTCTTTTTTCCTTTTGATAATTTTTATGTTCATCTCTTCAATATCTGGGCATGATTTTTATTTTAGTTTTTGGAGCAACACAGAAAGAGGTGAGGGTATTTTGCTGTGGTTACATTTATTTGCTTTTTTTGTAGTCTTACGTAATTTTGTCAAAGGTAGCAAAGCTTGGTTATGGATTTTTGATATGTTCTTATTGACCGCTCAAGTAGTAGCTATATTAGGCTTTTTTCAATATCTGGGTCTTGATTTTGTCAGCAAAACAGGCATAGCCAATGATCGTATTGACTCTACGATTGGTAATGCAGCTTATTTGGCTGGTTATATGCTTTTTGCTGCTTATTTAGCTATTTATTTGGCTATCAAAAGAAAGAAAAAAGCATTATTGATTTATTATGTTCCTATAGTTATTTTGGATATATTTATTCTAATGCAGACTGGTACTAGGGGTGCTTTTATTGCTTTGGTTGCTACTATACTATTATTTTTTATTTTTAATATTTTTAGATTATCTAATAAGAAAATAAAAACTTATTTTATAGCCATAACAATTTTATTGGTTACTTTTGGTACTTTTACTTTTGTAAATAAAGATAGTAATTTTGTACAAAACAATGATTCTCTGCGTCGTTTGACTAGTGTTTCTTTGGATGAGCGCACTGTCCAAACTCGTTTTATGACTTGGGAATCTGCTTGGAAAGGTTTCAAAGAAAAGCCAATTTTGGGTTATGGTCAAGAAAATTTTTATATAGTTTTTAATAAATATTTTAATCCAGAGATTTATTCTCACTCTGGTTCTAGAATTTGGTTTGATCGAGCTCACAATATATTTATAGATCATCTTATTACAGGGGGTATTATTGGTTTGATACTTTATAGTATTTTGATTTTTGGTCCAGCTTGGGCTTTGCTCAAAAAAGGAGTTTTAAAAAAATCAAAACAATCAACAGAAGATGGACCACCAAAAAAATCAATCAACCTACCTGAACAAATATTATTATTATCAATAATTGCTTTTATAATTCAAGGTCTGGTTGTTTTTGAAGCTTTAGTAACTTATATGCCTTTGTTGTTGATATTGGCTTGCATAACTAGTAAATATATCAAACCTATAAAAAGATGGAATAATCGCAAAATTGTTCTTGCTAGTTTGATTATTTATTTGATAGCTCTTTTTCCTATTATGCATATTGTAAATATCAGAGAAACAAAAGCCAATGTTATTTTACTCAAGGCCATGTATTTGCAAAATAACGAAGATACTATTGATCAAGCAATAGAAATGTATTTTGAATCAATTGATTATAATACTTTAGGCAAACAAGAGTTTCGTCGTCGAGCTGCTGAATATATTGACTCTTTGGTTATGAATCAAAAAGGCGATCCTTTGAAAATCGTTGAGTATGTTAATAGAATAGATAGTGAGTTATTAAAAAGAATCGAAGAAACCCCAGCAGATGTGACAAATTATTTATTATTGATGCGGCATTACAATTATACTTATAATTTTAATCCAGAACGTCTCTATGAGGTTGATCGTATAGGTCAATTAGCTTTAGAATATAGTCCGACACGCCCACAAATTTATTATGAATTAGGTTATTCTGATATGTATCTTTATGATTTTTCACTCGAAAATGGACAGTCTGAACAAGCTGCATTTTATCAAAATAGAACTAAAGAAAACTTTGATAAAGCAATTGAGTTAAACGATGATGTTTCGGAATCTTATGTTAGTGCAATAATGGCCCTAATGAATATTGATAGAGGTGATTTGGTAGCAGAATATCTAGATAAAATGTCAGATGTTGGTATAAGCAAGCTTAGTGAGCATAATATAGTTCGTTTGGCTAATGCAGCCAAGTTTTCTGAAGATTTTGAATGGGCAATTTATTTTTATGAACTATTAGTAGCCAATTATAATAATGTACCTGATTATTATATAAATTTAGCTTTGTTACATGCTAGTGCAGAAGATTTTGAAAAAGCTATCGCTATAGCTGAAGAAATTAAAAAGTTTGGTGAACCATATATTACTCAAGCTGATCAGTTTATCAAAGATCTTATAAACGGAGATTTCAAACAATAATTTTTATTTAAAAACCCCCGCCGTAGGCGGGGGTTTTATTTTTATAATTTAAAATAATTTTAAATATAATTCTTCTGTTTTTTTGAGAGTTTTGTCTAAAGAAAAATTATTAATTATATTTTTATAATTATTATTTATTAATTTATCTGCCAAGTTATTATCTTTAGCTAAACTGCGCATAGCCTGAGCCAGAGATAGAGGATTGGCTACTGTGGTAAGTAAACCGCTTTGTTTATTAGTTAGTACTTCAGGAATGCCTCCTACTTTACTGGCAATAATAGGTATTTTAGCAAGACCTGCTTCCAAAATAGTATAAGGCAAACCTTCTTTGATAGATGGTAGTATGAAATAATCAAAAGCTGGTAAATATTTCCAGTCATCATCTTGAGGTTTAATTATTTTTATATAGTTATTTAGTTTATTATTTTTGATTAATTCTTTAATATTATCAAGCTCTGGACCTTCGCCAATTAATATCCAGCGATGATTATTTAATAAGCTTGATTTATTTTTTTCTAATTCTTTTATAGCCTCTATTAAATATTCATGTCCTTTAGTTTTGTAAAAACTAGCTATAGTACCAAAATATTTTTTGTTATTATCTAGATTTAATTTTTTTCTAGCTTCTTCTCTGTCATAAAAATTATAATCTTTAGCATTAATGCCATTATGGATTGTTTGCATTTTAGATTCAGGACAAATTTCGTTTTGGATTGCACTTTGTTTATCAAAATCAGAAACAGTAATAACCAAATTTTCTACACCAGTGCCAAATTTTTCTGCAAATTTATAGATTTTCTTTTTGGTCTTAGACAATGGTTCATTGAAAACAAAACCATGAGCTGTATAGACAATGCGTATCCTGACATTCATGGGATTCATATTATAGAGCTTGGCAGTAAGACTACCAACAAAACCAGCCTTAGAACTATTGAGATGTATTAGATTATATTTTTCTTTGTTTAATATTTTTCTGAATTCAGTGATAAATAAAAAGTCTTTACCTATATCGATCTTTCTGGTCAAATAAGGCAGGGGAATGGTCTTTATTTTTAGTTTTTTACAAGTATTCAAAAAATGTTGGTTGGGATTATTGATTTCCCCATAACCAATATGTACTTCATTGCGTTTGTTGAGGAATTGGGCTAATTCTAGCACATATTTTTGAGCCCCACCCCATTTTGTCTGGGTGACCACAATCAAGATTTTTTTGTCTATTAGGTGTTTTGTATTATCAGTTTTTTCGCTAATATTAGCCATTTGTAAGGTTGATTTATTTTATAAATACTGGTATAATTTTATAGTATTTATTGGTTAAAATCAAGCATATTATGAAGAAAATCCTAATATTTTCCATTGCTTATCATCCTTTTGTTGGTGGTGCTGAAGTTGCTATCAAGGAAATAACTGATCGTTTGCCAGATTATGAGTATTATATGATGACCAACAAGTTTGACAAAACTTGGAAAAACAAAGAAAAAGTTGGTAATATCAATGTTATTCGTATTGGTAACGGTAAAAAATTAGATAAATATTTATTTCCTTTTAGAGCTGTTGGTTATGCTGCCAAATTACACAAAACTATAAAATTTGATTTTTCTTGGAGTATGATGGCTTTTTATGCAGGACTTGCCTCTTTATTTCTAAAAGGAAAAAGTAAGATTCCGTATTTATTGACTTTACAAAGTGGTGATAGTGATGAATTTTTACGTAAGAGAACTTGGTTTTGGAGTTATTTTTATAAAAGGATTTATCGCGAACCCAAGATAACTCAAGTTATTAGTAAATTTTTGGGAAAACGTTCTCGCAAAATGGGCAACAAAGGAGAAATAGTTTTAGTTTCTAATGGCGTTGATCTTGATATTTTCAAAATGGGTTTGACTCCTGAAACTAAATTAGATTTAAAAAAATCATTAAATATTTCTGAAGACGAAACTGTTTTAGTGACTACTTCTAGATTAGCCCTCAAAAATGGCTTGGATGATTTAGTTAAATCAATTAATCACTTGGTTTTTAAAATTGGAATAAAAACAAAATTAGTAATTCTTGGTACTGGTCCAGATGAGCAAAAACTAAAAAATCTAGCTGAGCGTGATGGTGTAGCTGACAATGTCATTTTTATGGGTTACAAACCATACAACGAATTACCAAAGTATGTAGAGATGGCAGATATTTTTATAAGACCGTCTTTGTCAGAAGGTTTTGGTAATTCATTTATAGAAGCTATGGCTGTCCGCACTCCAATCATTGGTACAGAAGTTGGTGGTATTCCAGATTTTTTGCATGATGGTCAGACTGGTTTATTTTGTAAAGTACGAGATCATATTAGTATTGCTGAAGCTGTAGCCAAATATGTCAAAAATCCAGATTTGTACAAAGCTATTCAAGACAAAGGACAGCAAGTAGTCTTGGAAAAATATTCTTGGGACAAGATTGCTGGTGAGATGGATAGAGTTTTTAAAACAATATAATTTATGAAAATATTGATAGCAACAGGTATATATCCACCAGATATTGGTGGTCCAGCTACAATTTTACAATCTTTAGTTGCTTCTTTGCAGCAAAAAGACATAGATATCAAAGTCATTACATATTCCGATAAAACAGATATTGATGATGGTGTCTATAGGATTAGTAAAAATAAACCAACAAAACGATGGTCGTATTTTTGGCAAATGATGAAACTGGCCAGAAAAGCTGATCTTGTTTATGTGACTGATGTTTATAGTGTTGGTTTTTTTGCTTATTTAATCAAAAAATTGACAGGCAAAAAATATATTATTCGCTTTGCTGGTGATGCTGCTTGGGAAAAAGCTACTGCATCGAGTTGGACTGATGATTATATTATTGATTTTGAAGAAAAAGTTTATGATAAAAAGATTGAAAATTTAAAGAATAGGAGACGCAAAATTTTGACCAATGCTGATAAAATAATTGCTGTTAGTAATTTTATAGCTAAGGTTGCTATAAAAATTGGTGTTGATAAAAAAAATATAGAAGTAATATATAATTCTGTTGATTTTATAAAAGACAAAGTTGATCAATCAGCTATAGAGAATATTAGACAGCAATATGGTCACAATACAAAGATTATTTCTACTGCTTGTCGTTTGATGCCTTGGAAAGGAGTTGATGGCATTATCAAAATATTGCCACAGCTTAAAGAAAAAATAGGCAATATTATTTTTTTGGTTTTGGGTGATGGTCAAGAGTTAGAAAATTTAAAAAAATTAGCCAAAGAATTGAATATTAGTGATAATGTAAAATTTTTGGGTAGAATAAGTCATGACAAAATAATAAATTATTTTCAGGCATCTGATTTGTTTATTTTAAATACAAACTATGAAGGTCTTTCTCATACATTGTTGGAAGCCATCAAAGCAGGTACACCTATCATTACTACTGATGTTGGTGGCAATCCAGAAGTTATAGACAATAATAAAAATGGTTTGTTGATTAGTTATAATAATACAGATCAGTTATTGCAAGCAGCTATTAAAATTTTGAGTGATCAAAATTTGGCTGATAGGTTTATTGCTGATGCCAAAATTAAATTATTAGAATTTGATTGGAAAAACACAATAAATAATACAGCTAAACTAATAAAAAGTTTCAAATAATGAGTAGAGCATTACTTATAAATCCACCCTTTAATATAGCCAAAGAAAATTATGATTCTTCAGTATCTGTTGGTTTGCTTAGTATTGCTTCTTTTGTAGATAGCAAAGATCAAGACATAAAAATTATAGATGGCGTTAGAGAAAAAGATTACATTAATAAAATAAAAGAAGAAGCCAAAAATTGTAAGTACGCTGGTATTTCAGTTATGACTACCCAGATTTCTGATGCTCTCAAGATTTCCAAAATTATCAAAGATATCAATCCAGATTGTAAAATAGTTTGGGGTGGTGCTCATCCAACTTTTTTCAAAGAACAAAGCATCAAATCTGATTTGATTGATATTATCTGTATAGGTGAAGGTGAAGAAACCTTTTATGAAATTATTAGTGACAAAAAATTAGATGATATTTTAGGGATTATTTATAAAGATAATAAAAATATCAAAACAAATCCACCACGACCACTACATAATCCAGCTGATATGCCATTGTTTAATTGGTCTTTGATAGATCAAACAGTCTTAGACAATTTGGCTTATGTTCCATCATTGACTTCGCGTGGTTGCCCGCATTTATGTACTTTTTGTATCAATGCTATTTTGAAGCTTAAATGGAGAAAAAGAACTACAGAACAAGTATTAAAAGATTTAGAAATTATACAGAGCAAAGAATATTTTAAAAATAAACAACTTAGATTTTGGGATGAAAACTTTTTTGTAGATATCAAGCGGGCCAAAAAAATAATAGACGGTATGATTGCTAAGAATCTGACTATGCCTTGGGAAACAACTGTTCGCGCCAATTATTTGCGCTCAGGCATGATTGATGATGAGTTTATGGCCAAACTCAAAAAGTCAGGTTGTTATTTACTTTCTTTTGGAGCTGAATCTGGTTGCCCTCGTATTTTGAAAAAAATCAAAAAAAATATTGAGCCAGAAGATATTTTGAATTCTGCCAAGATGTGTTTGCGCCATGGGATCACACCACAATATTCTTTTATGATTGGTCTGCCTGGTGAAAAAAAGAGTGAGATGATGGCTACACTCAAGCTTATAGACAAGCTAGTCAAACTTGGCGATAAAGTAGAGATATTAGGACCACAAGCATTTCGTCCTTATCCTGGTTCAGAATTATACGATGAATGTTTACAATCTGGTTGGAAAGCACCCGAGTCTCTAGAAGAATGGGCTCATCTAGTAGAAAACGAATTAAATTATCTGACAGTCCAAAATTTTCCTTGGGTCAAACACAAAGATTTTGTAGAATCAATGGAAGCTTATGTAAGATTTGGAGCGCATAGTATCAAGAGTGCGATGGGTTCTAGTGTTAAAGCACAAAAATTTATCAAATTGGCTTTTGTTTTATTATGCAAGTTGAGATGGAAACTAAAGTTTTTTACTTGGCCTATAGAATTTAAATTAGCTAAAAAGTTTGTAGTCAAATAATAATATGGCTAAAGAACTAAAAGATATTTCTATTTTGAAAATAAGTTCAGATCCAAACTTGCTGGAAAGAGGTGTGGGTGTTGATGTAGTGACCAGACATCAAGAGTATGCTAAAAGTCTGAAGCGCCTTGATATTATTGTGATAGCCAAACATCATCGCAAAATCAATGATTTATCAGATAATTGTAGAGTTTATTGTGTAGGTAATGATGTAGTAGCAGCTGACAAAGCTATATTCAAAGGACAACAATTATTTCATCGTTATAAATATGATTTGATTGACGCACATGATCCCCATCTAATTGGTTGGATTGCTTATCAGTTATATCGCAAATACAAACGTAAATACAAAACCAAGTTTGAAATTCATTTTCATGGAGATTTTTGGAACAATAAAATTTGGCTCAAAAAATCTTGGAAAAATAAATTATATAATCGTTGGCAAAAAAAGATTACCAAAAAAGCAAACGCTATTAGAGTGGTCAATCCTTTGATAAAAGAAAAATTAATCAAAGCTGGAATTGCTGCCAAAAAGATTGCTATTATCAATAATCCAGTCAATGAAACTGATTTTATGGCTGGAGTAGTGCCAGAAAAAATACAAGCTATTCATTTGATGTATGGTGAAAAAAAGATATTACTTTTTGTAGGAGATTTTGTTCCTGTTAAAAATCTTTTGTTTTTACTCAAGATTATTAGTCAACTCAAAAAACAAAGAGATGATTTTGTATTATTAATGATTGGTCAAGGTAATCAGCAAGATATTTTGACTAGTGCTATCAAAGCCAATGGTTTAGAAAAAACAGTATTTTTAATAAAACCACAAAGTCATTTACGCTTGGTAGCTTATTATCAATCAGCTTATTTGGCTGTCCTATTATCTAGTCATGAAAATTTTGGCAAAATGATTGTTGAGGCTGGTATGGCCAAGGTGCCTAGCCTAGCTTCAAGAACCTTAGGAGCTTCAGCTATTATTGATGACAAGCATACTGGCTGGTTAGTTGATATAAATGACGAAGTAAAAACTTTAGAAAAATTAAATTATGCTTTAGATCATGAGGATGAAGTCAAAAAAATAGGCAATAATGCTTATCAAGATTTTATGGAAAGATATGGTCAAAACAAAGCCTATGGTCGTGCCAAAGATTTTTGGTATAAAATAGTTAATAATTTATTATAAATGAAAAAAATAATTTTAACTCAAATTAATTTTACTCAAGACCATTCGGAAAAAGTTTTGCCTATTGGTATTTTATGTGTGGGCAGTGCTTTGAAGCGAGCTGGTTTTGATGTGGAGTTGGTCAATATCAATGAAAAAGAAATAGACAAGACAGTTGAATATATAAACAAAGAAGAACCACTGTATGTTGGTATATCAGTTATGACTGGTATACAGACTCAGCATAGTGCAGAGCTATCCAAAAAAATAAAAGAAAAAAGTAATATTCCTATTGTCTGGGGTGGTATTCACCCATCTTTACTTCCAAAGGAATGTCTTCAAGAAGATTATATAGATTATGTTATTATTTCTGAAGGTGAAGTTACAATTGTAGAATTAACAGAAAAAATAATAAATCAACAAAGTATGTCTGATGTTTTGGGTCTTGGTTATATGCTTGATGGTCAGTCAAAGATAAATGGATGGCGTCCTTTCATTCAAGATTTAGATTTACATCGTTTGGATTTTTCATTGATTGATTTAGAAAAATTTATTTTTCCTTTGAGTGGTTTCAATAGAGTGATAGCTTACAAAAGTTCTCGCGGTTGTCCATTCAATTGTTCTTTTTGCTATAATAATGCTTTTAATAAAAATAGATATAGAGCTTGGTCTGTAGATGCAGTAGTAGAGGATATAGATTTTTTAAAAAATAAATATAATATTGATGCTGTCAAATTTTATGATGACAATTTTTTTGTCAACAAGCACAGAGCTATAGAAGTATTAGAAAAAATAGATTTACCTTCTCATCTAGAGATACGTATAGATTCTATCAATGACGATATAGCTGCCAAACTCAAAAAGTATAGAGTTTTTGATATGTTGATTGGTGTTGAATCTGGGAGCAATAGATTATTAGAAATGATAGACAAAAAATTTACTGTAGACAAGATTACCGAATCTGTAAAAATTTTAGCCAAGCACAATTTACCAGCTAGTTATTCTATGATTGTTGGTTTACCGACCGAAACTGAAAAAGAATTTGAAGCTACTATTGATTTTCTTTATAGGATTTACAAAATGCATCCTCAAGCTGGATTTACTTTAGGTGCTTATTTACCATATCCTGGAGCCAAGATGTATGATTTTGCTATTGATAATGGTTTCAAACCACCTGTCAGGACAGAGGATTGGGGCAAGATTGATCGTTTTCGTAAGGACTTTAAATCTCCTTGGGTAAATGCTCAAGAAGTATGGCGTATTAGAGAATATTTCAAATTTTTAAATTGGAAACTTGGTCCAATTATTAAATGGTTTGAATGGCGCATTAGACACAGATTTTTCAAATTACCACTTGATATTTATCTAGTAGAATATTTATCTGGTGTAGCCATAGAGCAAAGAGGACCATTAGGTAAACTAATGAGAAAAGTATATCATTTAATAAAAAAGAAAGATGTCAAAGCTAACGTATAATATTTTGACAATATCATGGGACGCAACCTTGGCTATGGACAAGCCTGATTTTGGTGATGCACAAAAAAGAAATATCAAATACGGTCAGCATGTTCAAAATCTTTATTCTATTACTTATTCCAAGAAAAATTTAAATTTAAAAAACAAACAATTATCAGAAAATGTCTTTGTCTATCCGACCAATTCCAAAAATCAATTGAGCTTTGTGTCTGACGCTTATAAAATTGCTAAAGAAATAATCAAAGAAAATAAAATAGATATGGTTTTGACTCAGGATCCATTTTTGACTGGCTGGGTTGGTGCTAAAATAAAGAAAAAATTTAATATAAAATTATTAATTCATTTTCACGGTGATTTTTTTGCAAACAAATTATGGTTGCGAGAAAATTGGTTTAATTATTTTTTATTGTTTATTGGTAAACGAATAGTCAGACAAGCAAATGCTATCAGAGTAATGAGTCAAGGTATAAAAAATAAACTAATTAAATTTGGTTTAGCAGAAAAAATAATAAAAGTCATTCCTACTCCAGTAGATCTAGAAAAATTTTCTATAAACAAAAATAAATCAGATAATAACAAAAAAATTATTTTATCTGTTGGGCGCTTGGTATTGGCCAAAGATTTTCCTACTTTGATCAAAGCTATAAAAATAGTTGCAGACAAAAGACAGGATTTTATTTTAAAAATAGCAGGTGGTGGTCCGGAGTATAATAAACTCAAAAAATTAACAGCTGATTTGGATTATATTGATTTAGTTGGATTTGTTGATCATGATGATTTACCAACAGAATTTCAAAATTGTGATTTATTTGTTTTGTCTTCGACCAATGAGAGTTTTGGCAAAGTATTGGTAGAAGCCAATGCTTGTGCCAAACCAATAATATCAACAGCTACTACTGGTGCCAAAGAAATTATTCAAGATGGCTATAATGGTTTTTTGGTGCCTATCAAAGACTATAAAACCTTGGCTGATAAAATCTTGTATTTCTTAGACAATCCAGACAAATCGCATCAAATAGGTCTAAATGGCCGTAAATTGATAGAAGAAAGGTTTGCTAACACTACAAAAAAAATTATTAATTTTTGGTATGAGATTATTAATGATCACTAGAAAAATAGACAAAGATGATGGTTTAGCAGGTTTTACTTTTAATTGGGTAAAAAATCTAGCTAATCATGTCGATCATCTTGATGTCATGTGTCTAGAAAAAGGTAATGCGCATGGTTTACCTGATAATGTAGTAGTACATTCTTTAGGTAAAGAAAAAGGCAAAAACCGTTGGCGTGAATTTTGGCGTTTTCATAAATATGGAAAAAAACTTGTTCCTAAGGTTGATGGCGTCTTTGCTCATCAAAATCCAGAGTATGGTATTTTGATTTCATTCTGGACAAAAATATACAAGAAAAAATTAATTGCTTGGTATACCCACAAATCAGTTGGTTGGAAATTGAAACTACTTAATAAAAAAGCAGACATTATGCTTACTGCTTCCAAAGAAAGTTTTCGTCTAGCTAGTGACAAATTAAAAGTTTTGCATCATGGTATAGATACTGATATTTTTTCTTTTAAATCAAAATTTGAACATGAAGGATTAAGATTATTATCTGTTAGCCGTATTTCCAATACCAAGAAAATAGACTTGATGATTGATATAGTAGATAAATTAAAAAACAAATTCAACCAAAAAGTTATTTTAAAAATAATTGGCGTACCAACATTAAAGCAAGATAAAAAATATTTGAATAATTTAAAAAAACAAGTTAAAAAATTAGGCTTAGAAAATAATATAGATTTTGTTGGTTCAGTAGCCAATGATCAGACACCAAAATTTTATCAAGAAGCAGATATATTTTTGAATTTTTCTGCTACTGGTAGTTTGGACAAAACAGTATTAGAATCTATGTCCTGCGGCACTTTGGTTTTAGTAGGTAATGAAGCTTTCAAAACTATCTTGAGTCCAATCAATAATTTATTATACATAGAAAATTTTGATGAAATATCTGATAGAATTTTTAAATTATTAAAAATAGACACATCAGAATTTTTACAAAGTTTACGACAGTATGTGATTGACTATCATAGTTTGGATAGTTTAGCTAAAAAAATAATCAAACAATTTGATGAAAAATAAAGTATTATTAATATATCCTAAATTTTATAAAGTTGATTTTGATGCCAAGAGTTTTCCTCTTGGTTTGATGGCTATTGGTACATTGATCAAAAAACAAGGCTATGATGTAGAATTGATAGATTTTTTGGTTGAAGATGATCCACAAAAGATATTGAAAGCAGCCCTGGATGAAACAGTGTTATGTGTAGGTATTTCAGCTATGACCCCTCAGATTGCTAATGCTTTGGAAATAGGTCAGTTTGTTAGGGATTATAATAAAAATATTCCTATAGTTTGGGGAGGTATTCATAGTACTCTTTTTCCTGACCAAACTATTGAGCATGATTTAGTGGATTATATTGTAAAAGGCGAAGGTGAAATTTCTTTTCCAAAATTATTGAAATTTTTTAACAAAGAGAATGATTTAGATAATGTACCTGGTTTAGTTTATAAAAAAGATAATAAAATTTTTAAAAATCCTGAAGGATCTTTAATCGATCTCAATGATTTGCCAATGTTGGATTATTCATTATTATCTCCTAAAACAATAAACTTTAATTCAGTAATACTAAATACTAGTCGTGGTTGCCCATTTCGTTGTACTTTTTGTGTCAACATTGCTTTGCACAATCGTAATTGGCGTTTTCAGAATGCTGATAAAGTATTGGATGAATTAGATTATTTAATAAATAATTTGGGTTATAAAAAATTGAAATTCCAAGAAGATAATTTTTTTGTCAACAAACAAAGAGTCATTGACATTATGGATGGTATCAAAGAAAGAGGTTTAAAATTTAATTGGTTAGGAAATTGTCGAGTTGATTTTTTTAGAGAAGGATATATTGATGACAAATTTTTGGAACAACTAAAAGCATCTGGTTGTTACAAATTGATGTTTGGAGCAGAATCTGGCTCACAACGTATTTTGGATTTTTTGAAAAAAGGTATCAAAGTTGAACAAATTGTCAAAGCTGCTGAAATGTGTCAAAAACATGGAATTAGATCCAATTTTTCATTTATGTGTGCTTTGCCAGGAGAAACTAAAAAAGAAAGAATCAAAACATTAAAATTAATAGATAAATTAATCGCCATTGGTAATTTGGTAGAGATTATTTCACCACAACCATATCGTCCATATCCTGGTGATGTATTAGCTCGTCAATGTGAAGATTTAGGTTTTCATTTTCCAAAAAAATTGGAAGACTGGCCAGTTGTTGTGGCCAAATCTTTGGATAGTAGTTCTAGTAATTTAGAAGATTTTCCTTGGATTGAAAATGCAAATGAAATTAGATTGCAAAGAGTTTGTTCTATGATTGTGACAAGTAGAAAAACAATCCGTGATTATATCAAAAGATATCCTATATATTTGTCTCCATTTATAGTTATATTTATTAGCTTTGAAAAATTAAGATGGAAATTGAAATTTTTTGGTTTACCAATAGAATATACTTTGTTTCTTAAAATATATTGGATTACACAGAAGTTGCGTAAAAATCGTTTATTTGCAGCTATAAAAGCATAATTATGCAGTACAAAAATTTTTTATATAAAATTACAGAATATTTAGATAATAATTATTATTGTAAGAAACACAAGATTGAACATACTGGGAAGAATGCTTATGCTCTTGAATTTTATGTTGCTTCTAATCAAATAGACAAAGCCAAAGAATTAGTTTTTAAGATTATAGCCAAAGCTAAGCAAGATGGTAATAAATGGGTTTTTTATCCTGGTAGTTTTAATCATTATAATAAATCTAATAATATTGTTGATTGCGGATCTACTATTGATTCTTTATCAAATTTTATGGCAGCTCATCAAGATATTTTCAGTCAATCAGAATTGGATAAAATTAATGATATTTTACACAAAGTAGCCTACACTTATTTATCAAAAGCAGTCCTTGGCAAGCCAATTACAAATCAGAGATTGTGGGGTTTAACTGGTTTAGCATCTTATTATAATTATAAACCTGATCCTAAATTATTAGATATTATAAAAGAATCTATTAAGATTTCTCTAGATGAGATGACCGACGATGGATTTTTTATATATAATCTTCACACAGACAAAACCAAGAGTTTTTCTGGCTATAGAGGACTGACTACATATTATCAATCTAGATGTACTGCTTTTATATATTATGCTATTGCCAAAGCTCAATTAGATTTAGATTTATACAACAAAAAATTAGAACAAAGTATCACTGCTTTACTTAGTATGTACAAACAAGTAGGTTACAAAGATTTAAATCTAGAATGCAAACATTGGTATTGGCTGAGTGATTATGAAGTAGCTTCTCATACTTTTGATATTTATGCTCTATCCCAATCAAACAATCCACTGGCTAAACAATTTTTGAATAATTCTCTCTGGCAAGTCAAAAATCATATTATAAATAATTATTTACATTCTCATAAAGGTCAGAATAATAATTATCAATGTAATTTGTTTTGGAATGCTCATCTAGCTTGGTTGACTAGAGTTGATAATATAGATCAATTATGGCAGACAACTCAAGATAAGATAAAAATTAATTTTAATTTTAAATTAAATAATATTATAAATATTACTAATAATAATCAGCAATTAATATTAAATAATTTTTGGGAAGCAAAAAATTTTACAGCCGGTGTTTATAATAATGGTTGGCCAGCAAAATATAATAAAAAGTTTTTTAGGTTAAAATTATTATTGCCTAACAAAAATATACTAATATCTATTAGAGAAGCTATTTATCACAGTAGAGTTGCTTTACGAGCCGGATATTTATCTGAATTTTTTATTAGATCTTGGAGATTGTTTTATGGGGCTATGTTAGCTTTTTTACCTATTTATCAGCTCAAATATGGTCAAATTAGCCGATTTGATTGGCAAGATGATATATTGCGATTTGACATAAAACCAGCCACTAGATACGGTAAATTATTAACAAACAAAAATTTTAAAGTAGAAATTGTCTTTAATAATCAAGATTATAATTTGAATATACAAAATAGATGAAGATATTATACATAGCTAATATTAGGATTCCTACTGAAAAAGCACATGGTCATCAAATTATGAAAATGTGTGAGGTTTTTTCTAGTCAAAAATGTCAGGTAGAATTATTGGCACCAAATAGAATAAATAAAAATTTTAAGAATATTAATATCTTTGATTATTATAAAATCAAGAATAATTTTAGTATCAAAAAATTATCTAGTATTGATCCTACTATTTTATTCAAAGCTCCTCATGGTGTGTATATAAAATTTCAATTAACTTTTTTTATAATTAGTTTATTTTTTTATTTATTATTTTATAAAAAAAATAAACAAGATATTTTTTATACTCGTGATGAATATTTATTACCTTTGTTACAAAAATTTAAACAACGAGTTGTCTGGGAGTCACATGCTTTGCCATCTAATAAAAAACGTTATATTAAATTTTTCAAAAAATGTTATAAAATAATAGTTTTGACTCAGGCCTTGAAAAAAGAATTGATAGATTTGGGTGTAGCAGAAGATAATATTTTGGTATCACCTGATGCAGTTGATCTGGATATCTTTGATATTGATATGAGTAAATCAGACGCTAGAGCAAAACTAAATTTACCAGATAACAAAATTATCCTTGGCTATACCGGCACTTTCAAGACAAAAGGTATGGATAAAGGCATTGATGATATTATAAAATCTATGAAAACATTGTCTGATAATATTATTTTTGTAGCAATTGGTGGTAATGAAAAAGATATTGAATCTTATAATAAGATTGCTACAGATAATAATTTATCTGACAGAGTAATATTATTAGAAAAAGTAGATCAAAAAAAATTGGCAATTTATCAAAAAGCTTTTGATGTTTTGTTGATGCCTTTTCCCAATAAAAAGCACTATGCTTATTATATGTCAGCTCTTAAAATGTTTGAATATATGGCAGCTAAACGACCAATAGTGTCTTCTGATTTGCCGTCTATTAGAGAGGTTTTAAATGAAAATAATGCAGTCTTAGTCAAAGCTGACGATCCTAAAATGTTGTCACAAGGTATTCAGGCATTATTAGGGGATAAAAATTTTGCTAATAAAATATCCAAACAAGCCTTTACCGACGTACAAAAATATACTTGGATAGCTAGAGTAAAAAATATTATTAGTTTTATTTATGAAAAATAAGTTTGTTATTTTAATATTTTTATTAGCTATTATTAGTGGCTTGTTTTGGGGGTGGGGAGATTTTCATACAGCCCCAGAACCAGGTGGTGATGGCCCGTATTATAATGAAATAGCTCTAAATTTTTTAAATGATCATCAGCTTAGTTATCAAGGAGAAAGTATCAATATTGCTCCGGGCTATCCTGTTTTTATAAGTACAGTTTATTTCTTTTTTGGTCAAAATAATTATTTTGCTGTTAGGATTGCTCAAATTATACTTTTTGCTGTTTTGACTATTATATTTTATTATTTAGCTCAGAGAATTTTTGGAAAAAAAACAGCTATGTTGACTGGTTTACTGATGTCCGTTTTTTATGTTTTTCCTATAGCTGCCAACAGATTCAATAGAGAAATTTTGACTATATTTGTACTTAGTCTGGCCTTGCTATTTTTATATAAAGCATTTTTTTCCAAAAAAACAAAACATTTTTTTGTAGCTGGATTATTTTGGGGTTTATTAATTTTAGTAAATAGTATTACACAATTTTTGTTTGTTTTATTAGCAATTTTATTTTTTATTATTGCTAGGAAAAATTTTGGTTTCAAAAAAGTTTTATTAAATATTTTTATTTTTTTATTAGCAGTGGCTTGTGTATTTATTCCTTGGGTACTAATAAGTAAATCTGCAAATGATAATAATGCTTTGGCGCCTCGTGACGGAAAATTATTATACAATAGAGCAGATATCATGGAAAAACTTTATCCTGACTACCCAGCTTATTTACTTGGTCATAGTTTTGGTTATTATTTTGTAGAAAAACTTTATCCAGAAATAGATATCCGTGCTTATAGAGATTCTGCCAATGTAATGAATAGAATAGAAGAATTAGAAAACGATGGCTATACACTTGTAGAATCAAACCAAATATTGAGAGAAGAAGCTATAGACAAAATTATTAGTCAACCACACAAATATGTTTTGATGGCAACATTGGATTTTATTAATTTTAATAATCCAGTCTTGCCTAGCAAAGGAGAGGTGTGGATCAACAGTAGGACACATATGTTGTTTACTGAGGGTCGCCACGCAGAATTAAATAGCTTTGTAAAAAGCAGTATTGTATTGGCTATTAGGTTGTTTGTCTTATTATTTTTTGTTTTTATTTTTTATGCTTTGTTCAGATCACCACGTAAATGGTATAATATTAGCTTTTTGCTATTAGTAATATTATATTTTAATTTGACCTATAGTGTTATTCATGCCATTCCTCGTTATGCAATGCCGATATACCCTTTATATATTATGCTTTTTTCCTCTGGATTATTGATTTTTATTGAAAAATCGACTAAGATGAAGAGAGTATCTTCCTTTATTTCCAGTAAAATTAGCCAATTATGGACAAAAAAAGCATAAAATTTAGTATTATTGTCCCAGCTTACAATGAATCAGCCTCTATAAAAGAGGTACTTTTGAGACTTGATAACTTTTTATCTCAAAATATAAAGGATTTATATGAATTAATTGTTATAAATGATGGTTCTACAGATAAAACTGGAGAGATTTTAGAATCATTAAAATTAGATAATTATCATTATTATAATCATCCTTATAATAAAGGATATGGAGCAGCTCTAAAAACCGGCGTAAAAATATCTAATAGCAAATTTGTTATTTTTTATGATAGCGATGGACAACACAATCCTGAAGATATTTTGAAGTTGATCAAAGAATCAGATAAATATGATATGGTCATTGGTTCTAGAAAGGGTTATAAAGGACCGGCTTGGCGTCAACCTGGTAAAAAAATTATCAATCTGATTGCTAATTATTTGGTACAGTTCAAGATTCCTGATTTGAATTCAGGTTTGAGATTAGTCAGAAAAAAACATTTTCATAGTTTTGTACATTTATATCCACAAGGTTTTTCTTTGAGTACTACTATTACTTTGGCTTTTATCAAAGAAGGTCTTAGTGTCAAATATATTCCTATCAAAATAAATAAACGGACAGGCAAGAGTACAGTCAAAATCAATGATGGTTTTCGGGCTATCAATTTAGTATTTCGTATGATCATGATTTTTTCGCCGCTAAGAATATTTTTTCCTGTTGGACTTATCATTTTTATTTTAGGAGCACTATCCTTGGTTTCTGATATATTAAAT
Source organism: uncultured Gammaproteobacteria bacterium (assembly GCA_964515785.1). GTDB lineage: Bacteria > Patescibacteriota > Patescibacteriia > UBA1558 > GWA2-36-10 > CAZEWH01. Next base: position 162,907 of record CAZEWH010000001.1, read on the forward strand.
AATAATTTGACTGATACAACTACTTTATTGTTTACGACATTTATGATGGTCCTATTTTTTGGATTGATATCTGACCAGTTAGCTTTAGTAATAAGACGTAAAAGATGAAGATATTATTACTCAATAGAGAGTATCCGCCGATTGTTGGAGGCGGAGGAGTTCTTAGTAAACATCTAGCAGAAGAATTTGTAAAAATAGGTCATAAAGTAGATATTATTACTGGATCATTGCCAGGCACTCCCAAGTTTGAAATTGTAAATGGTGTAAATATTTATCGTGTGACTACTTTTTCACGTACTCATGAGATGGGTATTTTTTGTGTGTTTTTTTATATTTTGTTTGGATTTATCAAAGCAATCAGATTACATCTCAAGAACAAATATGATGTAGTCAATTCTCATTTTGCCGTACCTGCAGGTATAATTAGTGTCTTGATGGGAAAGTTTTTCAAACTAAAAAACGTATTGACAATTATTGGTGGAGATATTTATGAACCAGCCAATAAATTATCTCCTCACCGTATTCCAATTTTTCGTTTTATTGTCAAAAAAGTTATTGCTTATTCTGATGCTGTGGCTGCTATTTCCAATAATATTAAATTACGGGCAAAAAAATATTATAATGTCAAAAAAAATATCGATGTTATCTCAGTTGGTTTCAAATCCCCAGTTTTTAAGCAGATATCTAGAAAAGAACTTGATTTAGTTGAAGACAATATTTATATAGTTTCAGTAGCAACACTGACTGCTAGGAAAAATTTTCAATCTTTGATAAAAGCTTTTGCTAAAATTAAATCATCAAAAGCAGAATTAATTATTATTGGTGATGGCCCACTTCGAAATGAACTAGAGCTTTTGGCCCAAAAAATGGGAATAAATGACAGGGTACGTTTTCTAGGATTTGTCGAAGATGAAAAAAAATTCCAATTATTAGCAGTGGCTGATATATTTGCTATGATCTCTTTACACGAAGGTTTTGGCATTGTTTTTAATGAAGCTATGAATGCTAGTTTGTCCATTATAGCTGGTAATGATGGCGGTCAAACTGATTTTTTGCATAATAATACAAATTCATTATTAATTGATCCGCAAAATATAGAAGAAGTTTATAAAGCTATGGACAGATTGGTAAGTGACCAAGAATTAAGAAACAGGTTAGGCAAAAAAGCCAAAGAAGATTTGGCAGGACTGGGCATTAGAGAAATAGCAAACCAGTATCTAAAAGTATATAACTAAATTATTATGAAAATATTAGGCATATCAGCTTTTTATCATGATTCAGCTGCTGCGATTATACATAATGATAGAGTCGTAGCTGCAGCTCAAGAAGAAAGGTTTACTAGGAAAAAACATGATCCATCTTTTCCTACTAGAGCTGTGTCTTTTTGTTTGGAAGAAAGTGGTTTTTCACTTGATGAATTAGATGCCATAGTTTTTTATGATAAGCCATGGCTAAAATTTGAAAGGTTACTTGATACATATTATGTCAATACTCCAAAAGGTCTAAAATCTTTTTTATTGGCCATGCCTATTTGGGTCAAAGAAAAAATATTTTTAAGAAAGATCATTATAGATGAATTAAATAAAATTCAAAAATTTAATACAAAAAATATAAAATTATTGTTTTCTGAACATCATTTATCACATGCAGCTAGTACTTATTATACTTCTCCTTATAATGATTCAGCTATATTGACTATTGATGGAGTTGGTGAGTGGGCGACTGCTTCGATTTGCCATGGTCAAGGCAAACAGATAAAAGTCTTAAAGGAAATTAAGTTTCCTGATTCTGTTGGATTTTTATATTCAGCTTTTACATATTATCTTGGCTTGAGAGTAAATTCTGGTGAATACAAACTGATGGGCTTGGCTCCTTATGGACATCCTGGTTCTGATCAAGTCAAAAAATTTATCAAACTTATTTTGGAAAATATCGTTACTATCAATGACGATGGTTCTATACATTTGCATCAAGAGTTTTTTGATTATGCAGTTGGCTCCAAAATGACCAATGAAGCAGCTTGGGAAAAATTGTTTGGCTTTGCTAGACGAGTACCAGAATCTGCGATCAAACAACATCATTGTGATATGGCTTTGGCTATCCAAGATGTTACTGAAAACATAATATTAAAGATGGCTAGTCATGCCAAAAAAATAACTGGTAGCAATAATTTATGTATGGCCGGAGGTGTAGCTTTAAATTGTGTATCAAATAGCAAATTACTTACAGCCAAAATATTTGACAATATCTTTATCCAGCCAGCGGCTGGTGATGCTGGTGGTGCTCTAGGAGCAGCTTTGGCTGCTTATCATATCTTTTTTGATAAAGACAAAGCAAAGCCAAACCCAAAAAATGAGGTTTTTGACCCTTATTTGGGTCCAGAATATTCAGATATTGATGCCAAAAAAGTTTTCAAAAAATATAAAGCTCGTTATAAATACTATAATAATTTTGATGATTTATCTGATAAAGTCGCAGATTTGATAAATCAGGGCAATATAATTGGTTGGTTTCAGGGTAAGATGGAGTGGGGACCAAGAGCCTTGGGTAATCGTAGTATTATTGCAGATGCCCGCAACAAAGATATGCAACTCAAGTTAAATCTAAAAGTAAAGTATAGAGAAAGTTTTCGACCCTTTGCTCCTGCTGTCATAGAAGAGGATATAAATAATTTTTTTGATTTTGAAGGGCATTCTCCATATATGATATTTGTAGCTGATGTTTTGCAAAATAGAAGAAATGATCTACCTGACAATTATAATTCTTTGGCAATGAAAGACAAATTATATTATAAAAGGTCAGATGTGCCAGCTATCACTCATATCAATTTTTCAGCTAGGTTGCAATCAGTGCATAAAAATCTGAATAAAAGATTTCATCAACTAATCAAAAATTTTAAAAACAAAACCGATTATGGCATAGTTATTAATACTAGTTTCAACGTCAGGGGTGAGCCGATTGTTTGTACCCCTGATGATGCTTATAGATGTTTTATGAATACAGAAATAGATTATTTGGTGGTTAATAATTTTTTATTAGACAAAAAATCTCAAATAGCTTGGCCCAAAGAAAAAAGCAGCCATAAATACAACGATCAATATGAATTGGATTAAAAAAATCATAAAAAGTATTTTTAAATTACTTATTAGCTTAATAATAATTTTTGTTGTTTTAGAATTATTGTTAAGTTTTTATGATCCAATGCAAATGAGAATAGCTAATGATAAGATAGTTTTACCAGCCAATAAACATATAATAATAAACAATGATTTTAATCCAGAATTATCTGAAGAAATAATACACACCAAAAATTCTCTAGGATTTCGAGGTGAAGAAATGCCCGATAGTTTTGAAGAATATTTATCTATTGTGTCTTTGGGTGGTAGTACCACAGAAGCGTATTATATATCAGATGATATGACTTGGTCATATTTATTAGATGAAAGACTTGAAAACAACTTTAATAAAGTTTGGATCAATAATGCTGGCCTTGATGGTTTATCAAGTTATGGAATGAATATTTTATTAGATGATTATCTAGTTGATATCAAACCAAAAATTGTTTTGATGCTTATGGGATCCAATGATGTAGGGCGTGATGATTTGGGAGAGTATGACAAGAGATTGTATATAAATTCAACAAAGAAAAGCAAAGTTATTTCATTAGCAACTAATATTAGAAGAGTTTACCAAGCAAAAGAAATGGGTTTGTTACATGGTGGATTTCAAATAATGGAAGCAAATGAATTGTTTATAGAAGAAGATGAAGCTGAAAAAATTATAAATCAACATAAGACAGAATACATTGAGGCTTATAAAACTAGGGTTTTAGCTTTGATAAACACAAGCAGACAAAATAATATTGAGCCTATTATAATTACTCAACCAACTATGATGGGTGGTGGAATAGATGAACAAACAGGCAAAAACTTGGATTTACTTGAATTTTCTGGTATGAATGGAGCTGTGTATTGGGACGTTTTACAACTCTATAATAATGCCGCTAAAGAAGTTGCTAATAATGAAGGAGTGTATATTATTGATTTAGCTGCTGAAATGCCAAAAAGTTCTCTGTATTTTTATGATGCAATCCATTATAATAATAGTGGTGAAGCTAAAGTAGCTGAGATCATTGCTGATAATTTGTTTGGTTATTTAGGAGAACAATATAGCGAATTTAAAAAGTAATAATATAAACATGGGGCATATTATAAAAGATTTGTGGAAGTTTTTAAAAGAAAGAAAAATTTGGTGGTTTTTACCAGTCATCGTTGCTTTGTTATTATTTGGTGTCTTGATCGTAATTGGTGGCGGTTCAGCTATCACACCTTTTATTTATACATTATTTTAATTTATATAATAATATGATAAATATAGCTGACAGAAAAAAAGATTTAGAGACCATGGCTGTGATGGCAGCTGGATTTTTAGTTTTGTATTTTATTTTTTCTCTAAAAACTTTTTTAATAATTTCTTTTGTATTGTTATTCATTGGCATATTTTTTATCAGACTTAGTAATATTATAAATAAAGTATGGACAAAATTTGCCCATGTTTTAGGATTAATAAATTCAAAAATTATTTTGACTATTATTTTTTTCATAATAGTAACGCCGATTGCTTTATTAAGAAAATTATTTCGTAAATTTAATAAAAAAGATATTAATAACAAACATAGTAATTATCATACTAGAGATCATATTTATATTGTAGAAGATTTTGAAAAAATGTGGTAAGCATATATTAACTCAAGTTTTATGTGTGGCATATTTGGTATAACTTTGACTAAAGAATCTGATATAAGAGCAAAGTTATTACAATCAACAACTAAAGATTTATTTAAATTATCAGAATCTCGCGGCAAAGAAGCATCGGGACTTTCTTTGTTATACGATAATAAAATCAAAGTATTGAAGCGTCCCATGCCGGCTTCTGACTTGATTGCTAGTCAAGATTATAAAAATATTTTTAGTGAGCTTAGTAATACTGATTTAAAAAAATCTTTAACTCTCATTGGCCATACTAGACTGGTTACTAACGGCTCTTTGGATGGTTATAATAATAATCAGCCTATTATCAAAGATGGATTGGTAGGCATCCACAATGGTATTGTGGTCAATGATAATAAGCTATGGCAGGATTTTCCAGACTTACATCGCCAGTATGAAGTTGATACAGAGATTATTTTGTCTTTGATAAGGATGCATCTTAAACAAGGACAATCATTGATAGAAGCTCTAAAAAAAGTATTCAAAGTTGTCCGTGGTACAGTGTCTACTGCTATTTTATTTGAAGATATTGGTCATTTATTATTGAGTAGTAATAATGGCTCTCTTTATGTTTGTTTCAATGAGGCAAAGTCAGTTATTATTTTTGCTTCAGAACGTCGTATTTTGGAAGAATTAATCAATAAAAAAGAAATTAGCAATATATTGGGTAAATATCATATCAGACAAATCAAGCCTCAATCTGGATATTTGATAGATTTAAATAATCTAGACACAAAAAAGTTTTTCTTAAATAAATCTGCAGATAATATTGCAGATATTAAAATATCAGATAAACAAAAATTTGAAATTTTAGATTTAAAAAACAAACAAGAAATTCAGTCAGATTTTTTGTCACAAACTAAAACTGACATCAATGCTTTGATTAATAGCCAGGCAACTTATTTATCCCAAGTAAATCAAGCTGTAGGTAACTTGCAGCGTTGTACTAGATGTATTTTGCCATCTACCATGCCTTTTATTAAGTTTGATGATCAAGGAGTGTGTAATTATTGTCACAATTATAAAAAAATAAAAATATTAGATAAAGATTTATTAAATAAAGAAGTTGCTAAATATAAATCTAAAAAAAATAATAAACCAGATTGTCTAGTGCCTTTGAGCGGAGGACGAGATTCAAGTTTTGGTCTTCATTATATAAAGAATGAATTAAAAATGAATCCAGTAGCTTTTTCTTATGACTGGGGAATGATTACTGATTTGGCACGTCGCAATCAAGCTCGCATGTGTGGACAATTGGGTGTAGAACATATTTTGATATCTGCTGATTTGAGAAAAAAGAGGAACAACATAAGGAAAAATGTTCAGGCTTGGCTAAAAAAACCAGATCTAGGAACTATTCCTCTTTTTATGGCTGGTGACAAACAATATTTTTATTATATAAATAAATTAAAAAAACAATTAAATACTGATTTGATTGTTTATTCTGAAAATTCATTGGAAAAGACTGATTTCAAATCTGGTTTTTGTGGAGTAAAACCAAAGTTTGATATAGATCATGTTTATGATTTTGCTTTGTTTGATAAAGCAAAACTATTATTTTATTATTTATGGCAATATGCTTCCAATCCTGCTTATATAAATTCTTCGTTGTTAGATTCTTTGGGGGCATATATTTCATCTTATTTTATGTCACACGAGTATTTTTATTTATTTCGTTATATTCGTTGGGATGAAGAAGAAATAAATAATATTTTGATCAATCAATATGATTGGGAAGTAGCTACTGACACTGATAATACTTGGCGGATAGGTGATGGCACAGCTCCTTTTTATAATTATATATATTACACAGTAGCTGGTTTTACAGAAAATGATACTTTTCGTAGCAATCAGATTAGAGAAGGAGTGATTACTAGAGATGAAGCTTTGAGATTGGTAAATAGAGACAATCAGCCTCGCTATGAATCAATGAAATGGTATTGTGATACTATAAATATAAATCTTGAAGACACTATAAAAATAATTAATAAGATACCGAAATTATATAAAATTTAATGTATTTTAATTTTTTAAAAAAGAAATTTATCTATAAAGTTTTTTCTTATATCTTTATTTTTTTAATTCTATTTTTTCTTGGAAAAAGTCTTGTTTTAAATTGGCAAGAAGTGAGTGTTTATAAATTTTCTTTTAATTATTATTATTTAATATTATCTTTCCTTTTGTTTTGGTTGCACATATTTTGTTTGTCTTTGGTCTGGAAAAAACTTATCAAAAAAATAGAACCACAATTTGGTATATCAAATATTGAAGCAGTTAGAGTTTATATTTTGTCAGAATTTGGTAAATATGTTCCCGGTCAAGTTTGGGCTATTGCTTGTCGGACATACCTTGGTCAAAAATATGGAGTTTCCAAGAAAAATTTATTAATTGGTTCTTTATTGGATGCTGGACTTTTATTATTAGCTATTATTACTCTAGGCTTGTTATTTTTGATAATTAGTTTTAATAATATTTCTTGGTATCTGTATATAGCTTCTTTTGGTATTTTATTGATTGGTTTGGTACTTATTCATCCAAAAGTTTTTTATCCAATTTTCAATTTTATATTACGAAAACTAAGAAACACTGAGATAGATTCGTCTATTTTCTTATCTTATAGCACAATATTGCTTATAGTAGTATACTATGTAGGTGTAGTTTTTATTGCAGCCATAGCCTTTATCTTCTTGATTATGTCCATAACTTCAGTTAATATCAGTGATATGGCAGGAATAATAGCGGCTTTTTGCTTGGCCAATGGCCTGGGAGTAGCTGCTCTTTTTGTGCCAAGCGGTTTAGGAGTTCGAGAAGGAGTTATGGCAACATTATTAAAGTCTTATTTTCCTTTTAGTATAGCTATTTTGATTTCCTTATTAGCTAGAGTTTGGACTACTGTCAATGAAGTTTTATTTGCTGTATTAGCTTATACATTTTTTAAATTAAAAAATAAAGAATGAAAATTATAATAACTGCCAGTGCTTATCCTGAAGGCAAAGGTATTGGTGGTGCAGAAAAGCAAGCTAATTTATTGGCTGAACATATGATGGCTGGTGGGCATGAGACTGTTTTTATGGCTTTGCGTGGAGATAAGTCCGGTTTGTCAAAATCAGCAACTGATCTACCTATATACACCGTAGGACCCTGGAACAAAAACACTTGGCGTTATTTTTTTAGTATTCTAAAATTTGTTCGTCAGCATCGCCCTGATGTTTGGTATGTTAGAGATTTTACTTTTTTATCTTTAATGGTAATTATAGCCAAAATTTTGAGAATACCTATAGTCTATAATACAACTCATATACATAATTGTTCTCCTACTATGCACATCAAGCCAAAAAAATACTTGGCAAGATTAAAAATGACAATCAAACAATGGCTTAATTTTCACGCTTTGCGTTTTGTTAATGTCATTACTATTAACAAATTGCACGTCAAAATTTTAGACAAATATAAAATCAAAGGACATTGTATTTATAATAGTATGGCCGATGATTATCAAAATAATAAAACAGATAAAGATAAGGCAGTAGTTTGGGTAGCTAATATCAAACCACGAAAAAGACCAGAATTGTTTATTGATTTGGCTAATAAGTGTAAAGATTCTGGCTATAAGTTTTTGATGATTGGTAATATTCAATCTAAAAGTGATTATTATCAAAAGAAGTTAGCCGAAACACAAAAAAATAATTCAAATTTTATTTATTTGGGTGGACGTAATTTTTCAGAAGTAGATAAAGTCTTGGCTAGATCAATGATTATGATCAATACTTGCGAACCAGAAGGTTTTGGTAATAATTTTATTCAAGCTTGGCTCAATGAATGCCCGACTATTACTCTTGGTTTTGATCCAGATGATATTATTGTTAATGAAAAAATAGGCTTTCATTCAGGAAATTTTGAACAACTAAAAAAAGATTTAATTCTTTTGATGAACAATACAGAAAAAAGAGAAGAGATGGGCAAGCGAGCTAGAGTTTATGCTTGTGACAATCACTTGATGAAAATTAATGGACCAAAATATGAACAATTTTTTAAAAAATTATTAAAATAAAAAATATGCACAATAAATTAAACTTGTACATAAATAAATTAGAAATGATCTTGGGTCGTAAAAAGATTGTATCTTTGCCTAGGCATGTCCAATTGGAGCCAACCAATCTATGCAATCAAAGATGTATTTTTTGTCCTCGTAATACTCACATGGATGCTGCCTTGGGTGTGATGACTTTTGAAAATTTCAAAAAAGTTTATAAACAAATTCCCAATATTGGTGATTTGCAGTTAAATGGCTTGGGAGAACCGTTACTGAATAAAGAAATTTTTAAAATGATCCAATATGCCAATGATAAAGGATCAAATGTCACTTTGACCTCCAATTGTGAGCTTATGACAGAAGAAAAGGCAGAAAAATTGGTCAAAAGTGGTCTCAATCTTTTGAAGATATCTATGGATACTATTGATCCTGAGGTATATAGCAAGATTAGAAAAGGAAATTTAGATAAGGCTTTGGCAGGCATCAAAAGAGTAGTGGCTGCCAAGAAAAAACTTGGCAGTCGTCGCCCGATTATCTGGTTCAATTCAATTATCATGAAAGATAACTATAAAAACATGCTGGACATAGTTAAGCTAGGTAGTGACTTGGGTATAGATAGTGTTCGTTTCAAACCTATTAATGTTTTTGATATTTATGAAGAAAATAATTTATTGGTTCCCAAAGAAGAATTATTCAAGTATATAGAGCAGACTAGTAAAGCTTCCAAAGATTATAAAGTGAATCATAACTTAGAAAAACTATTAGTTGAAAAACATAGTTATTATCGTCCCAAAAATTCTAAATGCCCTTGTTATGCTCCTTGGCTAGAAGTATATATTCAGTGGTATGGAGGCATTAGACTATGTTGTGAGTTTTATGAAACCAAGTATGATTTGGGAAATATATTTGAAGAAGATTTTTCTAAAATTTGGAATAGTCGTAAGTTTCAAAAAATTCGTTCCAAATTTATACAAGGTGAAATGGATTTTCCGGTTTGCAAAAATTGTAATCGCTTTAAAAGAAATTTGGTTATTTATGATAAAATTAAGAAATATAAATTTTTTAAGAAATCATGAAAAAATTTTTATACAAAATAAAACAAGATTTTTTGGCTATAGCCAAAAAACCTCCATATAGCAAAAATCATGATCAAAAGGTTGATTATGATAAGTATTGGGAAAAACGGCGCAGAGGAGATAAACCTGTTTTATCATCTTGGCAAAAACAAAGAGCAGATATTATTTTGTCTATGATCAAACCAAAATCAAAAATATTAGATATTGGTTGCGGTGATGGTGCTGTTTTGGATTATTTACAAAAAAAAGCTGATACCCAAGGTCTTGGCGTTGATATTAGTGACAAAATGTTTGTAGTAGCCAAAAAAGCTGGGCAACAAGTTATGAAAATGGATTTAAATGATTTTGATAACATAGCCAAATTACCACAAGTTGATTATATATTGGCTTTAGAAATTATGGAGCATATGGCCAATCCTGAAGAATTTATTCTAAATATCAAAAGTAAGGCCAGTAAAGGCATGATTATTTCTTTTCCTAATACTGGTTATTATGTGCATCGTTTTAGATTGTTGAAAGGTTATTTTCCTGTACAGTGGCGTCATCATCCTGGAGAGCATCTGAGGTTTTGGACATTCAAAGATGCCCAATTGTGGACAAAACAATTGGGCTGCCAAGTAGATAAAATATTAGTTTATCAGGGTTTGCCAATATTAAATAAAATATTGCCAAATTTATTTGGACAAGGGATATTAATGAAGATTAGTTGGCCGAAGGCTCAGGATTAAAAGTTTTTGTAAGCCAGATCAAAATCATCAAATTTACAAAGCGACTTAATACTTTGGCTATAATTATTCCCATAATACCATAAAAATATACAAAATAAACAAGTAAGGCAATAGTAATGATAGGGGAAAGGATATTTAACTTATAGAGTTGTTTTTTAGCTTTTTGTGCTTTGAGAAAAGATGAAAGTAATATAGAAGATGCAGTAATTAGGGAAATAGAAAATATTTGTGAATAAAGAATAGAATCTGTATATTGAGGGAAAAATATTTTAAATATATATTGAGCCAATAAAATATAAATAATAACTATCAGTGAAATTAACAAAGAGAACTTAGCCATTTTTTTGAAAATGGTTTTTTTAATTTCTTGAGGAGATCCTTGAGAAAATTTTGGTAATGCCAAACTTTTTAAATTTTTCAGGATGCTTTTGATTTGTTCTGGCATAGCTAGAGCAAAAGAGTAAATAGCCAATTGAGCTGCTCCCAAAAAATGAAATGTCAGTATTTTGTCTATTTGAGCAGCTACAGTACTAATCGCATCCATAATAGTTAGATGTTTGCCATAAGAGATTGTAGATGAATCTTTGTTTGTATTGAGTTTTGTTTTCCGGATAGTGATTTTCAAGAAAATAAAACGGACTGCAGTATAAGAAATAAAATAAGTAAATAAGATTAGAAAAATATTTTTGGTTACAAAAAGAGTAACAACCATAGCAATGGTTATAATAATTTTTGTAACTATATTATATGAAGAGAGAGTTTTGAATTTTTTTTGACCAATTAACAGCGAGATATAAAGATTGAATGAATCCATTAGTGGTAAAAACACAGCTGTGATTAAAAAACCAAAAGTCAGAGTTGTGTTGTCATTCCAAAAATAGTACCCAGCCAAAAATAGACTAACCAAGCTTCCTATTAGTCCCCATTTAATTTTGGTTTTTAGAGATGGTATAAAAGATCCTTCAAATCCTTTGGCTACAGTTCGTGTGATGCTAGTATTTATTCCAGATAAACTAAAGATAGTTAGCATACTGGAAATAGATAATACATATTTATATATACCGTATGTTTCTTTGGGTAGTAAATTGGCAAAAGCAATAGCCAACAAAAAAGCAGAGGCAGATGATGCCAACTGTCCAATAATTAACCAAGTGCCACCTTTAGCTAAATACACCATATCTGTTTTGGTATATTTTTCTGAAAGACGTAGCAGACTATATATTTTATGACGAAGAGACATTAACGACCTAATGAAATATTAAAAATAGCATTGATAGTACGGAGTATAATAGAAATATCCATGGCTAGTGATTGATTTTTTATATAAAACAAATCATAACTTAGTTTTTCACGAGCATCTTCTACACTAGCACCATAAGGATAATTTATCTGAGCCCAGCCAGTTAGACCTGGCTTTACTAGATGACGTTCGTTATAAAATAATATTTCTTCTTTGAGTTGTTCTACAAATTCAGGTCTTTCGGGTCGAGGACCAACAAAGCTCATATTACCCATCAAGATATTCCAAAATTGTGGGATTTCGTCTAGACGAGTTTTGCGGATAAATTTGCCGATTTTAGTAACTCTAGCATCACCTGGTTGAGCCCAAACAGCTTTGCCATCTTTTTCTGCGTTTACAGTCATTGAGCGTAATTTGTAGACTGTAAATACTTTACCAGTTAGACCAACGCGTTTTTGTTTGTAGATAAGATTTCCTTTTGATTCTAGCTTTATAATAATAGCTAAAATAGGCAATAAAATAAGACCAACTATGCCCAATATAATAGCAAAAAAGATATCCACAACTCTTTTGACGATTAAAGCCCAAATATTGTTTTTTTGAGAAATATTATCCAAAAACCAAGTTCTTTCTAGAGCAGTGACAGGAATTTTGCCAGTAATTTTTTCATAAAAATCAGTCAAATTAAAATAATTTAGTTTCATATCAATACTTTCAAATAAGTAGCGGGCTACTTCAGGGCTATATTTTGGATTTGAGACAGCAACAACTGTATTGATCTTGTGTTGAGCAAGTTGATTTTTAAGATCCGAAATATCTTTGCTAGTTGGTATAACTTGAAATTTTTCTGGTATAGCAGAATAATCAGGATTGATAATTAATTTTAGTTTGTATCCTAGATGAGGTTTTTTTATAATTTCTTCTGCTAGTAATAAGGACTCAGGGTTGATACCAATAACTGCTAAATTATTTGTTAGTTTGGTACTAGAGATGAGTCTATAAAAAATACTACGCCACAAGATAAATAAAATAGTATAAATAACAAGTAAGATAAGTAAAACTTTTTGTGGACGTAGAGTGGTCACTTGACCGAGGATTGTATAGAAAAATAAAACTGCCAGCAAAGCGTTGACAATTTGATTTTGAATTAGTTTGCCATAAAATTTAAAGTCATTGCGTACTTTACGAATTTCGTACAAGCCATTGATAAAAAAGACAATAATCCAAAGTAAGAAAATAAAAGAAAAAGGCACTAAGTGTCTGTGCCATAAGCCTGGTTCTAATTCTCCATAACGAATCCAGATTGTTAGAGCTAGACTTGCATACAATAGTCCAATGTCGATCAATAAAAGAATAAATTTGCGCATTTAGTTTTATATTAATTAACCGCTATATTATAATATAAAACCTTATATTTTGTCAAATTTTGTTTAATAAAAAATGTTTTGTTTTAAACTATAAAATATGTTATAATTTATTAACAGATAAAGTTCTAAAAATAAAAAAACACAAACAAAAATAAAGAAAAATAATAATGAAGTTAGCTGAAACAAAAATATACATTAAATTTATTTCATGGTTTATTGGTGTGGCTTTTTTGTCAATTTTATCTTTCTTTGCTGTCATCTATTTCTTTACTCCAAACTTGATTGATCTATTATCAGCTGGCTTGTGGCGAGGTGTAATAATTGGCATTTTTGCAGCTCTAGCCGTAGCTCTACTTTTATCTTTATTAGCTACAAAATATTTGGCCAATATAGTATCTAGCCCTGTTCAGAGAGCTATAGGTAAATTATTCAAAGTAGTTGATAACTTAGCAAAATCAGTACAAAATTTGTCTGATATTAGCCAAAATAATAGTGAAGTTTCTCAATTTTTAGTGGTTTCAAGTCAAGAACAACGTAAAGGTTTGACCAAAGGCAAAAGAGCTGTGTCTGGTATAGTCAATTCTCTACAAGCTATTTCTCAAAAAACTCAAGCTGTTGCAAAAAGTGTAAGTAGTTTAGATGACATGGCATCAGGAAGTGGCCAGCAAAAAGTGTCGTCTGCTTTAAACAATCTTAAAGCAGTCAACAATCTGGTATCTGAACATCAAAAGTTGAATAATGCTTTAGACCAATACTCTCAACAAGTTAAAAATATTGACGAACAAGTAAATAATATATCAGAAGTCACAGAATTACTTAGTGCCAATTTGGTTATTGAGCTTCACGGCAAAAAGCCAAGTAAAAAATTGACTACTTTGATATCTCAGATAAAAAAACTTAGTGATGATAGTTCCAAGACATCTAGTGATGTCTCTCAGATATCATCTGACATGCAACGACAACTCAAGCAAAGCAAAGACGAAGCTATCTTTGGTCAAGAAGACACTAAAAAAAGTATAAATACTATTACACAGGCAGTTAAATTTTTAACAAAAATAATAGGCAGTGTTAGTAATATTACTCAAAGTGTAAATGTCATAAACCAAGAAACAACAGAAACTCAGGAAGAAGCTGATAATATTTTGTTGATGATCAATGATTTAGGTAAAGAAGCTCAAAATTTGGCCAAACACACTGACGATATTGCTGTTATTATAAACAAACAATTGGTAGTCAATCGCGCTCTAAATCGTTCTTCCAAAGAGCTCGGTGATGTGACTCGTAGTTTAAATAATTTGGTTGGGCAATCTAATAAAAAATAATGCCTCAAACAGAACAAAAATTTATTACTATGCTAATTAGTGGCAAACTATATGCTATGCCAGTCTTGGTTGGCACTCAGTTTATTGCTTGTAGTTATATTTGCCCTGTTCCAAAATCAGATGCCAAAATAAAAGGATTATTTTATTATCACGGTAAGATAATTACTGTTTTTGATATTCATAAAATTTTGAGTATCAAAAATAAAAAACCTGATAACAAATGTTTTATGTGGTACTGGCAGGACAATTTTTATGGTTTTATAGCTGGAATAGGCAAAGGCATTGTTCATAATAAAAAAGTTTTTACTGATAAAAAACAAAAAGTATTTAAGAAATATATAAAAATTAGCAATAAAAAAGTTTATATTTTAGAACCAGAACTTATTTTAGAACAAGTAGATATCTTATGATAAGCAAAAAGTACAAAGAATTATATGTCGGGACAGCTCAGCGTCAATTACAACAATTGGTCAGCTTTTTGTTATCTTTAGAAAAAAGGCCAAATAGCAAATCTTTGATAGAAAATATATTTCGACTTGTACATTCTATGAAAGGAGCAGCCGCGACTGTAGCCGGCAAAAAGACTGTTAGATTTTATCACACTATAGAAAATATTATTGATGCGGCTTATCATGATGAAATAAAGATTGATGGACAGATAATAGATATCTTATTAAAAGCTACTGATGCTTTGCAAGAAAATTTTGAAAGTATCCTGAGTAAAGGCCAAGAGATTAATTTTACAAAAGTTTTACTTTCTCTAAATAACTTAATCAAAAAGCGTAAGATTAATACCAATCGTAAGATTATTCGTTATAAAAAAGGTGGTTATCATTTTGGTAATGTACCTTCAGTCGGTGAAGTGACTGTGGCAATCAATCGTTTGGACAAGCTTCAATATTTATTAGATGATTTGTCTATAAATAGCATAGAAGCCAAAAAAATCATCCAAGATTTACGTGAAGTTGGTTTGTTATCAATTTATGCAGAAACAGACAAAATTATCAGTGATTTGCGACGTGAATTAGAAAAATTACGTTTAGTGCCTTTATCTTTAGTTTTTACTCCTTTACCTTATTTAGTACGTGATATTGCTAGGGATACTGGTAAAAAAGTATCTTTGCATATCAATGATAATAATCTATCTCTTGATAAATTTGTGGTAGACGAAATTTTGGAAGTAATTGTCCAGTTGATCAAAAATGCTGTAGTCCATGGTATCCAATCTGAACAAAAAGATGGAGAAATTGATATAGGAGTCAATGTAGTTGGTGATAGTATCCAAACAATAGTAAAAGATAATGGTCGAGGTATAAATTGGTCTGAGATAATAGACAATGCTATTAAGCTTAAGCTTATTAGCAAAGCAGTTAGCAAAAAATTAAATAAAGAAGCCAAAGAAGAATTATTATTTTCACCAGGTATTTCACAATCTAAACAATTGACAACTATTGCTGGTCGAGGAGTTGGTTTGAGTTTGGTGCGTCAACGAGTTGAAGAATTGGGTGGTGAAATTAATATCAAAACTATTGCTGGTAAAGGCACGACTTTTATTATTGATTTACCTCTGCCGATGTCTGTTTTTGAGAGTTTAATTTTTAAAATTAAAGATTATGAATTAGGTATTCCATCTTCTTTGATCAAAGATGTTGTTAGATTGGAAGAAGTAAAAGATTTTTCTAAAACACTTACTTTTAATCACAATAAATCAAAATATAAAATATTGAAATTGGATAAATATTTAAATTTGAATAATATAAGTTCTTTATGTAAATATGTATTTTTGCTTGATATTCAGGATAAAAAAATAGCCATACCAATTTGTAGCAATGTTAAAGCAAAAGAATTAATCATGAAAAAAACGCCAAAAATTTTGCGTGAT
The DNA here is from genome assembly GCA_964515785.1 of uncultured Gammaproteobacteria bacterium. GTDB lineage: Bacteria > Patescibacteriota > Patescibacteriia > UBA1558 > GWA2-36-10 > CAZEWH01. The sequence goes on from CAZEWH010000001.1 coordinate 179,324, forward strand.
ATAGATTTTATAAAGGGTGTAGCAGTGTCTGCGGAGGGACATCCGATTTTAATTTTAGATATTAATAATTTAGCTTAAAAAAATATGGGAGACACAAAAGCCAAGATTTTATTTGTCGATGATGATAATTTTTTGCGTAAGGTATATAAAGCAGAATTATCAGAGCGCGGTTATGAAGTTATTTTAGCAGCCGACGGTGAAGAGGGCTTGCATAAAGCTCAACTAGAAGACCCTGATCTAGTGATTTTGGATATGATTATGCCTAAAAAAAGTGGTTTTGAAGTACTTATGGAACTACAAAGTGACCCAGTTACCAAGATGATTCCAGTCATTATTTTGTCCAATTTAGGACAAGAAGCCGATATAAAAAAAGGTATAGATCTGGGAGCAGTAGAATATTTGGTCAAAGATGATGTTACTTTGGAAATTATTGTTGCCAAAGTAGAGGAGTACTTACATTCAAAATCAAAGTCTAAAGCCGCTTTATCAGAAGAATAATAAACAAACAAAAATTATGAAACCAATAATCACTGACGATAAAATTTATAAGCTGATTAGTAAGATCGGTCTTATTGATAATGATGTTTTGGATACAGCTCTCAAGACTGCTCAGCAAAGAAAAAAAGATTTTGTTACCTTTTTAATTGAGCAAAGTTTACTCAAACCAAAAGAAATTGGTCAATTGATTGCTAATGATTTACACGTTAAATATGTCAATTTAGCTAAAGAAAATATTGATAACGAAGTCTTGCATTTATTACCAGAGATTGTGGCTCGCAAACAAAACATGTTGATCTTTAAGCGTGATGAAGCTGGAGTAAAAGTAGCCATGGCCAATCCTTTTGATTATCCAATGATCAAGGCTTTAGAAAAAAAAGTTGGTGAAAAAGTCATTCCTTATTTTTCTACTGAATTTGAAATAAAAAATTCTTTTGGATTATATCGTCGTAGTATTCAACAAGAGTATGCAGCCACTATTCAAAAACATGCTATTGCTGCTCAAGGATCTCGGGTAGAAGATGTCTCGGTGGTCAAATTGGTTGATGATATTTTGAGTTATGCTTTTACAAATGCTGCTTCTGATATTCATATTGAGCCATCTGAAAATGATATTAAAGTTAGGTTTAGAATAGACGGTATTTTGTATGATGTTTTGACTTTATCCAAAAGTATTTTGTCTTTGATTGTTACTCGTTTGAAAATTTTAGCTAAATTACGAACTGATGAAAGTCGTAGTGCTCAAGATGGTAAATTTGCCAATCGTATTGAAAATGAAAAAGTAGATGTCCGTGTTTCTATTGTACCGATTACTGATGGTGAAAAAGTAGTGATGCGTTTGTTATCTTCCAAAGGTAGCCGTTTTACTTTAGAAGATTTGGGTATGATTGACGCTGATTTGGAAAAAGTCAACAAAGCAATTGCTAGACCCTATGGTATGTTGTTGTCTACTGGTCCGACTGGTTCTGGTAAAACCACATCTCTCTATGCCATGATAAAGATTTTAAATCATCGTGATGTCAATATTTGTACTATTGAAGACCCTGTTGAGTATGACCTTGATGGTGTAAATCAGATTCAGGTCAATCCACTTACTAATTTGACTTTTGCCAAAGGCTTGAGATCTTTGCTACGGCAAGATCCGGATATTATGATGGTTGGTGAGATTCGTGATAAAGAAACTGCTAGTATTGCTGTTAATTCTGCTATGACTGGTCATTTGGTTTTGTCTACTTTGCATACAAATGATGCAGCTACAGCTCTACCTCGTATGATAGATATGCAGATTGAACCATTTTTACTTGCTTCAACCATCAATGTAATCATTGCCCAACGTCTGGTGCGTCGTATTTGTTTGAAATGCATTGTTAGTTATAAATTAACTGAAAAAGAAATAGATAATATTAGACAAGAAGTTGATATAAATAGATTTTTAAACACTGCTAATATTAAAGAGATACGTCTTTATAAAGGCAAAGGATGCTCACATTGTAACAATAGTGGTTATGCTGGTCGAATAGGTATTTTTGAAGTTTTGGATATTGATGATGATGTCCGCGAATTGATTAGCAATCGAGCCAATGCTGATACTATCAAACAAAAAGCTATTGAAAATGGTATGAGCACTATGATGGAAGATGGTCTTAAAAAAGCTATTGCTGGTAAGACTACTTTAGAAGAAATATTTAGAGTAACTAAACAATAATATATGTTATTTAATTACAAATTTTCAGACAGTAGTGGCAAGATAGTAAAATCAACTATTGAAGCAGTTGATGCTAGTGATGCTCGTAATCAACTATCTCTCAAAGATGGTATGTTACTTTCTTTGGAACCAGCTACAGAAAAAAAGAAGAAAAAGAAGAAAAAAGAAAAAAAGAAATCTAAAAACAAAAAAGGTGATATTACTATTGGCCGTATAAAACTATTAGAAAAAGTAATGTTAGCCAAGCATCTGTCTATCATGATCAAATCTGGTATGGCTATAGATGGTGCTCTAGAGGTATTGATGGACAATGCCAAACCACTTATGGCAAAACGTATCCAAGTAATTTTAGAAGATGTACGCAAAGGAAATGCTTTTTCAACTGCCCTCAAAAAACATCCCAAAGATTTTGATACATTATTTGTTAATATGGTTCAAGTTGGTGAATCTGGAGGTACTTTAGCAAAAAATTTAAATCTATTATCTATCCAACAGCAAAAGAATTTTGAACTAAAACAAAAGTTGAAAGCAGCTGCAATGTATCCATCTATAGTTATGGTAGCTATTATTATTTTGATGGTAGTTATTTCTGCTTTTGTATTACCAAAAATTACTGGTTTTTTCTCTACTTTAAAGATTACATTACCATTATCAACTAGAGTTTTTTTGGGTGTAGCTGATTTTTTTGGTAATAATTGGGTATTTATTATTATTTTGATAATTTCTTTTGTTGTGGTTTTAAAAATAATGTCTCATATCAAACCAAGTAGATATTTGATATATAAAACTATGTTGAGATTGCCACTTATTGGTGGTATTACCAAAAATATGAACTTGGCTTTGTTTTCTAGGACTTTGGCTTCATTGTTGGATAGTGGTATTACCATTGATAGATCTCTTCAAATTGTAGCTAAAACTCTGACCAATGATGTTTATAAGAAACAAATTCAAAATATTTATCATAATGTTTTAAAAGGTTCTTCTTTGGCTGATTCTCTTAACAACAAAACTTATTTTCCTATTATTATGTCAAGGATGAGTAGGGTAGGTGAGCGGTCTGGTAATTTGAGTGAAGTACTGGATTACTTAGCCAATTTTTATGAATCAGAAGTTGATCATACTACCAAAAATTTATCAACAATTTTGGAACCAGCTTTACTGATATTTATAGGTTTAGTAGTTGGTTTTGTAGCTATGTCTATTATTAATCCAATTTATCAATTAACAAGTAGGGTAGGTAGTTAATGTTGAAAAATATTTATAATCAAAATGGTACTTCTTTAGTTGAGGTCTTATTGATGATCGCAATTTTTGTGATTTTGATGACCTCAGCTGTGTCTTTGTTGACTAACAAAACTCAACGGGAGGATTTGGTGTCCAAATCCGCTGAAGTCACTGAGTTGATTTCTAGAGCTCGTAATTTTTCGGTGACTGGCTATCAGGGTGATGTTTGGGGTATAAAAGTTTTGGACAATAACACTGATTGTGATGATGAGGGAGCTGTAGCTGGTGATTGTGTAATTATGTTTAAAGGTACTACTTATCCAGCTCGAGATAGCTCTTTTGATATAAAAGCAAATATTGATTCAGGAGTTTATATAGAATCTACTCAGATCAATGAATACTATTTTGCTTATATTGCTGGTTGGTTGAGTACTAGTACTGGAGCAAATATGGATGAACAAACTTTAATTTTAAAAAATAATTTTGGTGAACAAAAAACAGTTTCCACCACAGAAACTGGTTTAGTATATTATGGTGATTAATTTTAAAAAATTAAAAAAAACAGCTGGATTTAGTTTTGTAGAGTTATTAGTAGCTATTACAATTTTTGCTATTTTAGTGACCGGAGTCACTTTTATAGTGACTAATTCATATTCCAATTTTTATGGGGTAGGCGACAAACAAATGCTTACTGAGTTTGCTCAAGAAGCTATTGAGGCAGTTCGTTATATCCAAAACAATAGTTGGCAAGATATTGAAAACGCTACAGGGGCTGGCAATCAAGGTATTGCAAAAAATGCTAGTGGCGTTTGGCAGTTTAGTGGTACTGAAAATGTTTTAGGTCCTTTGACAAGGACGATTGTAATTGAAAATGCTAGCCGTGATGGCGATGGCAATATTGTAGATGAAGGTGGTACTAATGACCCAAATACCAAACAAGTGACAGTCACTGTATCTGGAGATGGTATAGCTAATTATGTTTTAACCACTTATATTACTAGTTGGTCACACAATACTTGGCAGCAGACTGATTGGTCAGGTGGTGATGGTCGTCAGTTTTGGAGCGATGATACTATGTTTTATGCTAGTACTAGTATAGATGATACTTGGCCTGGTGAGCTTGATTTAGCCAACAGAACTGGCTATGTTGATTGGACTGATTTAACAGCTGACGGTATTGAGGATTTGACTGGCCATGGCTATAATATTGAATTATCAGCTGATCAAAATACTATATATGTTTGTGGTAATACTACTCAAGATTTACGAGCTTATGATATTAGTGATGTCCGTAGTGGTACCATAACTCCTTTATGGTCTGTTGATCTGGGTGATTTGTCTGGCTGTCTTTCTATGGCCATACACTCCAATGGAGATTATATGTATTTGGGAAATTCTTTTGATCAATTTGGTGATTATGGTATTGCAGTTGTTGATATAAGTGCTAAATCTCCAAGTATTGATAATTATGCCCCATCTACTACTTCTAGCAATTTTTTGGGAAATAATGATTTGATTATTGATGATCAAGATGAATATTTGTATGCTCTATCTGCCAATGGTGATATTTTTGTTTATGATGTTTCTACTAGTGGACAAACTTTGACAACTTTGGGTGGTGGTCAATCATTTGTAGATGATAGATATCCAGAATTAAATATGGGCTGGTTAGATAATGATACTGAAGATTTATATATTGTTAGTGATGATTATGATAATGCTTTTATGAGAGTTGACACGACTGACAAAGAAAATTTGTCAGTAGACTATGCAGTGGCTAGTTCTTATGATTATTTGGATATTAGATTTTTAGAAAATGTAGATAATAAAAATAGATTTATAATAGCTACTAAAGATCCTAGCGAAGAATTTAGAATAGTTGAAGATCAGGGATCATCTTTGTCTGAATTAAGTACTTATAACTTAGATGGCTCAACATCTGTAACACATGATACAAACAGTGTAGCTTTTATGTATGATTATGATGCTAATATATACAGTATTAATATCTCAAACCGCACCAGTTTATCAGATGGTCCAGTAGAAGATACAAGTACTTACGGTTATGTTCCTACCTCCGATATATATCATTTAATGGAATATAGTACAGTTCATGGTGGGATTTTTATTCTAGAAAGAACAACTGGTTCAGATCCCAAATTAAACTTTATTATGAGACCAGAAGGTACTTCTGCATATTATGTAGATAGCGGCAATATTATTTCGTCTATTTTGGATTTGGGTGCTCATGACAAAGAACTGATGAATATAGCAATAGAACAAAATGTACCAACCAATTGTGAATTATCAGTTACTTTAGAAGTAGATGATAATGAGGATTTTAGCAGTCCAACTAGCGAAGTTTTCTCTAATACTAGTCAGACATATTTTACTAGTAGTACGCCTAGTAGTCTCAATGGTCAGCGCTGGGTCAGATATCAGGTGGATATGGAGGCTTGTACTGTTACTTATGAAAATGATACCACGCCAACTTTGTATTCATTTAGATTAATATATAAATAATAAAAATAAAATAATATGTTGAAAATCAAAAAATCATCTAAAGGGTTTAGTTTAGTTGAGTTAATCTTAGCTGTCGGAGTATTTGCTATATTAGCTTCAGGTGTTACTTATGTAGTAACCAACTCTTATACCAACTTTTATGGCGGAGGCAACAAACAAAATGTTGCTGAATTTGCTCAAGAAGGTATTGAGGCAGTCCGCTCTATTCGAGATAATAGTTGGCAAGATATTGAAGATGTAGCTGGAGCTGGTGCTAAAGGCTTGGATAAATCTCAAGGATATTGGGAATTTAGTGGTTCTTCTGATACTAGGGACGGTTTGACTAGGACAGTTAGTATTGCCAATGCTCAGCGGGATTCTAATGGTGATATTGTAGACAGTGGTGGGTCTGATGATACTCGTACCAAAAAAGTGACAGTAAGTGTCTCTGATGGTGGAGTTGCTAAGATGGAAGATTATGTTTTGGTTACTTATTTGACTGATTGGTCACATAAAGTATGGCAACAGACAGATTGGTCTGGTGTAGGGGATAGTGAATTTTGGTCTAGTTCTGACAAAGCTTCTTCAACTTCTAATATAGCTACTTCAACAGCTGGAGAAATAACCTTGACACAGAGTGCTGGTGCACCAGCTTCTACTTATGGTGACTGGGCAAATTTGACATCTGATGCTTCGGTAGATGTCGGGGATGTTACTTATGATCTTAAAATATCTACCAGTACCAACATGATTTATGTAGCTGGTGATTATGGAACCGATAAGTTTAAAGCTTATGATACCTCTAGTGCTCGCAGTGGTACTATTAGTTTGGATTGGTCAGCTGATTTGTCCAGTTTTACTTATGGTGGTGGTTGTATTGCTTTGCATCCCAATGGTGACTATGCTTATGTAGGTCATCGTTTTTATGGAGGTGGAAAAGGAGATGAAGTAATGGCTATTGTAGAGCTGGGTGATGATCATACAGTAACCTATGCAGCTCAGGCAACTTTTGCCTTTACTTGTAATAATATAGTGATCGATGATACAGGAGATTATGTCTATGTTTTGTTAGATCAAGGGCAAATAGTTGTTTATCAGACAGGTAGTAGTGGCCTAACTCTGACTATCCAAGGTTCTGCTCAACAGATTACTGATAGTACTACTTATGCTATGAGTGCTGGTGTTTATGATGCTGATACTACTGATCTTTATGTGACTATGGAAAACAATACACGCCTTGGAGCCCATACCCTAAAAAAAATAGATACTACTACCAAATCAGCTTTAAGTGTTGATTATGGTATAGCAGAAGGCAGTAATTATATGATGGGTATTGCAGCTCTAGATGATTCATCAGGAGGTAATAATAGATTTATAGTTAGTACTACCAATAGTTCAGCAGATGTCAAAACCTATGAAGACTCTGGTTCGGCTTTTAGTTTACTTGATTCTTATAATACTACTGGAGATAGTGAAAAGGGTATAGTATTTGATGGTGATCATAATGCTGTTTATATTGATTATGGTGCACAACTTTTTGTAATTGATGTAACTAACCCGCGTCAGTTGACTAGTCCTTTAGAGGATACAAGTACTTATGCAGATACACCTTATTCTAGACCAATCCATTTTATTGAATATGATAGTAATTTGGGAGGTATATTTATATTAGAAAAAACTGCTACCCCTGTAGATTATTTGCATTTTATTATGAGACCAACTGGAGCGTCAGATCCAGATTGGCAAGAAGTAGAATGGGATGCTGATGTTGAGGCGGGTGGCGGTATTGCTCATTTTGATGTTGTTAGCGATGGCACTGAAGCTTGGGTGTGTGGTGATACTACGCAAGATGTGCGTAAATATGATATTAGTGGTGTAGAAGATGATCCAGGCACTCTTACTGAAGAAGTCACAGTTGATCTTGGGTCTATGACTGGTTGTCGTGTTATAGCTATTAATTCAGATGACACTTACGCTTATTTGGGGACAGTGTTTACGCTAGATGGTAATTATGCAATTGGTATTTTGAATCTAAGTACTGAGACCCTGACAGGCTATGGTTCAGGGGCTCTGGCTAGTGTTGGTATGAATCTTGGTTTTTCTGGAATGATGATAGATAGTAATGATGCCTATCTCTATGGTTTATCCAATAATTCTGGCGGCAAGGGTGACTTGTTTGTTTGGGCTATTACTGATAGTGGAGCTACTTTGACTCTACAAGGTGCAGCTCAGCAGATCAGTGATGGTAATATAAATGATCTTTGGGTAGATACTACCAATGATTTATTATATGTAGTCGGAGATTCTAATACTGACACTTTTGCTCGCTATGATATTAGTACCAAATCAGCAGCTTCTGAAGATTATAATGATAGTGCTGGTGATTATGTTCAGATAGAGTATTTAGAAAATGTTGGTGGCAAAAATAGGTTTGCTATATTAGCTGAAGATATTGCTTATGATATTAGGATTGTTGAAGATAACACCACTTCTTTGACAGAGCTAGATACTTTGGCTGATAATGACCTTGGTACACCACATGGTCTAGCTTATGATACTATCAAAGATTATATTTTTGCCATAGGTTATGATGGAGATTTGATCTCGGTCGATATTTCTGATAGAGAAGCTATTGTGGCTGGTCCGGTCAAAGATACTTCTACTTATGGCTATACGCCAGGTAATTCCATTCCTTATCATTATTTATGGTATAACTCTAGTAGTACTGGTTTGTTTGTTTTAGAAAAAGAAGAAGATGCTTCTAAGCATTTCAAATTTATAAATGGACCAGATGCTCCAGCTTCTAGTGGTTATAATTCTGCAGGTAGCCTATATTCATCTATTTTTGATATTGGATCAACTGGCCAAGAGTTGTTAGAAGTATCTGTTGAGCAAGATGTACCAAGTGGTTGTGATTTAACTATTAGTTTAGAAGCTTCTAATGATATTACTTTTTCTTCTGGATTAAATACTCAAGTATTTAGTGATCATACAGATGGATATTTTACTAGTAGTACACAATCTAGCTTAAACGGTAATAGATTTTTGCGTTATTTGATAAGCATGGATCCTTGTTCTGCTGTTGAAGCAGATGATAGTGCGCCGACATTATATGATTTAAATATAAAGTATCGTTAAATTAATGAAAAAAAATAAGTCAATAAAAAATAAATCTGGATTTACTTTAGTAGAGACTATTTTGTATCTAGCTATTGTGGCTGTTTTATTGACAGCAGTAATTGATTTTCATTTGACCTTGGGTGGTACAGCTAGCAAACTTGGACAAAATGTAGATGTTTCTCGTAATCGGAGGATGGCTTTAAATAGTATAGATTATTTGGTACGAAATTCTGATGGTCTTCTCAAAGATGTAGAAGGTGATTGTTCTGATTTTGATGCTTCTCCACCAGTTTTGGCTTTATATTTTGAAGATGACGATCATTTGCCTGGTATTTGTGTACAAAATGGTGGTGGAGTTAGGATTACTATCGATAATCAAAGGGTAATGATGACTTGTTATCCAAATATTCCTCAAAATGGTTTTTTTCAAGCTTGTGATACACCTATCTATACAGCAGGAACGACGACTTATTTGACCTCACCAAATGTCAAAGTAATTGATACCAACTTGACTTTTGCCACTTCAACAGCCACATCTTCTCTTAATGCTTTTACTAGCGTGACTACTCACATGAAGGTCAAGTCTTTTACTTCTGACCAGATAAATTTATCAGCCACTTCGACGGCTACCTCGACAGTTGTATTACGAAATGAACAACCGTCTGGTTTGATATCTTTTTGGGACATAGAAGCTCAGGATGGTACTGATACAGTTGGTGATAATGATGCTACTTGTACTGTGAGTCCTCCTACTGCAGTTGGTGGCTTGATTACTAGCAGTACTTATGCTTGGGATTTTGAAAGTGGTAGTTCACAATATTGCACTGTTTCCAATGATGATTCTTTGAATTTTAATGATAGCTTTTCTATTGCTGCTTGGGTAAAAGAAGAATCAAGTGGTAGTGAAATGGCTATTATCAATAAGTCAGCTTGGAGTCCACAAAAAGGTTATAAATTCTCTATACATACTGGTGAACCTCGTTTACGAATTTATGATAGTAGTTCTTATACTGATTATGATTCTTCCTATACCTTGACCAATGCTACTGTTTATCACGTAACAGCTACTTATGATTTGGATGATGATGAAGTTATACTTTATGTCTATGAAAAAGGAGATAGCGGTAAAGCCACTACAACAGTAAATTCTGTGCGTACATTGGTAAATTATGATAGTAATTTATCTTGGAGCGTTTCCAATTATTTTGATGGTATAATTGATGATGTTCGTATTTATAATAGAGTTTTGACTCCAGAAGAGATTTGGGCTTTACAATCACAGGGAGATTAATATATGAAAAATAATCAACAAGGCGCTATTGCTTTAATATTTGTAATCATGATTACCACTTTGACATTGGTATCAAGTGTTATAGTTTCTTTGATAAATGTTTCAGATATGGTGGCTAATTATCATGTTAGTGAGGCTGAAGAAGTGATAGTAGATATTGATGCTTGTGTAGATGATGCTCTAGTACGGATTGCTTCTAGTACCAGTGTGTCTGGTAGTTTTAGTCTCAGTACTTCAGCTGTCAATTGTAGCTCGACTATTTCAGCTATAGATGCTGGTCTCAAGACTGTTACTTCGACAGCTACTTCTACTTCTGATGTTGGCTTGTGGAGTAAATCAATTGTTATCAAAGTCAATGTTTCAACTAGCCCAATTTCTATTACCTCTTATAAAGACGCTTTAGATGAATATTAATTTTTAATAAAATAAATTTATGGCAAAAGATATTATTGGTATAGACATTTCTGATGCTTCTATTGAAGCAGTTATTTTGGATGGCAAGAAAAAAAGATTTGTTTTGGATTCTTATGCTCGGATGCGTTTGGACCCTGGTATTGTAGACGACGGCAAGATTTTGCACAAAGATAATTTGCGTGAGGCAATAAAAAAATTATTAGCCAACGCCAAACCAAAGCCAATCACTTCCTTAAAATCAAAAAAAGTTTTCTTGTCTGTCCCAGAATCAAAAACTTATTCTCATATTTTGGTATTACCAAAAAAACTCAAAGACAAAGAAATATTGGGAGTAGCAGAACACAAAGCTGAGGAGGTTATTCCTGAATCAATAGACAATCTAATATCAGCCATCAAAATAATTCCTAGTAAAGACAATTATAAGCAAGTTTTTTTTACAGCTGCCAATGCTGACATTATTGAAGATTTCGTAGAAGTTTTCAAAGGCTTGGGTATGGAGGTAGTTGGTATTACTACTGAAGCCCTGAGTTCTTATGCAGGCTTGACTGACAAACTTAAGAAAAAAACAACTTTATTACTTGATTTGGGTAGTCGGACAACCATTGCTTCTATTTTTGATGAGCATGGTCTACACGATACGATCAATATTCGGATTGCTGGCAATAAAATTACCAAGACATTGATGAACAAGCTTAATATTTCTGAAGAAGAAGCTGAAGCTAAAAAACGTGAAGTTGGTCTTGATTCTTCGGTTAGTGCTGGTGAAGTTATGTTGATCATCCAAGGACAATTTCAACCTTTGGCCGATGAATTAAAAAAATTTGTTTCTTATTATGAAAGATCCTATGGTAAAAAGATTGAACAAATTATTTTGGTTGGCGGTTTGGCCAACATGAAAGGTATTGATAAATATTTTGGTGCCAACTTAAATAAGGATATTTTTAAAGGTGAACCATTTTTGGATAAAAAAACTATACCCTCAGGTGTAGCAGCTACCAATTTTATCAATGCTTTGGGTCTAGCTAAATTGGCTCATAGTAAACCAGAGATTAATTTTTTTCATGGTAAGATAAAAAATAAATTTAAGAAAAAGTCTGATAATAAACCAAATAAGCCATCTGCTAGCAAAGCAGGGAAAAAAGCTTTAAAATCTTTGCCAAAATTTAAGTTTAACTTTAGTATTTTCAAAAATGTTTATATTTTGTCTGGTATTGCTTTACTTATTATAGCTGGTATATTGTTTGCTTTTAGAGGGAAAATATTTAGTACTCTATCAGATGATATGCATACTTATAGCCAAGACATTGTCATCACTATAAAAGCTCAAGATGGTATCAATAATAATATACTTGGTCGCTATGTTTCCCTGACTATAGAAGAGGAAAAAACCTATCAAGACATAGATTATGAAAATATTGTATTAGATCTGAAAAATAGACAACAAGAAGAAATATTTGCCCTAACAACCTCAGTTTATCAAAAAGAAGATTATTATGTGATTCCTCAACTAGTTACTTCTACTATTATAATGACTGATCCTTTGGAAGAGAATTTTATAGTCAATAATCCACTAAAAACCCAAACTGATTATATTTTTATGGAATTCAACGAAGAAGATGTCAAAAATATTATTTTAAATGAATTACCTGAAAAACAATCTATAGACTTGATGGACTGGGTTTTACAAAATACTAAGTATGAAATAGTTAGTTTTAACCCTCAAGCTTTATTATTTAATATTAAGGCTACTATTGAGTTACATCGTCCGCAATAGCATAATCACTGTGGATAACTTTTAATCATTGGCATATTTTTCAAAAAATGCTATAATTATTGTGTTAATATATTTTATTAATAATAAATAAAATAAAACTATGAAAAAGTTTAACAAGAAAGGTTTTACTTTGATTGAGTTAATCATTGTAATTGCTATTATTGCCTTATTGGCCGCGGCTACTTTTGTAGCTGTCAATCCAGCCAAACGTATTGGTGATGCCAACAATGCTCAACGTTGGTCTGATGTCACAGCTATTGCTGATGCTTGGATGAAGTACACAGTAGACAATAATGGTACAAATGTGACTACTTCAGCTGATTGTATTACAGCCAATGCAAATTGTAGAATTTCTGTTTATGGGGGTTCACCTGCACATGCAGAATGTACTGCTTCTACTACCGCTGCTCTTATTTGGCTTGATCCTTTGGTTACTGAGGGTTATATTGGTGCTATTCCTTATGATCCTAGTTCTGCTGTAGCCGCTGGCACAACATCTACTGGATATTATTTTCATAAAGATGCTAATAATGTAGTAACTGTTGGTGCTTGCCATACTTACAATTCTGCTACTGTCAAAGTAATTCGGTAAGTTTATTTATAAAATTTAAAAAATCTGGCTTGTTTTAAGCTAGATTTTTTTATTGGTAAAAAATAGTATTTTGAGCTATAATATATATAGATTAAATAAATTTGTATGAAAAGAAAATTTAAATGGGGCATAGTCATCGTCATAATTTTGGTAGTAATTGGGGTTGTTTTTTTGAACTTATCAAAAAAAGACACAATTGAATACATTACTGCCAATGTAGCTCAACAAGACATAGTGCAAACAGTCGAAGTAACTGGCTCAGTAGAGGCGGCCGATGATATTGATCTCAATTTTACAAGTACTGGTACTTTGTTGCAGATGCTAGTCAAAGTAGGTCAACAAGTACAAAAAGGTGAAACGCTAGCTGCTTTGTCTGCTGGAAACGCTGTTTCTCAGGTTGATAATGCTCGGGCTGCATTAGATTTGGCTAGAAGTCAACTAGACGAATTATTGGCTGGAGCTAGTACACAAGACATTGGAGTATCACAAGAAGAAAAAATCCAAGCTGAAACTGCTTATCAAACAGCTTTGGATGATTTAGAAAACTTGGAAAGTACCCGTAGTAATGAATTGAGTTCTTTGCAAAATACTGCTCTCAACGCTATGACTGACAAGTATTTTGTTGCTCAATATTCTCTGGATATAGTTTATGATATTATTATGGATACTACAGCTGATGATAATCTGTATGTTAGTGATATTATTTCATTACATCAAGCTAAATCATATTATAATACTGCCAACCTTGATTATAATAATTTGGATGTTTTGATAAACACTGCTCAGACTAGTGGTAGTCAAGAAGATATTTTGGCAGCCCTTGATCAATTGGAAATAGTTTTGGAAGAAGTATCTGATACTTTGACAGCCACTTTTGTTGTTTTATTAAATATTATCAACAATGCTGTTTATACAGAAACAGTCGTTACTACTCATAAAGCTAGTATAAATACTCAAAGTACTGCTATCAATACAGCCATTGCAACAGTACATGATGCTGCTTCTAATATTAGGACACAAGATATTTATTATTCCAATCAGATTATAGAAGCCAATAACAATATTTTATCAAAATTGGCTGCTTTGCATTTGGCTCAAGCTAAATTGGACTTGAAACAAGCTCCTCCTAGGAGTTTTGAAATTGCAGCTCAAGAAGCTAAAGTACGACAAGCTCAAGCAACTCTTAATAAATATTTGAGTGATTTGGCTCAGACTGTCATCAAGGCGCCAGTAGATGGTGTAGTTACTAAGGTCAATTTTGATCAAGGTGAACAAACTTCTATGGCCTCACCAGTTATTTCTATGATTGGTCTTAGTCAGTTACAAATAGAAGTAGATGTACCAGAATCAGATATCACAAAAATAGAAACTGGTGACGCAGTTATTATTACTTTGGATGCTTTTTCTAGTGATGATGAGTTTGTTGGTACTGTTACTTTTATTGATCCAGCTGCTACTGTTATCAATGATGTGATTTATTATAAAGTAAAAGTCAGTCTTGATATAGCCAATGACAAAGTAAAATCTGGCATGACAGCTGATTTGACTATCCAAACTGATAGTCGGATTGGTGTTTTGGCTGTGCCGACTAGAGCTGTTGTTTACAAAGACGGTAAAAAATATGTTCAAGTCTTAGTCAATGGTCAGATAGAAGACAAAGAAGTCAGCACTGGTTTGAGAGGTGATGATGGCTTTATAGAAATAATGACTGGCTTATCTGCAGATGAACAAGTTGTTACTTTTATCAAAAATGGAGATTAGCCTATGATCGAAGTAAAAAAACTTTATAAACAATTTGATAACGAAGGTGTAGTTACCAAAGTTTTGTTTGATGTCAATCTCAAGATAAACAAAGGTGAATCAGTGGCCATTATGGGACCTTCTGGCTCTGGTAAATCAACTTTGATGCACATCTTGGGATTTTTGGATACTTTATCTGAGGGTGATTATCATTTTGAAGGTAAAGATGTTTCTAATTTAGACGATGATACTTTAGCTCAATATCGCAACAAAAAAGTTGGTTTTGTTTTTCAAAGTTTTAATCTTTTACCAAAGACTAGTGTTTGGGATAATGTCCGTCTGCCTTTATTATATGACAAAGACAAACCAGATCTCAAAGCTGTAGATCAAGCTATCAAATCTGTTGGTCTAGAACACAGACGAGATTATTTGTCCAATCAGTTATCTGGTGGTGAAAAACAGCGCGTAGCTATTGCTCGAGCTTTGGTCAATAAACCAGATCTGATCTTTGCTGATGAACCAACTGGCAATCTAGATTCCAAATCTGGTATTCAGATTATGTCTATTTTGCAAGAACTAAAAAATCAAGGCAAGACTATTATTATAGTCACTCATGAAAATAATACAGCTCGTCATGCTGAAAGAATTATCCGTATCAAAGATGGCCGTATAGTCGGTGATTCTTCAGATTTTGAAACAATCAATACTTTGAAAACCAACGGTAAATTAAAATAGAACTTGTCCCGTAAGAAATTTACTAATTATTACTGGGATAAGGGGTGAAAAATTTAATTAATTTCTATACGGGATGCGTTTTGATTTTACCAGTTATATAATGATTTTGAGAAGCTTGCGGCGCAAGAAAATGCGCTCTTTTTTGACTTCTTTGGGTATTATTATTGGTATTTCTTCAGTTTTGATTATCATGTCAGTAGGCAAAGGTGCTGAAAGTTTGGTTGTCAATCAAATAGAGGGTATTGGTAGTGATCTGATTGCTGTCTTGCCCGGAGCAGCAGATGATGAAGGCCCGCCAGCTTCGGTGATGGGTATTATTATCACAACTCTGACTGATGATGATCGACAAGCTATAGTTGAGCGTGTACCAGAAATAGAAGTAGCGGCTAGTTATTTGCGAGGAGTAGCTTCTGTAACTTGGCAAAATAAAACTGACGATACAAGTTTTCTTGGTATTACAGCCAATTATTTGCAAGTAGAAAAAACAGAAACTATCAAAGGCCGTTTTATAAATCAAGAAGAGGAAGATCAACATGCCAAAGTAGCTGTCTTAGGATATGCAGTAGCTGAAGAATTGTTTGGTACTAATAATAATCCGATTGGCGAACGCGTCAAAATAAATAAAGAAACTTTTCGAGTGATTGGTGTAGTAGAAGAGCGAGGAGTAGTTGCTTTTCAAAATCAAGATGATCAGGTTTTTGTGCCACTTTCCACTGCGCAAAAATTATTGATGGGTGTCAATCATATTAGTTTTATTCGTGCTAAGACTCGAGATGGTTCTGATTCTGCTTTTGTGATTGAACAAACCAAACAAGTCTTACGTGATCAGCATGATATAGATGATCCTTCCAAAGATGATTTTTCAGTGCGTTCAGCTGAAGAGCAACTAGATATTTTGAAAACTGTCACAGGTGCTATTAATTATTTCTTAGCTATGGTAGCTGCTATCTCACTCATAGTCGGTGGTATAGGCATCATGAATATTATGCTAGTCTCAGTTGCAGAAAGCACCAAAGAAATTGGTTTGCGAAAAGCAGTAGGTGCCAAACGGCGTGATATTAGTATGCAATTTTTGATGCAAACTATTATTCTTACATTATTGGGTGGCATAATAGGTATTATTATTGGAGTTTTGATATCTTGGTTAGTAGCAATTGTAGCTACTTATTTGGGTTATGATTGGGATTTTATAGTGACTTTAAATTCTATTATCATGGCTTTGGCCTTTACTTTTGTAGTGGCAATTGCCTTTGGTTGGTATCCAGCTCAAAAAGCAGCCAAACTCCAACCAGTTGAAGCATTGAGATACGAATGACGTAGTCGTCCCGCACTTGATGCGGGAACCAGTAAGTTAAATTAATAAACTAAATTTGCTAGATACCGCATCAAGTGCGGTATGATATAGAATATGAGATATATTGATACATTTAAAATAGCTATGCGGGCTTTGAAAAAATCTAAAGCCAGGACTTTTTTGACTATTTTGGGTGTGGTGATTGGTATTACCTCTGTGTCAGTGATTGTTTCAGCTGGAGATAGTATGGAAGAGCTGATTACTGGTCAAGTAGCTAGTTTTGGTTCTGATCTTATCCAAACCGAAGTCCGAGTACCTAGTAGCGGCGGAGGTCTGACTAGTCAGGCTCAGGGAGTAGAGATCACAACCATGACTCTAGGTGACAAAGAAGCTATTGAAGATTTGCCTTATATCAAACAAGCTTATGCTGTCTTGACTGGTCAAGAATTACTGGCTTGGCAAGGCAATATTAGCAAAGCTTTGATTTATGCTGCGACCGCAGAATTTATAGACATTGATGCTTCAGAAATAGACCAAGGCAGATTTTATACTGAAGAAGAAGATGATAGTTTGACCCGAGTCATAGTCTTGGGTTCTGGTGTCAAAGAAGATTTGTTTGGTGCTTCTGACGCTGTAGGCGAGAATGTCAAAATAAATAAAACAAATTATAAAGTAATTGGCACCATGAAACCACGGGGAGCTGTATTTTTCTTTGATATGGATGACATGGTCTATATTCCAGTGCAGACTACGCAAAAGTTAATTTCTGGGGTTGATTATGTGGCAGCTATTACTGCGCAGATGGTAGATCCTGAACAAGAAGAAGAAGCTGTGGCAGCTATCATTGCTTTGATGCGTGAGCGGCATGATATCACCAATCCTGACAGAGATGATTTTGAGACTATGTCTATGGCTGAAGCTCAAGAATTGATGTCTAGTATTTTGGGTGGCGTGACACTCTTACTTATTGCCTTAGCTGGAGTTTCTTTGATAGTTGGCGGAGTTGGTATCATGAATATCATGTATGCTACAGTCGCAGAACGGACTTTTGAAATTGGTCTCCGCAAAGCTGTAGGAAGCACCAAAGCAGATATTATGAAGCAATTTTTGATGGAATCTTTGGTCATTACTTTCCTGGGAGGAGTAGGGGGTATATTATTAGGTTTGTTGATTACTTATCTTGTGTCTTTGGCTGCCAACATATCTGGCTTTGAATGGGCTTTTACCTGGTCTATTAGTGGAGTAATACTATCTTTGGGCTTTTCTATGGCTATAGGGCTAATTTTTGGCCTCTACCCAGCCAAAAAAGCTGCTAACCTTAATCCAATCACTGCTTTGCGGAGAGAATAATATAAAAACCCCCACTGTCTCGTAAGCTCGACATCTCCCCCTAGACTAGGGGGAGAAAGAGAGGGGGTAAAGTAAAAAAATAACCCCTCATCATAGATGAGGGGAAATTCGCTCTAGGCGAATTTACCTGGTACTGCTTGATCTAACCGAGAACCAGAATCCGGTTGATTCTACTCATAGATACCTCCAGTTTGAGGTATTTTTATTATATCATTATATATCAAAACATGCTATTAGCACTCCTTGACCCCGTATACCGCCTTCGGCGGCACGGGGCAGGCATAGAGTACTTTTTTGAATTGGCACTCTTGACACGGGAGTGCTAATTGCTCTATAATATACAAATGCAAGAAAGGACTCAAAAATTACTCAAAGAAATTATTGAGTTGTATATCAAAACAGCCAAACCAGTTGGCTCCAAATGTTTAGCTGACAGCAAAAATTTTGAAGTTTCTCCTGCAACAATACGCAACGAAATGATGGAGCTAGAAAAAGCTGGTTTTATTGTGCAGCCTCATACTTCAGCTGGTCGTGTTCCTACTGCCTTGGGTTATCGCTATTATCTTGACAATTTATTGGACGTCAAATCAGTCAATGACAAAGAGCAAACAGAATTAGCTTCAGCTTATGATGAAGATCTTCGTGATTTAGCCAAATTATTAGTTGATAAAACAGATTTGGCTATTATAGTCGGACAAGCACCAAATGATTTGTATTTTACAGGCTTATTTAATTTGTTTTCTCAGCCAGAGTTTGAAGATTTGCAACTAGTGCTATCTATGTCTCAAGTTGTAGACAGTCTAGAAAAAGCCATGGCTGATATTTATCACAAAATAAAAGAACCAACTATTTTATTGGGCGAAGAAAATCCATTGGCTGAATACTGTTCTGTGGCTATTACATTTTTGCCTTCAGGACAGCTTTTGGCCATTGTTGGCCCATTGCGCATGGATTATAATAGAGCACTAGGATTACTTGAGGAAATAACAGAAACTTATGACAGATAAAACAAAAAAATTATCTCGCAAAGACCTGGAGCAGCAAGCTGGCGAGCATTTAGCTGGTTGGCAAAAAGCCTTGGCTGATTACCAAAATCTGCAAAAAGAGACCCAAACTAGGATGGCAAATTTTAAAGATCTAAACACTAGTTCGCTAGTGCTAGAAATACTGCCAATTTTTGATAACTATCAAGTAGCAGTCACTCATATCCCAGCTGATCAACAGCAAGAATCATGGGCTGTGGGCCTGCAGCATATTTTGCAGATGTGGCAGACTTTTCTAGAAGAAAATCAAATTACTGCTATCAAGACTATTGGCGAAGAATTTGACCCTTATATTCATGAAGCTGTGGAGCAAATTCAAGATCCCAAACAAGCAGACAATATAATTACCAAACAATTACAAGCTGGCTTTATGCTAAAAGATCAGGTCATTAGACCAGCCAAAGTAGTCGTAAATATTAATGATATAAAATAAATGCAAAACTTTAATCTGCCGCTAAATTTGCGGCTTATCAAAAAATGTCCAGTTTGCCAGCATGAATACAAACAAAGCATGGTCCAAGTCCTAGACGAAAGTGAATATGGTATCTTGACTTATGCTACTTGTGTCAATTGCGGCGCTAATTTACTTACCAAGTTTGCATCTATGCCACAAGGCGTAGTAGGTAATGCTATCTTGACTGATCTCAAAGCATATGAAGTCATGGACTTTGTAAATACAGATGAATTAACAGCCGACGAAGTGCTGGCTATTCAGCAAATTATATATAAAAAAGAATTAATTAATAATAATTAATAATATTAATAAAATAATTTAATTTAGTCGTTGATATATTTTCCCACGCGTAGTGGGGGAATGTCACGGCATAATAAAGAGGAAAAATATATGTCAAAAATTATTGGAATCGATTTGGGTACAACTAATTCAGCCTTTGCTGTAATTGAAGGAGGGCAACCCAAAATTTTGGAAAATAAAGAAGGAGCTCGTACTACACCTTCTATTGTAGCGACTTCCAAAAACAACGAACGTTTGGTCGGTTTACCAGCCAAGCGTCAAGCTGTCACCAATCCAGAAAATACTGTCTTTTCTGTCAAAAGATTGATTGGTCGTAGGTCTTCAGATGAAGCTGTAGATGAAGATATCAAAAATATGCCTTATAAGATCGTCAAAGCTGGCGAAGGTGTCAAAGTCACCATGGGTGACAAAGATCATACTCCGCAAGAAATCTCTGCGATGATTTTACAAAAAATCAAAGCTGATGCTAGTGAACGTCTAGGTGGAGATGTCAAGGAAGCTGTCATCACAGTACCGGCTTATTTTGATGATGCTCAACGTCAAGCTACCAAAGATGCTGGTCAGATTGCAGGACTTGAGGTCAAAAGAATTATTAACGAACCAACAGCCGCAGCTTTAGCTTATGGTTTTGATAAAAAGAAAGACCAACAAATTGCAGTCTATGACCTTGGTGGTGGTACTTTTGATATTTCTATTTTGGATGTGTCAGCAGACACTGTAGAAGTAAAATCAACCAATGGCGATACTCACTTGGGTGGTGATGATTTTGATCAAGTTATTATCAACTGGATAATTTCAGAATACCAAAAGCAAGAAGGTATTGATCTATCTCAAGACAATCTAGCCTTACAAAGACTCAAAGAAGCTGCTGAAAAAGCCAAGATTGAATTGTCTTCTTCTATGGAAACAGAAATCAATCAGCCGTTTATTACAACCGATGATTCTGGTCCAAAGCATTTAGTCATGAAATTTACCAGAGCTCAACTAGAAGACTTGATCGGAGATTTAGTAGCTAAAACTCTAGAACCATGTCAAAAAGCCTTAGACGACGCTAAATTGAAAACCTCAGACATAGAAGAAGTTATTTTAGTAGGTGGTATGACACGTATGCCTCTTGTCCAGAAAAAAGTTGAAGAATTCTTTGGTAAAAAGCCAAATATTTCTGTAAATCCTGATGAAGTGGTAGCTATGGGTGCTGCTGTCCAAGCTGGTGTATTGCAAGGTGATGTCAAAGATGTGCTATTACTTGACGTTACACCTCTTACCTTAGGCTTAGAAACTCTGGGCGGTGTACGTACACCTCTTATCGAACGTAACACAACTATTCCTACTTCAAAATCTCAGATTTTTTCAACAGCTGCTGACAATCAACCAGCTGTAGAGATCAATGTCTTGCAAGGTGAACGTGAAATGGCTGCTGACAACAAAACTTTGGGTAAGTTTACTTTGTCTGGTCTTCCTCCAGCACCGCGTGGCGTTCCTCAAGTAGAAGTATCTTTTGATATAGATGCTAACGGTATCTTGAATGTAAAAGCTCAAGACAAAGCCACAGGCAAAGAACAAAAGATTACTATTCAATCTTCTTCTGGTCTATCTGAAGATGAGATCAAAAAAATGCAAGAAGACGCAGAAACTCACGCTGAAGAAGATAAAAAGAAAAAAGAAGAAGTAGAAATAGGCAACAATGCCGCTAATATGGTTTTTTCTACTGAAAAATTAATCAAAGAAAATAAAGATAAGATTAGTTCTGAAGATTTCGCTTCTATTGATGAAAAATTAAAAGCTTTGAAAGATCTAGAAACTAGCAAAGATCTAGAAGCTATCAAAGCAGCTATGAAAGAGCTGGAAGATGTAGTACAAAAAGTCAGTACTGAAATGTACCAAAAACAGGCTGCTGCCTCCGCCGAGGCTACGGCGAAACAAGCCGATGCAGATAATTCTAATCAGGGAACTGGCTCCGCCGAAGCTTCACAAAGTGAAGCGAAGGACGAGACTGTTGAAGGTGACTTTGAAGAAGTCAAAGAAGATAAATAACATACCCCCACTGTCTCTCCCGCCGTTGGCGGGATCGACATCTCCCCCTAGTCTAGGGGGAGACTGAGAGGGGGTACTTAAAATAAATATGAGTTTTGAAACACCAGACAATGAAAAATACTATCCTGGTTTTGATCCAGAATGGTTAAATGATCCAGAGCTACAAGCTAAGGCCAAAGCATTAGCTGATTTTTATACAAAACAGTTTGATGATCTAGCTTTAGAGGTTGGACCAGATGAAGAAGTCTTGGTTCACTTTAGTCCTGAAGTTGTCGAAGGTGATATAGCCAACAATTCTGCTTTTTATGACGGTGGTCGTGAAAAATTGACTCAAGCTGGTTTTGATTTTGCTGAATTTGATGATAAATTTGGTGATAACAAATGTGTAGTAGCTATACCACTCAAAGCCTTCCAGCAATGGATTGATTCATTATCATGGCTAAAACTTACTCAAGCTGGTGTTTTGGAAAATGCCACAGTAATGGCAGTACCAAAACAAGATATTATTTTACGTGATAGTAGATTTACTGATAATGCCTTTAGACTAGTTGCTGATGGTTCTCCTAATGCTACTGATCTGACTAAAGAGAAGTTAGCTTATTTTCAGTCTACTACTGCTTATAATCCAGAATTATTAGAAGATCCAGAAACTATGTGGGAAGCTTGGATACCACATCAAGTATCTCTAGATAACAGTCAAACTATTAATTATCAAGAAAAACAAAAATAAATGTCCACAGATTATTATAAAACTTTAGGCGTTGATAAAAACGCCTCTGAAGCTGATATCAAAAAAGCTTTTCGCAAATTAGCGCACGAACACCATCCAGATAAGAATGGTAATGCTGGTAATGCTGACAAGTTTAAAGAAATCAATGAAGCCTACCAAACTCTAGGTAATAAAGAAAAGCGTGCTCAATATGACCAATTTGGCTCTGCCTATCAGAACATGGGTGGAGCCCAAGGCTTTGGCGGCCAAAATCCTTTTGGTCAGGGCTTTGGTGGTTTTTCTCAAGCTGGCGGCCAGCAAAATGTGGATTTTGATTTGGGAGATATTTTTGGCAGCTTTTTTGGTGGAGGAGGCGGACGTGGTGGTCGCACCCGCCGCGGCCAGGATATTCAGGTAGATATTGATATTTCTCTCAAAGAAGCAGTCTTTGGTGTTTCACAAGTATTATCACTTCGTAAAAAGAATCAATGTAGTGCTTGTAAAGGCGCTGGTGGTACTTCTTTTGAAACTTGTAAATCTTGCCAAGGTGCTGGTACAGTCACCACGACTATCTTGGGACAATTTCAGACTCAGACTGCTTGTCCAGATTGTCAGGGCAAGGGCCAACAAGTCAAAGACAAATGTGGTCAATGTCGTGGTCAAGGCTATGTAGATGAAAATGTAGATATCAAAGTTGAGATCCCAGCTGGGATTGATGATGGTCAGGCTATTCGTTTGGCAGGCCAGGGCAACTCTGGTGGAGCAGGTTCTCAACCTGGTGATTTGTTTGTCAATGTCAGGGTCAGACCTGAAACTAATTTTGAACGACAAGGCGATGATTTATTTACCAAGTACAAAATCCCATTCACCATGGCAGCCCTAGGCGGTGATATCCAAGTCAAGACTATAGACGGACAGGTCAAACTAAAAATCCCGGCAGGCACAGAATCTGGCAAAAAATTTATTTTAAAAAACAAAGGCGTGACTCGCCTCCGTGCCAATGGACGTGGGAACCAGATTGTTCAGGTGACTGTCAATGTTCCGACTAAGTTGTCTAGGAAGCAGAAGAAACTTCTTGAAGAATTAAATAAAGAATTTGAATAAAAAAATCCCCCGAAAGGGGGATTTTTTGTTGTAATTTTTTTATGGTAAGGGTCCGTAGTTATGCCATTCACTAGAATGATTAAGCCAAAAATTACCATCTTTGTCTAGAAAACTTGTTCTTTGCCAAGAAATAATATCTTCTACTGGTATCGGTACTGGTTCGCCAGGTGATCCAGTGGTAAAGCAATCTAGTGATGGGTCAGGACAACCTGAGCCGCCACCAATAATTGGTACATATGTTATGCCATCTAATCCTAATAGATATGAATAACCAGCTGATTCATGAATAAAGGCGACATTTCCTGCACCATGTTGTGCATCTTGCCCAGATTCACCTTGTGGCCCTGGAGGCCCTTGTTCGCCTGGAGGCCCAGGAATTAGTTCAATTTCATTAACTTGTTGCTGTAGATTTTCAAGCCATTCTAAAATATACTGAATAGTTGGGCTCACTGGCCACTCCGCTGGAGCAGGAGGTCTAGCCATTGCAAAATTGACAGATAGTAGAAAGGCGACAGCACTTACTACTATGATTGCTTTTTTCATAGTTTTTAAGGTTAATATTTTATATTAAAACATTACTCCTATGGGAATATGTAGTCAAGATTTTTGGGAGTTTTTAGAGTTGAAAACACGTGGATGCGAAGCATCTTTACGTGTTGACTTTTGGGGCTAATAGTGGCAGAATTAAAGGGATTTTTATTAGATTAAAATTATATTAAAATGTCAAAGTCATTAATTGATGAATTGCCAAAAATTGTTAAAGAAGGCAAGAAAGAAGTAGAGCAAATACTAGAAAGATTATCTAGCAAGAGCAAGCTTACTTTACAAACAAACGAATTAGTTTTACCAGCCAAAGACTCGGCCGGTTTATTCAGCGGACAAATGCCAGAAGAGTCAAAAGGAGACTGGCTTAATCGTTTAATTTATGGCGACAATTTACTTGTTATGCAAGCGTTACTAGCTGGTGATCCAGCTAGTAATTTAGATTCTCTAAGAGGGAAGATTGACCTTATATATATTGATCCGCCTTTTGATTCTAAGGCTGATTATAGAACTAAGATAAAGTTGCGAGGCAAAGATTTAGAACAGAAGCCCACTACCATGGAACAGTTCGCGTATTCTGATACTTGGAAGGATGGTACTTATTCATATATTAAAATGATCTATATACGTTTATCTTTAATGAGAGAGTTACTATCGAGCAAAGGATCAATCTATGTGCACATTGATTGGCACGTTGGGCATTATGTGAAGATATTATTAGATGATATTTTTGGTAAAGAGAATTTTATTAATGAAATTATTTGGAAGTATGAGGGTCCTCAATCGCCCAGTCCTATAAAATTTGCAACTAAACACGATACGATATTAAGATATGCAAAAACTTTTGCAGGAGCAATATCTAATGAGATGTATAAATATACTGAGGAGCCGATAACAAATAAATATCAGCAAGATGATAAGGGTAGATATTTTTATACCATACCTAAAGGTGATTATACTGATGAAAGTATAAAAAAACTAGATAAAGAGGGCAGGATATTTTGGAATAGCAAAAAGACACCTCGGGTTAAGATGTTTTTAGATGTATCGGATGACGGAAAACATATTATAAAGAAGAAAAAAATAAATGATGTATGGGATGACATAACTTCTTTAGGATTGGCCGCAGGAAGTAAAGAGAAGGTGGATTATGATACTCAAAAACCAGAAGCTCTGCTAAAGAGAATCATTAATGCATCCTCAAATGAGGGCTCTATAGTTGCAGATTTTTTTGCAGGCTCTGGCACCACAGGAAAGGTAGCTGAACAATTAGGAAGAAGGTGGATTATGTCAGATATTGGTAAACCAGCGAGCCTAGTTAGTAGGAAGAGATTGATAGACGCTGATGTTAAGCCATTTTTATATCAATCGATTGGAGATTATCAAAAAGAAGTTTTTTCTTCTTCAAAATTATATAAAAGAATTGGAGACCTATCCTACGTTGTCTTGCAATTATATGGCGCTATTCCGTTTAAGGAGGATGATAGCCATATAAAGAATGTGGGTTATATAAAAGATTCTAAAACACTTGTGTTTGTTGATTCACCAAATAAATTGACTGGTCTAAATACTTTGCAGAAAGCTATTGAGCTCCGTAATTCATTTATGGGCGGCTGGAAAAAAGTTGTAGTATTAGGTTGGAATTTTACTTATGATATTACTCAGGCAATCCAAACACTTAATGATAATAAATTAGAAGTATTGGTAATCCCTCCTGATTTATTAGATACATTAAAGAGTAAGAAAGGATATGATAAATTGGTTGATAGCGGCAAGGTTAGATTTTC
>CAZEWH010000002.1:0-166582 GCA_964515785.1 uncultured Gammaproteobacteria bacterium
TAAAGAGTAAGAAAGGATATGATAAATTGGTTGATAGCGGCAAGGTTAGATTTTCATCTTTACAGTATTTGTCTATTAAACCAATTAAAAAAGAAGAATCAAAAGGAGACGAGGAAATTATAAACGTTGAATTAGATAATTATGTATTGTTGTCTCCAGACAACATTCCTCTTGATGGTAAAGATAAAGAAAAACTACAGGAAATTATATCTAGCGATCCATTGAGCTTGATTGAGTATTGGAGTATTGATCCAGACTATGATGGAGAAACTTTCCGCAGCAAATGGCAAGACTATAGGGAGAATACAGAGAATGACAACGATCCTTATCATGTCATCAAACAAGCTAGATTAACAGTGCCTAAAAAATCAAAAAGAAAAGTTTGTGTAAAAGCTGTAGACGTATTTGGTTTTGAGAGTATTGTAATAGAAGAATTATAAATTAGAATTATATGCCAACACCACTAAACATTGGTACTCGTGACATTCCTTTAAAACTAGCTAACAATATAACTAGCGTAGTTTTAGAATCTTGGGATAGCGGAGAGATGATGTCCAAAGTATCTCCTGTGACTCAGGATTTATTGAATTTTTGGTTTAAGGAGCCACACATTGATACTCGTAATATAAATTTTCATGAAGGCCAGAAGCAAGCCATACTAAACGTAATTTATTTGCATGAAATTTTAGGTACTACTTCGGTTGAAGATGTTTATCAAAATATCAATCCGGAATTATTGTTAGAGATTGATGCAGTCGAATTAAAAAAACCAAAGTATGAGCTTCCTAAGTATGCAATAAAGATGGCTACCGGTACGGGCAAAACTTGGGTGATGCATGCCTTGATTATTTGGCAGTACTTAAATGCGAAATACGAAGAAGAAAAATCAGGCAAGTATTCAAAGAATTTTTTACTTGTAGCCCCTGGTTTAATAGTTTATGAAAGATTATTAGACGCTTTTTTGGGCAAAGAAAATGAAGACGGAGAAAGAGAATTTGAAAAATCTGATTTTCATATTTTTCAAGATGTATTCATACCGCCTAGCTACAGAGATGAGCTTTTTGGGTTTATTCAAGGTAGCGTAGCCAAGAAAGAAGAGATTGGTTCAAAGGTTACAGGGGAAGGGATGATTGCTATTACTAATTGGCATTTATTTTTGGAAAAAGAAAAAATGGATGAAGAGCTAAACAGCCCATTAGACGATCCAAGTTCCATAGTTCGCGACATAATGCCAATAAGCCCAGGAAAGGCCACAGGAAATGATTTAACTGCCCTAGACGCTGCATATGCGCGTGGTAAAGAACTAGAATATCTAGCAAATTTAGAGGATTTGGTAGTGATGAACGATGAAGCGCACCATATTCATGAGAATAAGAGTTATGGTGAAATACAAGAAGTTGAATGGCAAAAGAGCTTGAATCAGATAGCTGCTAATAAGCAGAAAAAGATGTTGCAAGTTGATTTTTCTGCAACACCTTATGATACTACTGGTAGTGGACAAAAAAGAACAAAACATTATTTTCCATACATTGTTGTGGACTTTGAATTAAAAACTGCCATACAAAAAGGAATGGTAAAAATTATTGCTATTGATAAGAGGAAAGAGATAGCAGAATTGCCATTAGAGTTTAAAGCAATAAGAGATGGTAATAAGCCGGTTGATTTATCTGATGGTCAGAGATTAATGTTGAGAGCCGGACTAAAGAAGTTAAATAAATTAGAGAAACATTTCACGGAATTTTCTAAAGATGAGAAGGGTGAGAGTCAAAAGCATCCAAAAATGATGGTGATGTGTGAGGATACAAAAGTAACACCATTAGTGACTGAATTTTTAATCCAAGAAGGATTAAAAGAAGATGAGGTGATGCAAATTGATTCTGATAGAAAAGGTCAGGTTAAAGAAAAAGAGTGGCTAGACATAAAGCAGAAACTTTTTAATATGGATAAACATAAAAATCCTAGAGTAGTAGTTTCTGTTTTAATGCTTAGAGAAGGATTTGATGTTAATAATATCTGCGTGATCGTTCCTTTGAGAGCTTCAGACGCTCCTATACTTTTGGAACAGACCATCGGAAGAGGTTTGCGTTTAATGTGGAGAGATCCTGAGTTTCAAGATATTAAAAATGAAAACAGAAAGAAGCTATTATTAGAAAAACAAGAGCCAGCTAACTATTTGGACCTATTGTCTATTATAGAGCATCCGGCATTTGTACAATTCTATGATGATTTATTGGCCGAAGGACTAGTTGGAGAAGTAAATAAAGATATTGATGCAGGCGCAGATGTGGTTGGTGATTTATTGAAAATTGGATTAAAGAAAGGATATGAAAAATATGATTTATTTTGGCCATATATTGTTAAAGATTCGGATGAAGAATTAAAATCAACAGATTTAAAATTAGATAAATTGGATAAGTTTACTGCATACAAACTAGAGCAATTGCAGCAGTTTTTCAAAAAGGATGGCGAATCGTTTTATTCTGAAGAAGTTACTGTTAAAACAAGGTTTGGGGACTATGTGGTAAATGCTAGTTTGTTTAATTCCCAGAGTTATAATGAGTATTTAGAAAAGGTTTTAAATACCGTAGTTAATAGGATGGGAAGAATTGGTAGAAAAGCTGCAAGAGCTTTTCCTACTATGCAAATAAATCATATTGATTTAGTTAAAACTATTGATAAATATATTCGTACAAAATTGTTTGGTAAAAAATTTGATCCATTCGAAGGCAATAATTGGAAAGTGCTTTTATTAAAGAATGGAATTGTTACTCAACATATAGTTAAAGAAGTGGGCAAGCTAGTATTTGAGATGCAGAACAGTGTTGAAGCTGATGAGGGTATTGTAAGAAAACAAAAGTTTTCAGAGATTATTGAGCTTAAAATGCGCGAAAGTTTTTCTATACCAGTTGCAAAAAGTATTTACGAAAGATTGCCATTCCCATCAAATAAGGGCGGCTTGGAAAAAGATTTTATGAGTTATACAGACGGTGATTCCAAGGTTGAGAGTTTTATAAAAATTGATGAGTATAGACATCCATTTGCTCACGTAACATATATTAGAACCGATGGTTTATTATCACTATACTATCCAGATTTCTTAGTTAAGACTGACAAAAAGATTTATGTAGTTGAGACCAAATCAGATAAAGATTTACAAGATCCTAATGTACAACAAAAACAGGTTGCTACTCTGGATTGGATTAAGCGTATAAATGAATTAAAACCAGAGGACAGAATGGACAGGGAGTGGGAGTATATACTTTTAGGTCAAAATCATTTTTATGGCCTTAAAGATAATGGCGCTTCTATAGAAGAAATTTTAGATTTGGCTAAAGTAACTAAAGCAGCTGCGAAAGGAAAATTATTTTAATAGTATGAAAAAAAGAAAAATAATTACCGAACCATTTGTCCAAAAATCAGTTGTGAAATATTTAAGAGAAG
Source organism: uncultured Gammaproteobacteria bacterium (assembly GCA_964515785.1). Taxonomy (GTDB): domain Bacteria; phylum Patescibacteriota; class Patescibacteriia; order UBA1558; family GWA2-36-10; genus CAZEWH01. Next base: position 3,442 of record CAZEWH010000002.1, read on the forward strand.
ATGGATGGAGTTCAAATTTGGTGTCTAAAAAATTAAGAAGTCAGGGAGTAGATATTAAAGTTAAAAATAATAAATATGCTAGATATTTTTTAATTGAAGTCAAAGGTGATCCTGGTCCGTCTGTGAAATCACCTGGAGGAAGTATTAGTAGTAGTTTTAATTCTGCAGTTGGTCAAATAATTTCTAGAATGCATACAAAGAGAAAGGCTAGATATAAATATGGGTATAAGTATGGAATTGCTTTTCCAATTTCATTTAAAAGAAAGGCCTTAAAGAATTTACCCTTTGATGTTTGTGATAAGCTGAATTTGTATGTTTTCTTTGTTAATGCACGAGGTTTTGTAGAAAAACTTGACTATAAAATGCTTAAGAAATTACAAAAATAACCATGCCCAAATACAACCCCAACAGAAAAGCATCCTACAACTACGGTGGCAATCAATGGAAACTAAGTCGATCTAAGATTGATTTATTTATTGAATGCCCCCGTTGTTTTTATTTAGACAACAAACTGGGCGTCAAACGACCACCAATTCCAGCTTTTTTGATAAACAGCGCTGTAGACCATCAACTAAAACAAGAATTTGATATTCACAGAGCCAAAAATACCAAACATCCTTTACAAAAAGAATATAAAATAAAAGCCAAGCCAGCTGAACATGAAAAAATAGATGAATGGCGGGAAAATTTTAAGGGCGTGCAATATTTGCATGAGCCAACTGGATTATTGGTAACTGGAGCTATTGATGATCTTTGGATTAATGATAAAAAAGAATATATTGTAGTAGATTATAAAGCTACAGCCAAAAATGAACCTATTGAGCAATTAGATGATAGTAGTCGGTTTCATGATGCTTATAAAAGGCAAATGGAGGTCTATCAGTGGTTATTACGTCAAAATGACCTTAAAGTATCTGATACAGGTTATTTTGTTTATTGTACAGGTAAATATGACCAAGAGGCTTTTGATAAGGTCATTGAATTTGATGTAAAATTAATATCATATAAAGGTAGTGATGATTGGGTAGAGGATGCTATCAATGATATTCATAAGTGTCTAAATACCAAAAAAATACCAGGCTCTGGTAAAGATTGTGAATATTGTCAGTATCGGGAGGCGATAAAAAAATTAGAATAAACATATGAAAAAAATATTACAATTTGAAGACGATGAATTTTTGGCTAAAATGTATGGAGTTAAATTAAAACAAGAGGGCTTTGAACATATTTGGCAAAAACATCCAGCTACAGATAAAGCTGAAGATTTGATCAATTATGTTTTAGAAGTAAAACCTGATTTAATTTTGATGGATATCATAATGCCTGTTATGAATGGATTTGAGGCTACAGAAATTTTAAAAAAGGATGATAGAACAAAACATATACCACTTTTTATTATTTCTAATATGTCGCAACAAGAAGATTTAGATAAAGGGCGTGAATTGGGTGCTAATGAATATTTAGTTAATGCCCACCACATTCCTTCAAAAATAATAAATTATATAAAGTCCTGCCTTGAAGATCCAGAAAATTATAAACCAATTTTTGGATAATTAATATAAACATATGAAAAAAACAATTGAAAAACTTTTAATAATTATAGGCATTGGACTATTGATATGGGTTGGGTATACTGCAATACAGGAAAATAAAGCGAATTATGTTGAGTGTATTAGTAGCTGTGAAAAAGATTTTAGTAAAGTTCATATTGGAGATTGCAAAAAAGAGTGTGTAGAAGAATATAAATAATTTTTAAAATAAATACTATGAAAACAACAACCAAGAAAATAAAACGCTTGAATTCTAGTCAGTTTTTAGAAACTATGAAAAGGATTAAGCTTATAGACAGAGAAATGTTAACGTTAAGATTGGAGCGTGAATTTCTTGTTTCTAAAGTTAAACCAGAATTAATACAATCAGCAAGTAGATAAAAAATAACTAAATAAACCTATGACAGATCAAAGTAAAAAAGTTTTTAAAATAATTGGAGTAGTAATATTTTTATTAGCTGCTTTGATTATCATCCGTGATGATCTAATGACTAGATACTACGGAGATAATTATTATGAAGATTATTCAGAAGATTATGGTCCCCAAGAATATTGTACAGTCATGGGGGCTAGTTTATTTGGTGAAGTAACAACTTATAATGTATCGTCAGAAGACGAAGAAATGTCTAATGGTACTTCAGCTGATTATTTGACTTGGGCTATTCAAGACATGGATGCTGACCCAACTGTTTGGGCTATAGTTATAGATATTGATTCTGGTGGAGGTAGTGGTGTTGCCGCTGAAGAAATAGCGCAAGCACTCAAAGATGCTGAAAAACCAACTGTAGCTTGGGTTAGGGACGCTGCTATATCTGCTGCTTATTGGGCAGCTTCAGGAGCTGATTATATTGTAGCTTCAGCTTTGTCAGAAGTTGGTGGTATAGGTATCAACGGCTCTTTTGTTGATAATGTTGAGCAAAATAAAATAGAAGGTTTGACTTATAATCAACTTACTTCTGCAAAATTTAAAGATGCTGGTGATCCTAATAGAAAACTAACAGATGAAGAAATAGCTATTTGGGAAAGAGATTTAGCTATTATGCATGAGCATTTTGTTCAAGAATTATCTAAGAATAGAGGATTGGATATAGAAAAAGTTAGAGAATTAGCCGATGGTTCTACTATGATGGGACAAATGGCTTTGGAAAATGGTTTGATTGATGAAGTGGGTGGTTGGAATGAGGTATTTGAATATATTCAGAGCCAGGTTTCTGTACAAGATGATACTGATGTTTGTTGGTATTAATTTTATTTTATGAACATCTATCTAGACATTGATGGAGTATTGATAGACAAAAACGGTAAACCTGTTCCTGGTATTGTTGAATTTATGAAAAATATTACAGATAAACATGATGTTTATTGGCTCACTACTTGGGTCAAAGATGCTAATCCTGAACGAGCTCTGAGAATATTAGGAGATTATGTGCCTTTAGAAATATTAAATAAAATAAAACCAACTACTTGGAATACTTGGAAAACTGAGGCTATAGATTTTACTAAAGATTTTAGATGGTTTGATGATTGTGTTTTTCCACAGGAGATTCAAGATCTCAAAGATCATGGAGCTGAAAATAAATGGCTAAAAAGTATTAAAGAGTTTGAATAAAAAAATCCCCCAAGTGGGGGTTTATTGACAAAAATAACAAAAAGTAGTTAAATACACAGTTGTTTACGTTCACTTAAACTCAATAAACCCTGGAGGGTTGATCATGAAGACTCTGCTCGTAACTTTCTTCGCGTTTGTGCTGGTTAATTGCCAGCCTACTCTTGCCACCACTCTCAATGTTCCGAGCGAATATCCCACGATTCAGTCTGCAAATGCAGTTGCTGTGCATGGTGATACCATACTGTTAGCGCCAGGCACCTATGCTGGAGTTGATAACAGAAATATCGTTGTCACTCAAGCACTCACTTTCATTGGCAATGGTGCTCGTGAAGAGATTGTCATAGATTGTGGGGATACTGATAAAGCATTCGTTTTGAATTGGAATGTTATTTTGCGAAATATCACTATTGTGAATGCAAGGGTGCACGCTATTACTAATATGAATGGCGGCATCGATATGTACAATTGTGTCATTAGTAACACTCGTGGAGTTGCACTTTACAACGATAAATGGGCGCATATCTACGATTCAGTCATGCAAGGTTGCTACAGCACAACCGCTCCTTCTCCTGCAATTCAGTGTTTTCCACACAGTGAATTGCTTCTGCAAAACACACAAGTGTTAGACAATACAACTGAAGGGTACGGGGGAGCTATTTGGAGTGATAGTGCACATAGTATTGTTATTGACGGATGTTTGTTTTCTGGTAACATTGCTGATGATTATGGTGGAGCAATCTATCTTTTCATGGGTGATATTACCATCAGCAACAGCGTCATTGCTAACAATGAATCTATCGTAGGCATTGGGGGTGGCCTCTATGTCGGATTGGGTCATGCGACTTTAGTAGGCTGTACAGTTACTCAAAATACCGGAGTTTCCACTCATGGGCCTGGTATTAACGCCGATGTCCTTACTTTGGATCACACAATCGTGTGGGGAAACATTCCGGGTAATGACATTAGATGTGACGAAGAAGATTTTTTTGCCTCGTGTTCCGATTACATCGGTATGCCAGTCTATGGAGACAATATCTCCGAAGATCCCATTTTCTGTGAACCTGATTTTGATAACTTCATGCTGGACATCAATTCTCCGTGTCTGATCGGACCGTGTGGCCAAATTGGTGCTTTTGGTATGGGTTGCGAAGGTGGTGTCGCTACTCAGGAAACATCCTGGAGCTCAGTCAAGAGCATGTACTAATCAAAAAGCCGCTTACATTTGTAAGCGGCTGTTTTATTTAAATAAAAAAACCGGTAGTCATTGACTACCGGTCGAAGCAGTGAGAGAGCGGGGAGGGAATCAGATGACCTGGCGATCATGGACCGTGAAACGGTCGCCGACCTGCAGGTCGCGATCGGAGTGACAGTCCATGGTATAGTAGGCGAAGTTGCGATCCGGTCCGGGCTTGTGCTGGACCACGATGGCTCGATTGTTGCGCCAGTAGGTGGCGGCCACGGAGTAGTGGCCATCGGGCAGATGCTCCAGGTGGAGCGTGTGATCCAGTAGCGGCAAGCCGGTACGTGAGTCGATCTCACCGACCTGGGCGTGGAGCACGTCGATGGGCTCGGCACTGGGCCAGAAGTTGTAGACAGCGGGCATGATCACGTAGATGGTGATCTGCATGTAGATGAAGATTCGCAGACTCAGGAAAAGCCACGATTTGATCATGGGTCAAACCCCCTTGGAATTGTCATGAAATGAAGAGCGAATATAGTAATATAGTATATATTTATTGTTTTGTCAATATTTATAAAATCTTTTAATATTAGGGTTTTTTGTTTATGGTTGACTTTATTGTCTATTTAGTCTATAATTTACTGCGTTATATTATAATATGCCATCCTAGCTCAGTTGGTAGAGCAATGGTTTTGTAAACCATCGGTCGTCGGTTCGAGTCCGACGGATGGCTCCACTCGACTCGTTACACTCGCTCGTGGTCTTCGACCATTTGGGTCGAGTGCCCTGAGCGAAGCCGAAGGGCATTATTCATTAATCAAACAATTATGTCACAAGACAATCTAGCCAAACTTGAATGTAGTGAATGTCACAGTATCAACTATAATAGTTCTCGTAATAAAAAAGCTGTTAAAGAAAGATTAGAATTGAAGAAATATTGTAAACGTTGTAAAAAACATACATTACATAAAGAAACAAAGTAAGGGGGCGTAGTATAGTGGTAGTACAGGGGTCTCCAAAACCTCTAGCGTGGGTTCAATTCCTACCGCCCCTGCCATCGAGCTCAGCTCGATTTATTTTGAGCCAAGCTGAGTTTGGCCAAAAGAATGGGATTTTATCCTGTTTTTTTGTTTGACCACCGCCCTTGGCGGGGTCAATCCCGCCGGAGGCGGTGGTTGACTTTTGTAGTCAAATAATCGATAATAAAAATATAATCATTAATTTGGACCATTATGGCTCCAGAAGAACAACAAGCTTTTACTGTCAAAAAAGGGGATAAAATCATTATTCCTAAAAAGGCAACAAAGTTTTTTCAGGATTCTGATAGTGGCGACCAAGAAGCCAACGAGACTCCGATTTTGGCTCGTTTGCAAGAGACCAAAGATCCTGACAAGTATGTTTTTGCCATGAAAAAAACAGAACATGGTAAGATACTTTTCTTGCCAAAAGGCCTTAAAGCTGGCAATGAAGTAACAGTTGTTTGGGACGACAAAAACTGTGCTTGCGCCCACAAAGCTTGATGTAAGTATTAAAATTTACCCCTGCCTACGCTACCGTGCTTTGCCATAGCGGCTACGCGACGGCAAGAAGCTTCGGCAAGGCGGGCAATCCCTAATTAATATTTATTAATTAGTAATTTTTCTGTACCGGCATGCGCCGGTTTTTTTGATATCAAATTTTAAAAATAGTCTGTTCTCTATCTGGTCCTACAGATATTACATCTATCTTCACATCTATATATTTTTCTATAAAATTAATAATATTTTTGATAGCTTCAGGTAAATCCTGATAATCTTCTATTTTAGAAATATCTTCTTGCCAGCCATCAAATTCTTTATAAACTGGTTGACAATTATATAAGATTTCAGAAAAGCGGGGAAAGAAATCTATAACATCATTTGTTTTTAGATTTTGACCAGCATAAAAAATATCTGGACCAGTGTATTTATAATGAGTACATAGTTTTATTTTTTTGAATTTGTCCAAAACATCGACTTTAGTCAAAGTCAGATGATTGCCATTTATTTTAGTAGCATATTTGAGAGCTACTAGATCAAGCCAGCCATTTCTTCTGGTCCGACCAGTAGTAGCGCCATATTCTGCACCTAGAAGACGGACAGCTAGGCCTGTTTCAAAATCATCGTCAGATTCCATAAGCTTGTCTATTTGATCAGAATATTTTTCTTTTTCTTCTTGTTTAGTAATTCCACTAATACAATATTCTTCACTTTTTTTGCCACCAAATTCAGTAGGAAAAGGACCATTACCTACTCTAGTCATATAAAAAGCCTTGCTAATCCCAAAGACATAATCAACTTGCTCTGTTTTGAGGCCACTGCCTTTGGCTAGACCATTTATAGTACAGTCAGATGAAGTTTGATATTTTGTAGTACCATAATCTATACTAAGCAATGTACCTTGAGCGCCCTCTAATAAAATATTTTTATTGTTTTCTAAGGCTTGGTCAACATAGATATTCAAATCTATAATATAAGGCTTTAGTCTATCAGCAAAATCCCCAGTATATTTTTCTACGATAGCGTCTATATTCAATATATTTTCTTCATCAAAGAATATGCCATCACATAGATGAGGATGATTTAATATTTCTTTAGCCACGTCTTTGTCTAGATTAGCTAGAGTTTTTTGTTTGGTAGCTAAAAAAGCTTCTAGTTTTTCTCTAAATATTTTTTTATTAAATATGTCATTGACAAATAAAGCATGACGAGCTGTAAAGTCAGAATATAAAGGACCAATACCACGGCCAGTAGTGCCTATTTTTTGTTTTTTATCACCAATCCGGTCAATCAAGATATGCCAAGGCAAGAGCAGAGGAGCCTGATGACTTATTTTGAGATTTTTTATTTTAATATCATTGTCAGCCAAAATATCTAGCTCTTCTAGTACTACTCGAGGATCAAAAGCCACACCACTACCCAAGATATTTATTTTACCATCATTGTCATGCAAAATTCCTGAAGGTATAAGATGAAAAATAAATTCTTGCTTATTGACTACTATAGTATGTCCAGCATTGGCTCCACCAGTGCCACGGATGATAATATCTGCCCAAGAAGACAAGAGATCTACAAATTTCCCTTTGCCAGTATCACCCCATTGGTTACAGACCACAGCTACACATTTTTTGTTTGCTAATAATTGATCAAAAGCTTTTTTGTTCATAGTTTTATATTAATAGTCGAACTTATGTAGTATAACAAAAAAAATCCCTGAACCAAAATGGTTCAGGGGAAAATCAGGGAGTCCAGAGAGCTTGATTGTAGCTGTCCAAGATCAAGCGACCGTTACTGCCAGCATTTGGATTACCTTTGTAGGTAGTCACGCCTAGATTGATAGGCTTTTCGTGGTCATCCAGATGGATGAATTCTTCGTCAGTCAATCTCTCCAAGTTGGCTCGAGTGGCCAAGATGTTGAGGTGATGGGTCACTACCAGAACCCGCATGCCAGCAAACTCACGGACTAGAGTACCGATCCAGATGTTGTTGCGCAAGCGTACATCAGGCACGTTTTCACCTTGAGGATATCGATACCAGTAAGGACCGTATTGGTCATACATGGCTTTTTGCTCAGGGTGTATACAGAAGAAGACACGCCAGTCATTGTAGAGCGTGGCCAGGCCATGCTCTTGTTCACGTTGACGTTCGTCTTCAATTACCTTGACTCCGGCCAGTTCAGGCCAACCCAGGCAGATCTTTTCATGGGTACGACGAGCCCTGTCATAAGGAGAGCGAATTACCACGTGGGGCAATTCTCTTGTTTCTCTGAGTCGTTGACCAGTTTGCTCAGCGCGTTGGTTATCCAGCTCTGCTAAAGGAGTCTTGGCATCACTGACACCTAAAGCAAATTTTTCTTGGACTGCAAGAGCCAGACATTTTGTAGCTTCAGCCCAGGGATCCCTCTGAAAAGCAGCCAAGAAAGATAGATAGAGTGAGTCTTGAGATTTTAGTTCTCGTAAGACATTGTAGGCAGACACATCATGTCTGACCAACTGTAGAATATTAGGCCATTTCAATATGGACCTCCTTGATTAGTGTTTTGAAGAACATAAAAGATTAATTAATCTAACATGTTTTTTGATTATTGTCCAGCTTATGTTTAACTCCTCCCGACCTCCCCCTGACAGGGGGAGTCACCTGCCTGCCGGCAGGCAGGGAGGGGGTTAAATAAAAAACCCTGTACTAAATAGTACAGGGTAAGGTTTTTAGCCTTCAAAATTCCAGGCACCTGGATTTGGACAGCGATTAGGAAGTCGGGTGTTGGGGCAACTGTCATGGGCTTTGAAGCGATTGAGTGGAGCCACGTACCCACAAGCTTTGCAGAAAGCGTGTCCGGGAGGACACATCTTGTCTTCTACCACTTTACCCTGGATTACGACTTGACGTTCGTCGTGGTATGGACTAATGACATCAGCATGCATGTCGCCAGCTTCTTCGAAGTTAAGAAGTATCGGACAGATTTCACAATCCACACCAATGTCCAGAGCTTGTAAAATATCCTTGATGTCTAGCAGCTCTTCAGGTTTGGTAGAGGAAATGCTGATGTAAGGGGCTGGAGTGTTTTTACCATCACAGAAACTGACCAAAGCCTGGACATAGGTAGTAACAGCGTCATTACCCAAACCCAAGATCTGCATAGCCTGATCGATGATGTCTTTCAAACGACGGTATTCTGATGCTTCGAATCCGACCATGTGTATATTAGGCATGATTGCCTCCTAGTGGTAAAGGTTCGATGGCCAGCACTAGCAGGCCAGAAAATAGGCTAGGCATGAGTAGCCATAGGTTGAGCATGATGCCGCACTCAAGCATGATCATGTTCTGGTGGTTAGCACCATGATTGATCATAATGCGGCCACATATTAAGCCCAGTGCACAAATGAGTAAGATTGCTTTCAAAAGCTTTTCCAGCATGATTGCCTCCTAAATGGTACGTAAATCTATCTAATATAACATAGATTTTTATAATTGTCAATGTTTATAGTATAAAAGCCCTATAAATATTGACAAAATAAAGTTTTTATTCTATTATATTCGGTCAAATTACGTACCTTTAGAATTCAAGTAAATCAATTCCCAATCAAGGAGAAAAGTCATGAAAAGAGTCCTTTTTGCTTTGTTTCTGATCGCTGCAGTCGTTGCCATCGTGCTCGTGGGCATGAATTGGCACTACGACAACAAGGAAGTCAGTCTGCGCAATCAGGCTACGGCTCAGCAGGATGTCAACAAGGTCATCTATGACAAGGTCTGGAAGGTCATTGCTCAGAAGGCACAGCTGCCCGAACGAGCCAAGAACGACTTCAAGGAAGTCTATGTTGACCTGATGGATGCACGCTATGCATCTGGTGGTGGCAGCTTGATGAAGTGGATTCAGGAACAGAATCCCAGTTTCGATGTACAGCAGGGTCTGTATCAGGACATTGCCAATTCCATCGAAGGTCTGCGAGCTGAGTTTGCCAATGTGCAGGCCAAGCTGATTGACATCAAGCGCGAGCATGATGACATTCGTCTGCGCAAGCCTGGCAAGTGGTTTGTCGGTAATGTCGAGGAGCTGGAGATCCAGCTGGTCACTTCGACCAAGACCGAAGAGACCTTTGACAGCGGTGTCGAAGATGACATCAATGTCTTTGGCGATGGCAATTAGGAGGTAAGGCTATGCTTATCTGGCTGGCCTTAATCATTCCACTGTTGACTGTCTTGTTTCTGCTGATTTTTTTCAAACGCCGCGTGCTGTGGTGGGAATTAGTCATTCCCGTCATTGTCTGCGCCATTGTCACCACTATCTGCAAGTTTGGTACTGAGTTTAGTCAGACCTTGGATACTGAGTACTGGGGCGGCTGGGTCACCTCTGCCGAGTACTATGAGTCTTGGGACGAGACAGTCCCTTGTACCCATGCCAAGTACGAGACTCGCTATGATAGTGATGGCAATTCCTACCAGGAATTTGTTGGCTACGAGCATGCCTATGATGTGGATTACCATGGGCCATACTGGCAGGTCAATGATTCCAATGGCTTTTCAAAGCGTGTTAGAGAAAGTCATTGGAATGAACTAGTCAGTCGTTTTGGCAACAAGAGTTTTGTGGATCTACATCGTGACTATCATCTCAACGATGGCGACAAGTACGTCACTCGCTGGAGTGGTGAGGATGCTACTCTGCTGTGCTATGTTTCAAAGCATCGCTATGAAAACAGAGTACAGGCTTCAAAAAGCGTCTTCAATTTTCAGGAAGTGGATCCTGAAGAACACGGCTTGTTTGAGTATCCACCCATCAATGGCTATCGTTGCTCAGCTATCTTGGGCTACAGTGGGTCGAATAATCGGCAAGCTACACACCAGCTGGACATCATCAACGCCAAGCTGGGTGCTCTCAAGAAGATCCGGGTGATGATTCTCGTTTTTGTGGACAAGCCTATGGAGGCTGCCATTGCCCAGCAAAACTACTGGAAAAATGGCAACAAAAACGAGCTGATCATCTGCGTTGGTGTCAACAAGCAGAAGCAAGTCCAATGGTCACACGTCTTTTCCTGGACTGAAGTGGAAAAACTCAAGGTGGATGTTCGTTCCAAAGTGATCGAACAGTCTGGCGAGACTCTTGATCTCCTGCCAGTCATCAAATGGCTGGGGCCTTATGTCAAACAGTACTGGGTAAAGAAAAGTTTTGACGACTTTGATTACCTGACGGTCGAACCTCCTGGTTGGATGGTTGTTCTGACTTTTGTGCTGACATTCTTGGCTTCAGTTATATCTTCCTTGTGGGTCATCCACAATCAGTATCGCCAAGGAATGGCCCAGCGTCGTCGCTATCGTCGTCGCTATTGATTTACCAAGAGGTGTTGTCTACAACACCTCTTTTTTTGTTTCTTAAAATTTAAGAAATATGTTATAATATATTTTATAAGACTTAATATAATATTATGTTTAAAAAGATTTTAGCTGTAGCTGCTATTTTAATTATTTTGGCTGTTATTTTGGTAATTTTTCAAAAACAACCAGATAATAATAACAATATTACACAACCCCAAGGAATTTTAAATCCTGATGAAGAACAACCAATTATTTTTGAAGATTTGTTTGCACCACAAGCTTATGAAATTTGGCAAAATAATTCTGAATTAATTGTAATTGATATTTCTAGTAAAGAAAAATATAATACTAGTCATATTCCAGGGTCTTTGAATTTTGAAATTATTAATGGTACTTTTGAATCAGCTATAAATAGTTTAGATAAATCAAAACCTTATTTAGTGTATGGTGATAGTTATAATCAATCTGTGGTAGCTGCTCGAAAAATGACCAACGCTGGTTTTGATACAGTTTTTCGTTTAGATGATGGTTTACGATATTGGATAATAGAAGGTTATCCTGTAGAATAAAAATTTAAAAATTATTTAAAAAACTTCCTAAAAATTTAGGAAGTTTTTATTTGCAATCTAGCTTCATGCTTATTAAGCTCAGCTTCAAGGCATCTGTCTAGATGAGCAACTGTCCACTCGATTTTCTCGGGTATCAGTTTTTGAAGTCGATTAATCAAGCTAGGAAATTCTCGACGAGTTTCCAACACTTTGCGTCTTTGTTTATCTTTACTACAGTTTTCCAAAGTACGCATATTGTGCAAGCGATCAGCTAGTTTGACCAAGATGACTCGCCAGTTACCGTATTTACGGATGTTGTCATAATAGCGACGTGAGTTGTGAGGATCTTTGGCTAGTAACTTGAGGTCAATAGTTATCTCAGGACCAAAGTTGATACGCATACGTTTGGGACTTAAGAGGTAGGTGTCTTCAAAGATGTCATGTAATAATGCCTCGACAACTATCTGCCAGTCACAAACAATTTCTAGCTCATCAATGATGATTTCAGCTACTCCCTTGGGATGGTCAAAGTAGCGACTACCATCATCGCGAGCTTGTTGGCGATGCCCATATTTTGCAAAGATATAGGCAGCATAGATCATTTCAATACCTTCTTGATCAACAAAAGGTGCTACTTTTGCCAAGAAGGTTTTACGACCAGCAACTTTTTTATCTTTCATATCAAGCCTCCTTGGCTAGAGTTTGAAAAGGACTGAATATTTCATTCAGTCTTAGCATATATTGTTAGTTTTGGCAAGGGTATTGAGTAATTAAAAAATCCGCCAACCGTGTGGGGCTAGCGGATATACTACTCAAGCTACCTTGATACCGGCAGCTACCTTCAAATCAGACATGACCTGGGGAAATAGAGGGTGTTCCTTGAGTGGCTCAGGAACGTTTTGCCCGAGTTCCCGAATAAAAGTACAGGCAAGGGTATGCTCTGGACCACCTTTTTCTGCGAGCATGCGCAGTTCAGTAGTGATATGACCTTTCATACGATCAGCGCTTGTTAGACGCCTATCGGGTTGTTTGGCCCAAAGCTGTCGCAGATCTCTTCCCGCTGTCTTGGCTTCTTGTTCTGTTTTGAATCTCTTTGAGATTCCAATAAAGCCTAGAGCTTGGTTCAAGAGTGCTACCCCTGATTGTTTACCTGACTTTTCTTTCGCCACTTTCTCTTCCTCCCATAAAAAAATGTTGCTGATTTTGCCAGTCAAAGACTGACGATTCCTCCTTGAAAAAACAAGTCTGAATGTTTTTGACACCTCCTTGGTCAAATTAAAAAAGGACTATCTATAGTTCGTATTCTTTAATATACACTATTTAGGGCGTATTGTCAATATGTGCTATAATTATAATGATGTTATTAACTTTGTGTTTGCTAAAAAAAGACAAGCAAATTTTGCTTGGTTTGAAAAAACGTGGTTTTGGAGTCAATCGTTGGAATGGTTTTGGTGGTAAAGTAGAAAAGGGTGAAACTATTCAAGAGGCAGCTATTCGTGAGACTTTAGAAGAAGTCAAGGTAAAAATTAGTGATTTACAAGAAGTTGGTTTGATGTATTTTGAATTTGCTGGCGATCCGGAGATTTTAGAAGTCCATGTTTTTAAATCAGAAAACTGGTCAGGTCAACCTACTGAAACTGAAGAGATGAAACCTCAATGGTTTGATATTGATAATATTCCCTATGACAAAATGTGGGATGATGATAGGTATTGGTTTCCTTGGTTTTTGGATAACAAAAAATTTAAAGCTAAATTTTATTTTGATAAAGATGGTCTTAAAGTTAAAGATTATAAAATAGAAGAAGCATGAAAAAATTTATTCTAATTATTTTGATATTAAGTTTACCAGTGTTTGTTTTAGCACAAGATGTAGATTCTGATTATCTCAAAATTTATAGCCTTGATGATCTAAAATTCAAGAGCCAATTTACTTTATGGGATTTGGATGGTGGTTATGATTTGGCAACCATTGATTTGGGTGGTGATGGTCAATTTGAAATTTTAGTAGGAGCTGGTCGCCGTCATAAGCCAAGTGTCAAAATTTTGCGAGGTAATGGTACTTTTATTAATGAATTTTTAGTTTATGATGAGGGATTTACTGGTGGTGTCAATATAATGGGTTGTGATTTTGAAAATGATGGTCGTCAAGAAATATTAATTGGTGCCAATAAAGGCGGTGGTGCTCACGTTCGGATCTTTGATGGTTTTGGTAATCCAAAAATTTCTCCAGGTTTTTTTGCAGAAAGTCCAGAATATAAACAGGGTGTACAAGTTGGATGTGCTGACACAGATTTTGATGGTCATGACGAAATTTTTGTAGTTAGTGGCAGTGATAGTAAATATCTCAAGGCTTTTGATCTTGAGGGCAATTTACTCAAACAAATAAAACTACCTCTAAAAAGTCATAATATTGATATAGCGGCTATAGATCTAGGTGGTGATGGCCGTGAAGAGATTGTAGTATCTGGTGGCTGGCAAGATGAATCTTTAATTCAGATTTATCGAGGAGATTTTAGTCTAGTCAATGAATGGTTAGCTTATAATAATGATTTTAAAGGTGGAGTAAATGTTTTGGGGATTGATATAGATAATGATAATAAACAAGAGATTTTGACTGCACCAGGCTTGTCTGGTGGTCCGCATTTTATAGCTTGGGATGGTTTTGGTGAAGGTAAAAATGCCAAATTTGTTTTTGATCAAGATTTTAAAGGAGGATTATCAATGGCAGCTGGAGATGTAGATGGTGATGGTCAAAATGATATCTTATTTGCTCCACAAAATTTACCAAGTGGTAGAGATGATTTGGCTCAATATATAGATATAGATGTATCTGATCAAATATTTCGTTATTATCAAGATGGGTTTTTGGTTGATGAATTATTGACTTCAACTGGTAAACCGTCAACAGCTACTAGACTTGGAGAGTTTACAGCTTTTGCCAAATATGAAATGGCTTATGGTGGGACAGAAGGCATGACTTGGGCTATGCCATGGTTTATTAGTTTTTATACTTCGGGAAATTTAGAAAACGGCATTCATGAATTGCCGTTCTTAAATGGTGGCCGTGAAGGCATAGGTAGTCTAGGGACAGCTGTTTCACATGGTTGTGTACGTTTGGCCATTGGTCCAGCGCAAGAAGTTTTTGACTGGATAAAGATTGGACTAGCTAAAGTTTTTGTTCACGAATAATTGTATTACAAAACCCGGCATGCGCCGGGTTTTTTTATTTTTTGCGTTTTTTAAATGGCAGTTGTTCTTGTTGTCCAAGCAAAGCTTGGCTTATTTTTTTGCCCTGAGGCGTTAATCTGACTTTATCTATAAAGAGTTTATATTGAGTTTTCTCACCAAAGCCGACTAGCAAGCCTTTGTCTATTAGGCGTTCGATAGATTTGGTAATAATATTTGTACGAATATCTGCTGCCGGTGGATTTTTTTTATTATTATAAAACTTGTTAAATATTTTTCTATCTACTTTTAATTTTTTACTAAATAATATTTCTTTCAAAATATATTTTTGTAAAGTAGAAAGTGACATATACTTATTTAAGTAGTCTTACGTATTTCTTGACCATAATTACTCATATTCCATACTCGTTCATGGATATAATACAAAACTGTTTTAGCAACGTGGATCAATATAGAATGATAAAGAGACGTTTCAAAATTGCCAGTCAATAAATAAAGGATTATTAATGTAGAACCAAAAGCTACTATTCGCCAAGTAATGGTTTTGAAAATAGTTCGAGAGTGTTTTTCATGAAACATATTTTTTATTTTTAATGTTAATTACTTTAATTATTACATTATTGCGTGATTTGGTAAAGTAGTTTATAATAAATCTAGTTTAAAACTAAATATTGATTATCAAGAGTGCGGTGAGAGGATTGGCTCGATGAACCGCCAGCAACCACCCTACACTTTACTGCGTAAAGTTTCGGATGGCACGCCTGTCAACACAAAACAGATAAGGCCTGCCGTCCATAGCTCGAAACGTTAGTGAAGAGCGTAGGAACGGTGCTAAGTCCAACCCTTTGTCAGGGAAAGATAATGTTTTATTATTTAATTTCTCTGTACAAAGAGAAATTTTTTAATAATTAATTTATCAAAAATTATGCTAAAAACTGCAGAAAATGTAACTATCGGACACCCTGACAAAGTATGTGATCAGATTTCTGATGCAATTTTAGACGAATGTCTACGTCAAGATCCCAATTCTCGGGTAGCAGTAGAGACTGCTGGTGGTCATGGTTTGTTATTAATTATTGGTGAAGTGACTACTAGAGCTCAATTTGATGCAGCTCAAATTGCTCGAGATATTTATAAAGAAATTGGTTATGATGATGAGCTAGATATTATGGTCAAGATATCCAAACAAAGCCCAGATATTGCTCAAGGTGTAGATACTGGCGGAGCCGGTGATCAGGGTATTATGGTAGGTTTTGCAACAAGTGATACAAGTGAGCTTATGCCTCTAGAACATGTCTTGGCTGCTAAATTAGTTAGAAAGTTGGAACAAGTTCGTCAAGATAAAAATTCAGAACTTGGCAAGATATTGGGACCAGATGGCAAAGCTCAGGTAACTTTAGACAAAGACGGAGTAGATAGTGTGGTTTTGTCCACACAGCATAGTAAAGATGTAGATTTTGAGAAATTTAAACAAGATGTCATAGAAAAAATCATCAAGCCTATTATTCCAGAGTTTAACAATGTTTATGTGAATCCAGCTGGACCTTGGCATATAGGTGGTTTTGCGGCAGATAGCGGTCTGACTGGTCGTAAGATCACAGCTGACAATTATGGACCACAAATTCCAGT
This sequence comes from uncultured Gammaproteobacteria bacterium, assembly GCA_964515785.1. Classification (GTDB taxonomy): domain Bacteria; phylum Patescibacteriota; class Patescibacteriia; order UBA1558; family GWA2-36-10; genus CAZEWH01. The sequence continues at coordinate 19,968 of CAZEWH010000002.1, forward strand.
AGGTGGAGGGGCATTTTCTGGTAAAGACGCTAGCAAAGTCGACAGATCAGCCGCTTATATGGCTCGTCAATTGGCTATAGATTATTTGCAAAAATATAATGCCAGACAAGTACTGGTAAAATTGGCTTATGCTATTGGTAAAGCCGAACCAGTCATGGCTACAGCCATTGTAGATGGTAAAACCGTTGATATTACGGGCTATGATTTGACTCCACGAGGTATTATAGACAAACTCAATTTGACTAAACCGCAGTTTTTACAGCGAGCTCGTTATGGATTTTTTACAAATTTTAGTTGACAATGTATTTGTTTTATGTATACAAATTTGCCTGTGGATATTGCATTTACTTAACAAATTTCAAATAATATGCTATATTTCCTAATGATTTTAATAATTAACAAATTATATCATGGCTATGACAAAATCACAGTTGCTCAACGCTCTATCTGAAAAGAGTGGTATGAGCAAAAAAGAAGTTACCACTTTTATGGAAACTTTTGCTGAAATGGCTTATTCAGAGGTCAAAACAGCAGGTGAATTCACTATCCCAGGTATTGGAAAATTAGTGAAAAAGAACAGAAAAGCAAGAATGGGACGTAACCCAGCTACTGGTGAAACTATTTCTATTCCAGCTAAAACTGTTGTAAAATTCCGTGTTGCTAAAGCTGCAAAAGACGCAGTATTATAGTATTTTATCATAAAAACCCCCGGCAAATGCCGGGGGTTTTTATATTATATTATTTTATCTATTATAGACAAAAACTGTATTGACTCCATTGTCTATTAGCCAGTGTTCGTCAGCTGTTTGATTAGCTTGGTTGATAGCAGTTTTGGCTGAGTGCCAATAATTATTGACCACAAAGTATAATTTATCTACCTCGGTTTTGTTCATAGCCTGGAGAGCTGTATTTTTATCAGCTTGATCTTCAATCATAGATAAAAACTCGTTGTAAATATTGTTATTGCCCAGGGGCATAGAATAATAGAAGTTATCATTGTAGTAATTAGCAAAGCCAAATTGATTGATAGCTGCTGCTCCGACCATTTGATTGGCCAAGACAATATAAGCCTGATCAGTAGCGTGTTCTTCTATAAATTGGACGGTTTTGATATCTGTAGCTGTGACATTAAAGCTTTTAGAGTTACCATGACGATCATATATTGGATAAGAAAAATAAACACTGATAGTTATAATAATAACAGTAAATATGACTAACCAAGTTTTTTGGAAGATAGCTCGTCCATTTTTAAAAGCTTCTTTGAAGAGGAAATAAAAAGTCGTCAAAACCAGAGGCAAAACAGATAATATAATCAAATAAATAATTCTGTTGATATAATCTTCTTTTTGGTAAGAAATTTGTAGATTAAAATTTAAAAATATCTTTGTAATAACAAAATTTAAAATTAATATAAAAGTAAAAATTAAATGTCTTCTAAAAAATATAAACTTATTTGCACGGATTATAAAGAATAATCCCAGTAAAACCAAAATAATGTAAATCCAAATATGATTTGACCCTAGATTATGAATGAAATCTAAGGGAAAATTATAAGTAGATTTGAAATTAATCAATGGTAATACAAGTATATTTTGTAGATTGAATGTCAAAATTTTAGTCCAAGGAGTATTGTTTATATACTGGTATATAGCCAATAATAAAGGCAGACTAAAAGCAGCCATTATCCAGCTAATATAATATAAAATTATTCTTAAAAATTTTCTTTTAATCCTAAAAATAGACAAAATAGCAGCTAAATAAATAATCGGAACACCACCCAAGGGATGGATAGTCATAGTCATGATAGCTATTATCCATAAGAAATATAAAGGAATTTTTCTGCGATTGACTTCTGATAAAATAAATATAACTAAGGCTACCATCAAATAAGACAAGCTTTGAGGAGTAGTCATAGTGGCAAAGCCAAAGCCAACTATCAAACTCCATAAAGTACTTAAATAACTTGCTTTATATGACCAATTAAAACCATAACGTAAGCCATAATAAATACTACTTGGCCAAATAATACTAAATAATAAAGGTAATAAAAATTTGTTTACAGCTATTAGAGATACTCCAGTCAGTTTTGAGAAAAATAAAGTTATACCATATTGACCAAGATAGACATAAAGACGAGGTGCTATAGTACCAGTTTTATCTATAATATCTAGAACTGTTTGATGAATAAAAGAATCATAGCCAAAACCTAGTGGATAGAGGACAATACCAATGGTAGTTATTAATAAAAAATGAATAATTAATAAAAAAATATTTTTAGCTGTACGTTTTTTCAAAAAAGTAATAACTAATAAGATATTACTAATTATAAAAACTGTCCAAAATTTGATTCCTACCAACTCCCAAGGAGAGCGAATAATGCCGACATTAGCTTTTTGCCATAGAGCATAAAATAAAATAGCATCAAGCACCAAAACAGCAATAGGCAAAGCAAAGCGGCGCATATTAGTAATATTTAGATGTCGTAGCTCAAAATTTTTCAAAAAAGGATGCCGAGCGTGTGAGGTAAAAGACAAAATTTCAACAATAATTGGAATAGATATCAAGACAAATAAATAAGTCCAAATATTGATAAGATAAACATGATAAGCAATAGTATAGACAATACTAATATAAGCCAAAATAAAAATTAGTCCTAAAACATTTTTAAGACCTTTGTGCATATGTGAGCAAAGAATATCTGAAATTTTTTTGCTATTTAGAGATAGGTAAATAATACCAAAAATAACACCCACCACCGGTGAGTGTAATAAAAAGGTATTTAGCAATAATATAGCTAAGATTAGGGCTTGCCACCAGATCAATTGATTTTTACTAAAGCTAATCATAACAAAGACTATTTTACCATAAAATAGTATATTTTTACACTTTTGTAAATAGCTAAGTTCTGCTAGAATATAGGCATGACAATCAAGAAAAATTCATTTTCCAAAATTTTATCCTATATCTGGTGGTTAGCTGGATTGATTATTATTTTGTTTATTATTAGCCAAAATATTATTACTGAACGAGTGATCAATTATCAGCTTGATTTAGCTGATAGTATTACTCCTGATTTGACTGGCTGGTATCCTGAAGTACGTCTAGCTTATAATCCTAGTATTGATCAAGCTCAGATTTTGAATGAGCCACTATATTTGCAGGTTTATCGTCCAGTTGATTTTGAGACATTGTCTATAGAGGGTAGTGTCATATTTATTGATGAAGAAATTAAAATAGGCTTGAAACAAACTGATAATAGCTGGCAGTGGCAAGATATTCCTAGTCAAGATTTTTTATTACAATTTGATTTAGACAATGCTAAGATTACTAGAAATAAACTAGAATTGATTTTATCTATACCAGATTTACACAATAATACTTCAACAGTTGATTTATTAAATAATTGGCAAATAATTTTACAACGATGATCAAAAATTTTTTTAATGCAGCTCTAAGTACTTGGTTGATTTTGTTGGTTTTTGAATTGGCTAGACCTGGCATGGTCCAACGATTTATAAATTTGGAATATTGGTTTTTTGCTTTATTAATATTATTTATTTTACTCAAAATATTTAAAAAATAATTTAACCCCTTAAATCCCCCTTGTCCCACCAGAGGCGGACAGGCAGGGGGACTTTTTTATTTCTAAAAAAATAAACTCCTCCCCTGACAAGGGGAGGTCGGGAGGGGTTAAATTATTTTTGGTTATTACTTTAGTTTATGTTATAATATAGGTGAATATAAAATTTTTCATGGAGGAAAAACAAAAAATGTATGTAGTTGCCGTTGACATGGGTTATGGTCATCAACGAGCAGCTTATCCTTTTGCTGATATAGCACATCACGGTATTATCAATGCCAATCATTATCAAGGTATTAGCAAGAGTGAACAAAAGACTTGGGAAAGTGGTCGTAAGTGGTACGAAATTATTTCTCGTTTTAAAAAAGTTCCATTTTTAGGTACAACTGCTTTTAATATTATGGATCATTATCAAAAGATTGATCCTTTTTATCCTCGTCGCGATTTATCCAAAAATTCAAGTCAGCAAAAATATTTTTATAAAAGAGTCAAGCGTGGTTTAGGTAAAGAACTTATCAAAGAACTAAATCGTAATCCTTTGCCGCTGGTGACTACTTTTTTTGTTCCAGCTTATTTTGCTGAATATCATGGCTATAAAGGCAAAATTTATTGTGTGGTTTGTGATGCTGATATTGCTCGGGCCTGGGCTCCAGTTTATCCTAAATCCAGTAAAGTAATTTATCTAGCTCCCAATAGAAGAGTTGGTCAACGTCTTCAAGAATACGGTGTCAAAGCAAAAAATATTATTTTGACTGGCTTTCCTTTACCCAAAGAAAATATTGGTGACAAGCAAGAGATTATCAAGCGAGACTTGAGTAATCGTCTATACAATTTAGACCCGCGTGGTATTTATCGTAAAAAATATAAAGATTTGATAGAAACTTATCTTTGTCCTGTTAAAAATATTCGAAAAAGTAATCATCCTTTGACAATTACTTTTGCAGTTGGTGGAGCTGGTGCTCAGCGTGATATTGGTGTGGTTATTTTGCAAAAACTAAAAAAATGTATAAAACAAAATAAAGTCAGACTCAATCTAGTAGCTGGTGTTCGTAATGATGTTTATGTTTATTTTCAGAAAGTTATAGAGCAAGCTAAGCTAGATAAATCTGATAGTGTCAATGTTATCTATGCTGAAGACAAGATGTCTTATTTTAAGGTTTTTAACAAAGCTTTACGAACCACTGATATTTTATGGACAAAACCATCTGAACTTACTTTTTATAGTTCGTTGGGGCTACCAATCATCATGTCAGAACCAATTGGCTATCAAGAAAGATACAATCGTGATTGGCTACTGGCTATCGGGGCTGGTATAGATAGTCAGGATCTTCAATATGTAGATGAGTGGCTTTTTGATTGGCTAAAATCTGGCTGGCTAGCTGAGGCAGCTATGCAGGGATTTTTGGATGCACCGCGTATGGGTACTTATCGAGTAGAAAATATTGTGATGCACAATCGGGTTGATGAGATAGATGATATTGATCTTTTATAATAGATATGAAATTTTCAATAAAAAAACAATTAGGATTTACTCTAGTAGAATTATTAGTTGTTGTTGCTATTATTGGAGTTTTATCAAGTATAGCTACAGTTGGTTTGAGAGCTGCTGTCAATAAAGCAAATATAGCCAGAGCCCGAGCTGATTTAAGTGCTTTAGCCAAGGGAATAAGTTTATTATGTGATGATACTGGCTTGTTGCCCTATAGTTGGGAAAATAACGATACTCATGATTGTTCTACTTGTGTGCCTTATGATTATCCAGCAATGATGGATGAATGTCATGCTGGATTAGAATGTACTACAGGTGGATTCCCATTTACTAATTGGAATGGTCCTTATGTTAGTCATGTGCCGCTTGACCCTTGGGGCACTCAGTATTGGCTTGATTTTGATTATCATTGTAGCGAAGAACATGGTTGTGAAGGGTTTGTTTTTGCAAATGATGATTGGAACACTCTTCGAGCTTTAGTTTCTGCTGGACCAAATGGAAGTTTTACAACTGATGGTCAGCATTTGGATGATGTGATTTATATTTTGTGTGATTATTGATCATGATAATTGATAATATAAGAATAAATTATTATAAAAGTATCAAGCAAGCTTTGGTTTTGGATATGCTACCAATAAATATTTTTATTGGTCAAAATAATTGCGGCAAGAGCAATGTTTTGGATGCTATTACTTATGCAGTTACCCCAGATTTGAAAAATAGTAAATATTTTTATGCCAAAACAGATATTGAATTAACATTGCATTTTACAGAAGAAACAGTCAAGCAACATCAATTACCAGCCAACATAGGTTCTTTACAGCTTAAAGGAGAAAATAGAGAAATAGTTTTTGCAAACAAGACTTTGCCGGTTGACAAAGCTTTGCTTGATATTTTGACACCAAAAGTAAAAAGGCTAGATGAAGAAGCTTTTCAAAATACTGCCCAGATTGAAGCTGATTATCACAGTTTATTCAATTTTCCTGGATTTTTGGATAAATTTAAAGCCAATCTTCAACATCATTTTCCCAAAATTTCGGCTACAAAAAATGCTCTTGATATAAATTATGAACACGATGGTTTATATGAAGGTAAGAGGCGAGTGACTATTGATCGTTTGGGTTCTGGTTTTCAGCGTATTTTTACCATGTTGCTTTATATTTTTCATCCTGAGTACACTATTGTGATGATTGATGAACCAGAAACTCATTTGCATCCAGCTGTTATCAAAAAAGTTTTGTGGGCTATGCAAAATAGTCAGGCAGGGCAGGTTATATTTACTACCCATTCTCCACTTTTTATAAAACCAATTACTTTGCCGCAAGTTGTCAGATTTGTAAAAGAAGACAATAGCACTAAAGCTTTTTCTTTGACACAACACAATCTAGATGTCCAGCGACTGATCCAAGAGCTCAATGCTGATAATCTAGAAATGTTTTTTGCTGATAAAGTTTTGTTGGTAGAGGGTGTGTCTGATAAATTATTAGTACGTAGCTTGATAGATAAATTTTATCAAGGTGATAAAGATATTAAAGTTATTCAGACGCATGGCAAAGGTAACGTCAAAATATACGTTCATTTATTAGATATTTATAAAATACCTTATACTATAATGCTAGATAGAGATGCTACCAAGACTCAACAATTGAGAACCTTGATGCATCACATGGAAATACATTTGCCACCTCTTAAAGATGAAGAATTAATAAAAAGTTTGAAAAAATATAATATCTATATTTTATCAAATGGTGCTTTAGAAGCAAATTATCCTCGTCGTTATCAAAATGAAGATAGTAAATCTCTAAATGCTTTACGAGCCGCTCGTCAAATTCGGCAATCAGATTTTGACAGTAAAGGGATGATAAATTTAAAAGAAATAATAAATAGTTTATAAAATAAATTAAAATAAAATTATGTCTTGGTTATTATTAGCAATTGGAGCATATCTTATCTTAGCTATTGTCAATTTGGCTGACAAATTTTTGCTGGATAAATTTTTGCCCTCTGCCAAAGCTTATACTTTTTTGGTAGGAGCTATGGGTGCTGTAGTGGTGGTCATTGCTCCGTGGTTTTTAGAGTGGCCTGGTTGGTCTTTATTTTTAGGAAATATATTGATTGGTGCTTTATTTCCTGGTGCTTTATTGTTACTCTACAAAGCTTTGCGAGATGGAGAAGCTTCACGAATCATTACTTTGATTGGTGGTTTGGTACCAGTTTTTACGCTTGTTTTGTCGCTGTTGTTTTTGCACGAAACTTTTTTTGGTAGGCAATGGATGGCTATTTTTTATCTTATTTTAGGTACAGTGATTATTGCTTGGTTTCCAGAAGGTCATCAGCTTTGGCATAAAGTAGTCAAGTGGTTTAATCCAAAAAAACATCATTGGACTGCTTTGTTAATTGCTGCTGCCTCGGCTTTGATATTTGCAGCCTTTTTTGTAGGTAGTAAATATCTTTATGACCACCAAGCATTTATGAGTAGTTTTATCTGGATTAGAATTGGTACTTTTTTAGCTACTTTATTATTATTAATACCTGATAGCTGGCGCAAAGAAATCAAGAAAAGCTTTAAACATCTTAAAGGCGATGGCAAAGTAATCTTTTTTTCAAATCAAGCACTGGCGGCTATTGGATTTTTGATGCAAAATTATGCAATTGCTTTGGGTTCGGTAGTATTGGTCAATGCTTTGCAAGGTGTACAATATGCTTTTTTGATGGTTTTGGGCGGTTTGATAACTGTTTTTTATCCCAAAATTATCAAAGAAAAAATTAACAATGTCATTATTTTACAAAAAATAGTGGCCATTACTTTGATTAGTTTTGGATTATATTTTATTGCTTCATGATAAAAAAAATTATAAAAATTATTATTTGGCTTTTGATCATATCTTTGGCTGTTTGGTATATTAAATTTGCCAAGCATTACCCTTATAATACAGATTTATCTGAAGCTAAGTTTGATTATTGGGGAGTGACTTATTCTCCCAAATTTGCCGAAGAATTAGAGTTGGATTGGAAAGAAACTTATCTAGCAATTTTAGATGATCTAAAAGTTAAAAATATTCGTATTCCTATTTATTGGGATTTGATAGAAACCAAGCAAGGTAGTTTTGATTTTGCAATTTATGATTATATTTTTAATCAAGCAGCCAAACGTGATGTCAAAATCATTGCCAATATTGGTTGGCGTTTGCCACGCTGGCCAGAATGTCATGCTCCTACCTGGGCTCAAAAGATGACTACAGATGAAATTCAACCAGAGATTTTAGATATGTTAGAAATAGTAGTCAATCGTTATTACGATAGAGAGGAGATTGTTGCTTGGCAAGTTGAAAATGAGCCCTTGCTAGACACTTTTGGACTTTGTCCAGATGGCGACGAAGATTTTTTAAAGCAAGAAATTGCTTTAGTCAAAGGCATGGACAAACATCGTGATATTATTGTTTCTGCTTCAGGTGAGCTCAGTACTTGGTCCCACGAAGTAAAACTAGCTGATATTTTTGGTACTACTATGTATCGGGTAGTGTGGAATCCTTGGTTTAGATATTTCCGTTATCCAATACCAGCTTGGTTTTATAAAACTAAAGCCAATGTTTTGGGTGTGTCGACTGAGAATATAATTATTAGTGAACTTCAAGCAGAGCCTTGGGTACCAAATGGTACTTTAGCAAATCAGACAACTATAGAATCTAATAAATCATTTAATCTTGAACAATTTGTTGCTAATTTGGAATTTGCTATCAAGGTTGATTTTCAACAAACTTATCTTTGGGGAGTAGAGTGGTGGTATCAGCAATTCCAGACTGGTCATCCAGAATATTGGGATATGGCTAGGACTTTGTTTGCAGAGGAAGTAGCAGAAGAATAGTATTATGAATAATTGTAAATTTTGTTTAGAAAATAATATTTTAAAAGGAGAAATTTTAGCTCAAAATGACTTATGTTATTTTGTTGAATCTATAGATCCGATTTTGAAAAATGCTGGTATGATTATTACCAAAAGACATATAGAAACTCCTTTTGATATTAATGATAAAGAATGGCAAGCTATCAGAGATTTGCTTTTACAAGTAAAAAATATTTTAGACAAACATAATCCCGATGGATATAATATTGGTTGGAATATTGGTACAGTAGGTGGGCAACATATTGATCATGCTCATTTACATATTATAGCTAGATTCAAAGATGAACCTTTAGCAAAAAAGGGAATTTGTTATTTTTTTAAGCAAGAGAGCAATAAAAGATCAAAATAATTGAAACAAATAAAAAACCTTGTTAGTGATAACAGGGTTTTTTATTTGACAAAAAAGCCATATAGCCTTATATATAAACAGTAGATACAAGAAAAATCTGAGTTTCGTTCTTTACATCTTGCACAGGAGGCGCATTCATGGCTAAGTCTGAAGAAATTGTCTTGCTTTGCGGTCGTGGAGATACCCATCATTTAGCTGGACAAATCATTGAAGTGGTTAACAGCCGACGTATCGGTCAAACACCACTTCAGCTTGCTCATACTGATTTTGGTTGGTTTAGCGATGGAGAACCAGACCATGCTTTCAACAACTGGGAAGAAATCAAAGACAAACATGTAGTATTCTTTTTGAGTACGCATAATTTGGAGTTGGTTTTGGAGCTTTTGATTCTCATTCGAGCAATCAAAAAACGCTACCACGCCAAGAGTTTGACTGTGGTTTTGCCATTTATGTCTTTTCGTCGGCAAGATCATCCAGAGATCGATGCAGAATTTGATCTCAACCTCTGGTTTATCGAAAACATCAAGCAAAATGGTGCTGATAGGCTGATTGTCTGCGATATCCACTCCAAGAGGACTTTGGAAAATTGTCGGGAAGTTGGTTTAGAAGCATACCATGTCAAACCCACGCCGCTTTATGCTGCTGCCTTGACAGACACCACAGCTCAGGCAACTGAGTTGGGTAAAAAAATCAAGGTCATTTCTCCTGACAAAGGATCACTCTTGCGGTGCATTGCTCTGGCCAAGATGATCGGCGCGTCAGTGGTTGTTAGCCTGAAAAAGAGGAGTGAGACTGGCAACATTGTCACCAAGGTCAAACCAACAGATGAAGAATCACAGATGATAGAAGGTTTGTCTACTGAACATGGTGTTACCATTGAGTTGATCAGCAAAGAAGTGGTCAAAGATGTTATCTGCATTCTTCGTGAAGATGAGTTGGATACTGGTGGTACAGCGTCTTATACTTGTCGTGATCTTATGCGAGCAGGCGCTTACTTTGTAGAGTTGGTAGTAACTCACATGAAGTGTTCACCCACTTGGAAGCGCAAAATAGTTCGTAACAGTCCTTTTCATAGGATCTATGGTGGTGACACCATATATCGTGAGTACCAGGATCGAACTGGTGGTTTGGTAGTTGATATCAGTACTGATGTCATCATTGCCGAAAAATTGGCTGAGGTTCTTGATTCTCTAGAATAAAAAACACCCGTCAAGATAAAACTTGACGGGTTTTTGATTTCAATGAACTCTGAAATCAAAAGGTACTGAGGTCGTGGTCTTGACCGGCTGATTGCGTTGTTTACCAGGCTTGAACTTCCATTTCCAAGCAGCTCTGATGGCTTCATCAACCAGCGTTTGTGGAGCAGTAGTGCTCAAGACTTCGACACCAAAGACTTTGCCTCGTTCATCGACCATGATCAGGACCATGACCAATCCCTCCATGGCAGCTTCTCGAGCCATTTCAGGATAACGGGGTTTGGCCTTGTAGGTGACAACTGGTGCTTCATCAAAGGCATAAAAGGTTTTGGGACCTTCTAGCTTACCCATGTCTCTTGGCAGAGGCATGTCGTCCAGATTATCCCAGCTGGTGTCTTCGATAGTTTCGTCGTCTGAAGCATCGTCAGAGACTATCATTTGGTATGGCACCTTGGGCATCTTGATTTCCTGCGGCATAGGCGGGATTTCAATGTCGTCAGGAATATCGACCATTTCCATGGTTTCTTGTTCAAGATGATAGGGGGTTGGTCTAAATTCTGGAGTAAAGGTGAAGGCTGATGTTAGCAATAAGACTGCCAACAGACCACAAAAGATCACAATTTTTCTGTAACCTTTTTTGATTTTCTGTTGCTTAGTCATAATCATGACTAAACCTCCTTGTAAAGTACGTAGTTGTGGGACACTTTTAATATGACATTTTTAATATATTTTGTCAACACGTAAAGCCACGTAAAAGTGTTACACACTCACGTGGCCACGTGTTTTAAATAAATAAAAAACCGGGGCTGCATTGCAGCACCCGGCTTGGGAGGGGTTGGAGGATCAGAGCTGTCCTTGCTGACGATCATAGACCATGCAGGGGAAATCTCCGGGCAGGTCGATTTGCATGTCGATGCCGTTTGTCATCGTGACATGCATAGAGACATGAGTAGGATGGTCGAGCTGCCAGTCACAGAGACTGGCATATCGCAGCCAGATTTCCTCGTCATTGATATCACCAGATTCTGCCATAGCCACTTTGATGATCATGGATTTGTCAGGGTCCAGATCAAGCTCGGCCAGGGTGGTGATAGTGAAGAAACCGTCGTCTGTGTTCCTCTGAAGCATTTCGCGAGCCTGATTGTAGGGATACATATCAGTTCTCCTGTAGTGAATGGTTTGTAGCCATGCACTTTCAGGAATATTCGTGAATCTTCAGAAGCGTACTTCTTGAAAGCGCATTTCAGTGTGAAATTGGGGTTTAGTTAGATAGTCGAAATTTCCAGCGCATTCTGAGCCTCCTTGTGGAGTAAAAAAGGGCAATGAATGAATTATTTAATAATAGCATATTTTAGCTATTTTGTCAAGGATAAGTTGTTTTTTAGTATTAATTCTGTTATAATTTAAGCAAATTATTAAACAAAAAAGCCTGTGTTATCTATAAAAAAGATAGCTTTATTTAGCATATTTTCTTTGCTAATAGCTAATATAGCGTATGGTTTTTCTCAAGACTATACACCAGAAGATCCAAGTTTATATCATCAGACAGCTTATTTTGATTTGATGAATATAAAACCAAGCTGGTCCAATGATCATCAAATAAATAAAGAAATAGTTATAGCTGTTTTAGACTCTGGTGTAGATTTAGATCATCCTGATTTGCTCAACAATCTCTGGAAAAATACTGGAGAAATACCAGGCGATGGCATAGACAATGACGAAAATAGTTATATTGATGATATAGATGGCTGGGATTTTATGTCCAGTGACAATAGTCCTGAACCAGATTTGACAGAAGGATATGACAAAACTGCAGTCAATCATGGTACAGTAGTAGCTGGTATTATTGCAGCTACTGCCAATGATCAAGGTATTGTTGGTATTACTCCTCAAGCCAAAATAATGCCACTCAAAATTTTGGACGAAACAGGTAAAGGAAATACCTTGGTTTTATCTCAAGCAATTGACTATGCTGTAGAAAATGGTGCTGACATTATAAATTTGAGTTTAGTAGGAGATACTTTTACTGAGCATTTAAATGAAGCTATTGCTAATGCTTATAATAATGGTGTGATGATTATTGCTGCTTCTGGTAATGAAGATGAAGATGGATTAAATTTAGACATTGATCCGCGTTATCCTGTCTGTGATATAGAAGGTATAAATAGAGTTTTGGGAGTAGCAGCTGTAGATCAAGATCTAAAACTAACTGAATTTTCAAATTTTGGAAAAGAGTGTATTGATATATCTGCTCCTGGTACTGGTTTTTATTCAACAAATTTTCAAAAAGCTAGTACTACAGATTTTCAAACTTATTATTCCAATGGTTGGAATGGTACTTCAGTCGCCGCACCAGTGATTTCTGCAACCGCTGCTCTTATCAAAATGAATTATCCTGAGCTACGACCTTTTGATATTTATAATATTTTGACAGACAGTACTAAAAGTTTGCAAGCTGCCAATCCTACTCATTATCTTGAGATGGGTACTGGTTTGATAGATATTGGTGCAGCTTTAAACTTGGCAAATGATTATGCAAATCAAGCTATTAGGATAGTGGTGGCACCACAAAAGGATCTGGCTCCTGAGATTTTGGTCATGGATACCAAAGGAAATTTACAGAATTCTTGGCTAGCTTATAGTGAACATTTCAAAGGCGGCGTAAATGTAGCTATAGGTGATGTACATGGAGATGATGCTCAAGAGGTTGTTACTGCTCCCAAAAAAGGCGGCGGACCACATATTAGAGTTTTTGATAGTAGGGGCAATATGATTTCAGAATTTTTTGCCTATATGGCTAGTTTTCATGGAGGAGTCAATATTGCTGTAGCTGATGTAAACAATGACGGTATAGACGAAATTATTACTGCTCCAGGGCCAGGCGGCGGACCACATATAAAAGTTTTTGATAAATCTGGTAAAATGTTGACAGAATTTTTTGCTTATAGTGCTAGCTTTGATGGAGGAGTAAATGTAGCCACTGGTGATGTCAACAATGACGGTGTTGATGAAATAGTTTTGGCACCTTATAGTAATTATAGCCCACATATAAAAGTTTTTAATAATAAACGTGAACTAAAAGGTAGTTTTATGGCTTTTGATAGATCTATGACTAGTGGTATAAATATTACTATTGGTGATGTCAACAATGATCAATGGCCAGAGATTGTAGCTACTCCACGTACAGGTCATGCTCCTGACATAAAATTATTTAGTCTCAAAGGTCGAGACAAAGGAGGATTTTTACCTTATAGTCAATATTTGACAAGTGGTATTGAAATTGTAGCTAGTGATATTACTGGTGATGGACGACCAGAGATTATTGCTTTGCCAAACAAAGGCGGAGCTGCTCTACTAAAAGTTTATGATTATAATGGTTTAGAAAAAAATAGTCTTTATTTACGTAGTCCAGAAGACAAAAATGGTTACAATTTTGGTATCTTAGGTAAATAATATGCAAATTTCTGTGGTGATTCCTTGTTATAATGAATCTCAGGTTATAGTAGAGACAGTAAAAAAAATAAAAAGTTTTTTAATCAAAAATTATTCAGATTTTGAGATTATAGTTGTAGACGACAAATCTACTGATAATACTTTAGAGATTGTAAGCCAGATAAATAATATAAAAGTTTTACGCAATCTAAAAAACCATGGCAAAGGTTATTCTGTCAAAAAAGGAGTAAGAGCCGCAAGAGGAGAATGGATTTTATTTATGGATGCTGATAGCTCTACAGATATTAGTGAATTAAATAAATTATCAAAATATCAAGATAAATATAAATTAATAATCGGCTCCCGAGCTCTACCTGATTCTGATGTAAAAATAAAACAGTCACTATTTAAAATATTATTAGGCAAATTAGGTAATTTATTAGTTAGAACAATATTAGTAACAGATATTCGTGATACACAATGTGGTTTTAAATTATTTCATACAGATTTGAAAAATTTGTTTAATAAATTGACTATTTCAGATTGGGGATTTGATTTTGAACTTATTTGGTTAGCTAAAAAAAATAATTTTAAAATCAAAGAAGTAGGTATAATTTGGTACAATCATCAAGATTCCAAAGTTAAATGGTATGCTTATCTGATTACTTTAACCCAAGTATTTAAAGTAAGATTAAATATTTTAATAAATAAATATAAATAAAATTATATGACAACAAAAGTTTATTTTGAAAACAAAAACGTTTTGGTATTAGGAGGAGCTGGATTCATCGGATCATATTTGTGTGAAGAATTGGTCAAAAATGGTGATCAAGTGATTTGTGTTGATAATTTTGTTTCTTCTGATGTAGAAAATATTCGTTCTTTATTAGAGTATCCAAATTTTGAATTTATCAAACATGATATTACTGAAGATATAGATTATGAGACTTTGCCTGGTTTGAGAAAATTTAAAGTTGATGGTCAAGGTATTCAAGAAATTTATAATTTGGCTTGTCCAACTGCACCAAAAGATTTTACAAAGTTTCCTATCAAAACAGCCATGGCCAATTCTATAGGTGTGATAAAGAGTTTGGAGACTGCCAAACAATACAAAGCTCGTTATTTGTTGGCTTCTACTTCAGCTGTCTATGGTGAGCCACCAAAAGATGGTTCTGCTATCAAAGAGAATTATTATGGTTTACTTGATTATTTAGGACCACGAGCTTGTTACAATGAAGGTAAACGTTTTGCTGAAACATTGATCATGACTTATCGTGATACTTATCAGCTCAATACTAGTATTGCTCGTATTTTTGGTACTTATGGACCAAGGATGCTGCAGCATTCTGGTCGTCAAATCCCTGATTTTATTAGATCAGCTGTAGACAATCAAGATATAGAAATTGCTGGTGATGACAAAGCTGCATCTACTTTTTGTTATGTCAAAGATATAGTTGAAGGTATGATATCATTGATGGCTTCTGAGGTATCTGATCCTATCAATTTAGGTAGTCCTCATACAAGTACTTATACAGCCATGGCTAATACAATTATTGCTTTGACAAATTCAACCTCTAAGATTACTTATACTGAGGGTCTGAAGTTTGCTAGTCAGCGTCCTACACCAGATATTTCCAAAGCCAAAGAAGAGCTTAATTGGTTACCATTGGTGTCCAATGAGGATGGGCTTAAAGAAGCTATTGATTATTTTAAAGCTACTGCTATATTACATGGTCCGCGTTTAGATCAAGACGAAGAATAAAATGAAAATATTTATTATCATCCCAGCCTGGAATGAGGAGGAGAGGATTGCTGTAGTTTTAGAGCAACTTTGTGCTTTAGATTATAAAATAATTGTAGTGGATGATGGTTCTAGTGATCAGACATACAAGATAGCTAGT
This sequence comes from uncultured Gammaproteobacteria bacterium, assembly GCA_964515785.1. Lineage (GTDB taxonomy): Bacteria > Patescibacteriota > Patescibacteriia > UBA1558 > GWA2-36-10 > CAZEWH01. The sequence continues at coordinate 35,819 of CAZEWH010000002.1, forward strand.
AGCTATCCAGTTACTTTGTTGCGTCATAAAATAAATCGTATTCAAGGAGCTGCTTTGCAAACAGGTAATGATTATGCTCTAGCAAGAGGAGCTGATATTATTGTTCATTTTGATGCTGATGGACAATTTTTAGTTGATGAAATAAAAGATGTTGTTCAACCGATTTTAGATAATCAAGCTGATATTGTTTTTGGCTCTAGATTTTTGGACAAGAAATCTGAAATTCCTTGGCTCAAAGAAAAAATTTATTTTCCGATTGGTAGAATTATAAATAGAGTTTTGTTTGGCATCAAATCTTCAGATCCACAGAGTGGTTTTCGAGCTATGACTGGTCAAACTGCTCGCAAAATCAGGATAGAACAGGACGATTTTTCTCATTGTACTGAGATTATGGCCAAAGCTTTTGAATATAAATTACGCATCAAAGAAGTACCGATCACAGTTGTTTATCATCGTTTTGGTCAAAATTTAGCTGGCGGTATTAAGATTGTCAAAGATTTATTGTTTAGTAAAATAATCAAATAAATTATGCTGTATTTACAAATTTTAGTTAGTCTATTTATAGTCATTATTCTTTTTAAGTTATTTAAACAGCGGCAAGCAAGTAAAATATCTACCAAATCTTTTTTATTATGGATTATTTTATGGTTGATAATAGCTGTAGTTTTTTGGCAACCAGATACAACTAGTTATTTAGCAAATCTTTTTGGTGTACAACGAGGAGCTGATTTAGCTATCTATGTGTCTATTATAGTTATTTTGTATCTATTATTTAGAATTTTTGTCAGATTAAATAAGATCGATTCAGATATTACCAAGCTTGTCAGAGAGGACGCTATCAAGCATGCCAAAGAAAAATAAAATAATTATTATTATACCTTCTTATAATGGCCAAAAATATTGGCCTGATTTATTGCCCACTTTAGTTAAAGAAGACTATGCTGATTTTGATTTAGAAATTGTAATAGTTGATAATAACTCTCAAGACAATTCAGCTGATTATATAGAACAAAAATTTCCAAGTATTACAGTTATTCGTAATCAAGAAAATACTGGTTATGTAGGAGCCAACAATATTGGCTATGATTATGCCAAAGATAAAAACGCAGATTTTATTTATTTACTCAATCAAGATACAGAAGTTACTCCAGGCTGGTTACAGCCTCTCTACAACTTTGCAACTACACATAAGTTTGGCAGTCTGCAATCTAAACTTTTATTACACTCAGATAAAAACAAAATAAATACTCTAGGAAATATAATTCACTTTTTAGGTTTTGGTTATGGTCAAGATTCAGACAAGCCAGATAAAAAAAATCAAAGTATTAGTAAAATAAACTATGCTTCCGGAGCTGGAGATTTTATTTCTATGCAGGCTTTAAAAAAGCGAGGATACTTGTTTGACGAAACAATGTTTATGTATATAGAAGATTTGGATCTTGGTTGGTCATTAAATTTATTGGGTTATGACAATTATCTTATTCCTGATTCTGTAGTTTATCATAAATATGAATTTGAGCGATCAATGAAACATGTTTATTGGTTTGAAAGAAACAGACTATGGGTGATGATAAAAAATTATAAATTATTAAGTTTAATAATTATTCTTCCGGCCTGGATTTTGATGGAACTAGGACAAATATTGTTTGCAATTAAGAATAAATATTTAAGTCAAAAGCTAAAAGCTTATACTTGGCTATTTTCTATCAAACAATGGCGTATTTTACTCAAGAAAAGACGTTTGATACAATCATCTAGACAGAGGAGTGATAGACAAGTAGTAAAGAATTTTAGTGGTCAGATTTTATTTCAGCCACTAAATAGTGGTTTATTAAACATTGCTAATATTATTTTTGGTTTATATTGGCAAATTATTAAATTATTTATTTTTTGGTAATGCGTATTGCAGTAGTAACATCTACATTTCCTCCTTATAAAGCTGGCATTGGTAATGTGGCTTATTATAATGCTTGGTCTTTGACCACGCTTGGTCATGAAGTAACCGTTTTTACACCACAATACAAAAAGATTTCTAGTCAGCATGTAGACGAATATCCTTTTAAAGTCCAACGTCTTCGTCCTTGGTTTAAATATGGCAATGCTGGTATTTTGCCACAATTGATTTGGAAGTTGTGGAATTTTGATATTATTCATTTGCATTATCCTTTTTTTGGCGGCGCTGAGCTTATTTATTTTCTAGACAAAATAAAAGACTTTAAATTAATAGTGACTTATCACATGGATGTAGTAGGTACTGGTTTATTGTCAAAGTTTTTCAAGTGGCACACTTCACATGTTTTACCAAAGATCTTAGATAAAGCCAATAAAGTAATTGTTACTTCTTGGGATTATGCTCGTTGTTCAAACATCAAAGACAGAGTAGAAGATGAGCCAGAAAAATTTGTAGCTATCCCTTGCGGAGTCAATCATTTGATTTATAAACCACGTTATCGTGATAAGACATTATTAAACAAACATGATCTACATGGTAAAAAGATTGCTCTATTTGTTGGTGCTTTGGATAAAGCACATTATTTCAAGGGACTTAATATTTTGATACAAGCTATCAAAAAAATATCTGACAATGATGATTTTCGAGTATTAATAGTAGGTGATGGTGATCTTAAACAATCTTATATGAGTTTGGTAGATAGTCTTGGTTTGGGCAAAAAAATATTATTTTTGGGTTATATTCCGGATAATCTTTTACCAAAGTATTATAACTTAGCTGATATTTTAGTTTTACCATCTATAGATAAATCAGAAGCTTTTGGTATTGTATCTTTGGAAGCTATGTCTTCAGGTGTGCCTGTTATTACTTCTGATTTGGCTGGAGTACGTTCTGTGGTTAGCAAAAAGAAAACAGGTCTACTAGTCAAACCAAGTAATGTTCAAAATCTAGCTGATATGATTCAATATTTATTAAATAATCCAAAGCTAGCTAAAGAATATGGTAAAGCTGGTCGAGCCAAGGTTTTGGAAAATTATACCTGGGAACAAATTGGTTATCAATTAGATAATTTGATAAGAAGTATTGCTAAAAAATGAAAATTGCTATTATTTCCAATTTATATTCTCCATTTTTACGGGGAGGAGCAGAAATAATTGCTCAAGTAGAAGCAGAGGGTTTGAAAAAAGCCTGGCAGCATGTTTTTGTAATCAGTACTCGGCCACGCAATGTAAAGATACATGGCAAATCTATAATCAAGCCAGTTCATAATACTGTATCGCATGATGAAATCAATGAAGTACCAATATGGCGTTTTACTCCTATTAATATTTTTTATTACCTTAATGACTTCAAACACCCTAGTTTTATTAGATTAATCTGGCATTTGCTAGATACTTTTAATATTTTTTCTTATTGGACTGTCAAAAAAATCTTACTAAAGCAAAAACCAGATGTGGTTATTACTCACAACATGATGGGTATTGGATTTTTATTGCCAAAACTTTTTCGTAAACTAAAAATAAAACATGTTCATACTTTGCATGATGTGCAGTTAGTAACACCCTCTGGTTTGATTATTAAAGATAAAGAAAATAATCTAGAACATAAATTTTTTAAATTTATTGGCTATATCAAAACCATGCGTTCACTGATGGGTTCTCCAGATATTATTATTTCGCCGTCCAAGTTTTTATTAGATTTTTATAATAAAAATAAATTTTTTCCAAAATCAAAAAAGGTTGTACTGCCCAACCCAATAAAAGATTCACTAAATATTCATAAACAATCTTCTTATAATCTTGAATTAGTTTTTTTGGGACAAGTCAATAAGTCTAAGGGTGTTTTGGATTTGATAACTAATTTCAAAAAGTTGAAACACAAATATATTCGTTTACATATAGTGGGAGTGGGAGCGGATCTTGCCAAGGCCAAAAAATTGGCAGGCAAAGACAAGCGAATTATTTGGCATGGTTGGTTGCCAAGTGCTCAACTTTTACCATTACTTGCTAAGATGGATGTTTTGATTGTACCTTCCTTGTGCTATGAAAATTCTCCAACTGTTATTTATGAATCATTGAGTCTTGGTGTACCAGTTCTAGCTTCTGATATTGGCGGAGTAGCTGAACTTATTCAAGAAGGACATAATGGTTGGATTTTCCCAGCTGGAGATTTTGATATTATGAATCAAAAAATAAACAATATTTATAAACAACGTGATAAATTAAAAAGTTTGAAAACAAATTGTCAACAATCTGTAGCTAAACATCATATAGATAAATATAGCAAAAAAATATTAGAACTTATCGATGAAATTAAATAAACACAAAAAATTTAATATTATTATAATTATACTATGTATATTATTTTTTGGCCTATATAGTTTTTTAGTATTATCTACTTGGCTACCAAATTGGCAAGAATTCCAGCATTTGATATTCAATTGGCCTGATGCAAATGCTAATTATTTTTTTAGTATTATTTTTGCTGAGTACAATATTTTTCAATGGTTAGAACCTCTCAATGATTTGACTGACAATTTATTGCATACTCGTAGTATCAATGTAATAGATAATAGTCTGGTACCCATGACTTGGCTACCAGCTATTGCTATTTGGGGTTGGCTAGCCAAATTATTTGGTAGTTTTGGAGCATTATTTATTACGCCAGCTTTGGCTAGTATTAGCGTATATATAGTTTATAAATTAGTATTTTATATATTCAAAGACATACATTTAGCATTTTTAGTAGCTTTATTATTATTGCCACTGGCTCCTTGGCTATATTTTGCCAATATTACTATGCTACCGCATATATTGTTTATTTTTTTATTATTAGCAGGCTGGTTGTTGATAATAAAACATTGGCAAAATAATAAAATTTTATATTGGATCTTAGGTAGTTTATTACTTAGTTTGGCTGTAGTTGTTAGGCCAACAGAAATAATCTGGTTAGCATTGATTAGTATTTTGATTTTATTATGGCAGCGTCAGCATATTAATTTCAAAAAAATATTAATATCTTTATTAATATTTACTTTAATAATAGCCTGGTTCTTGTATTTAAATAAATTTACTTACGGAAGTATATTTAGTTTTGGTTATTTGAATTTACAAACTGGTGGCACAACCAGTGAGCTGACTAATAGCTGGCTGCCTTTTGGTTTTAATTTCAAATTAATTTTAACAAATTTTTTCAAATATTTTATTAGCTTGCAAAGCTTTCATTTTACTTTTGCTGTGGCTGGATTTATTTTGATGTGGTTTAAAATAAAAAAAGGCACTCATAATGCCACAACACATATTTGGCAAAAATATTTTAAATTAAGTTTAATAATTTTTGTTGTTATATTATTATTCTATGGATCCTGGGATATTGCAGATCCTTTAGTCAAAGAACTAAATACTATTAGTATTTCTTATGTCAGGTATTTTTTGCCTTTGTATATTTGGATCTTGCCTTTGGTAGCTCTAGGTATCAAAGTTTTGTTTTATAATAGAGACAAACTAAATTATACAGCTTATTTGATAATGATAATTGGTTTGAGTATTTTTAGTTTTAAAACTGCTTTTTTTGCAAAGCACGATGGCTTGCTGGCCACTAGAGATAATATAAATATTTATTATCAACAATTTGCTGCAGTCAAAGATATTGCTCCGCAAAATTCTGTGATGATTACTGATCGCAGTGACAAAATATTTTTTCCTTATTATAAAGTCGTAGTTCCTCAAGGAGATTTGCCTTTATTTGAACGCTTAGATAATATTGTAGTATATGCCAATATTTATTATTTTACTGATAAAAAATTTGAAGACATAGATCTTAGCCCATTACAAATCACAGAAGAACATATAATAAATAATAATTTTAAATTATATAAAGTAAGTAAGTAAATATAAACATATGGACTGCATTTTTTGTAAAATAATCAACAAAGAAATTCCAAGCTCAATTATCTATGAAGATGATAATTATTTATGCTTTTTAGATATTGCACCAAATACTAGAGGGCATAGTTTGGTAATTCCAAAACAACATACAAATAATTTTACTGCTCTAGACAATGATAAAGCTGGTGAGCTTGCTAAAACAGTGCATAAATTGGCCCCACAAATTGCCAAAGCTCTAGATGCTGATGGTTATAATTTGGGTCTAAACAACGGCGCTGCAGCTGGTCAGATAGTTGACCATGTACACTGGCATATTATTCCACGTTATGATGGTGACGATCTCAAACATTGGGGTGCTAATGCCAGCGAAGCTGAAAAACTAGATAAAGTTTTTGATATTTTAAAAAATAAAATAAACTAATGAATATACTTATCACAGGTGGAGCTGGATTTATCGGCTCTAATTTAATTCATTATCTAGCTGAGAAGTATGAAGATTATAATATTATTAATCTTGATTTATTGACTTACGCTGGTAATCCAGATAATTTGAAAGATCTTGAAAAAAATAAAAATTATAAATTTTATAAAAGTGATATAAATAATGAAAAACTAGTTGATGAAATTATTAGAAATGATAAAATAGATATTATTATTCATCTAGCAGCAGAATCTCATGTAGATAAATCCATAACAGGTCCTGATCAGTTTATAACTACTAATATAATTGGTACACACACTTTACTTAAACTTGCCTTAGTAAATGATAAAATAAGATTTCATCATGTTTCGACAGATGAGGTATTTGGATCTTTAAAAGAAGATGATCCAAAGTTTATTGAAAGCTCTGCTTATGATCCGCGTAGTCCTTATTCTGCTTCTAAGGCAGCTTCTGATCATCTGGTACGAGCTTATTATCATACTTTTGATTTACCAATTACAATTAGTAATTGTTCCAATAATTATGGACCATATCAGCATTTAGAAAAAATGATTCCACTATTTATAAATAATTTATTAAATAATAAACAGGTGCCAGTCTATGGCGATGGTCGTAATATCAGAGATTGGCTCTATGTGACAGATCATTGTCGGGCTATTGACTTGATTATTCATAAAGGTAAAATAGGTGAGACCTATCTGATAGGCGGAGATAGTGAAATACGTAATATCAAGATTGCCAAAATTTTGGCTGACAAGCTTGGTCATAGTGATAATATGATAGAATTTGTCAAAGATAGACCTGGTCATGATTGGCGTTATGCTATTGATGCTTCCAAGATAAAAAAAGAACTAGGTTGGGAACCACAAGTAAATTTTGAACAAGGAATAAATAAAACTATTGAATGGTATAAAAATAATTTATGAAAATATTGATAATTGGAAATGGATTTATAGGAGGACGTTGTGCTGCCAAATGGGACAATGTAGTTTTGTTTGACAAAATGATAGAAGGTGTAGCTGATATTTTACAATTATTGGATCAACACAAACCAGATGTAGTCCTCAACGCGGCTGGTATAGTCGGCAAACCAAACGTAGATTGGTGTGAGACACATCCAGTCGAAACTTGGCGCGGCAACACTATTTTGCCTTTACAGATTGCCGAAGCTTGCAAGCAACATGACATTTATATGTTACATATTGGGACTGGTTGTATTTTTTATGGCGAAGCACCACATGGTCAGCCCTGGAAAGAAGATGATCTAGCCAATCCTTTGGCTGTTTATACTCGTTGTAAATACGCAGCTGATTTGGTCCTGTCTACTCTAGATAAGGTCGGGATTGCTAGAATACGTATGCCAATAGATAGTAAGCCACATCCAGCCAATTTAATAGATAAGTTGGTAGCTTTTGATAAAGTCGTTGATGTAGAAAATAGTGTGACTATTGTTGAGGATATGATAGATGTTTTTTATAGCTTATTAGAAGAGCAAGCTTCTGGTATTTTTCATGTCACCAATCCTGGTTCTATCAAACATATGGAAATACTATCTATGTACAAAGAGATTGTAGATCCTCAACATCATAACAAATGGATTTCTGCCAAAGATTTGGTTGAACAAGGTTTAGCTGATAAAACCAGGTCAAATAATATTATGCAATCAACAAATTTGGAGAAATATAATATTTCTATGCGTCCAGTTAGAGAAGCTTTGCGTGACACTTTAATCAAATATAAAAATTTTAAGAAGTAGTTTTATTATGCCGTTCCGCCGAAGGCGGAACGGCTAACACACACTTTTATGAAAGGAATTATTTTAGCAGGTGGAGCTGGTACTAGATTGCATCCCTTGACTCGCGTGACTAGCAAACAATTATTACCGATCTATGATCAGCCGATGATTTATTATCCTTTACAGACTTTGATTCAAGGAGGTATTTCAGATATTTTGATAATTTCTGATCCAGTCAATATTGGTAATTTTGTAAAATTACTAGGCAGTGGTAGAGAATTTGATGTCAAAATAAGTTATGAAATTCAAGATAAACCAGAAGGTCTAGCTCAAGCTTTTTTGATCGGTGAAAATTTTATTGGATCAGATAATGTTACTATGATTTTGGGTGACAATCTTTTTGTAGGAGATGGAGAGTTTTTGAAACAAGCTATTGTTAGTTTTCAAGATGGTGCTAGAATTTTTGCTAAACAAGTAAAAGACCCACATCGTTTTGGTGTAGTAGAGTTTGATGCCAACAAACAAGCAATTAGTATTGAAGAAAAACCAGATAAGCCAAAGAGTAATTATGCTGTAACGGGTCTTTATATTTATGATAATTCTGTAATAAATAAATCTAAAAATCTCAAACCCTCAAGTAGAGGAGAGTTGGAAATTACTGATATAAATAATTTGTATTTACAAGAGGCCAAGCTTAATGTTGCAATTTATGAAAATTATTGGTTGGATACTGGGACTTTTGATGCTTTATTGGAAGCTAGTAACAAAATTGCTAATTTAAAAAATGAACAAAAATAATTTAGATAAATTAAATAAAATACTGGACGAAGTTCGTCCAGCTTTACAGCGAGATGGAGGAGATTTGGATCTAGTAGAATTTGATCAAGACAATGGTATTGTCAAGATTCATTTTACTGGTGCTTGTGCTCAATGTCCTTTGGCTGATGTGACTCTACATCAGTTGATAGAACAACAGATCAAAGAACAGATGCCAGATGTCAAACAAGTCATGGCAGTCTAAGATTGCTTTTTCATCCAGTCAATTGTAAATTTTAGACCTTGAACAAAGTCAATGTCTGTTTTGTAATTTAATAATTTTTTAGCTTTGCTTATATCAGCCAGAGAATGTTTGATATCACCAGGTCTTGGGTTAGACAAAATTGGCTTTATATCTTTTCCTAGAGCTTTATTTATACCAGCTACTAGATCAAGTAAAGAAAAAGCTTGACCACAGGCAATATTGATAGTTTCGCCTTTACCTACTTTGTCAGAATGCATAGCTAGTATATTTGCTTGGACATTGTTGCTAACATAAGTAAAATCTCGACTCTGAGTACCATCACCAAAGATAGTTGGTTGCTGGTCTTCAAGAATAGCTTTTATAAAAAGTGGAATAACAGCAGCATAGTCAGAGACAGGATCTTGTTGAGGACCAAAGACATTAAAATATCTGAGACAAACTGTTTCTATATCATATAGTTCTGCAAAAACTCGGCAGTATTCTTCACCAACAAGTTTGGTAACTGCATAAGGAGATAGAGGGTTGGTTGTTAAGTCTTCTGATTTATATTTTTCTGATGAGTCACCATAGACAGCTGAAGATGAGGCAAAAACTACTCGCTTTACTTTAGCTAGACGAGCAGCATCCAAAATATTTATAATACCAGTAGCATTGTTATCATGACTATCTACAGGACTATCTATAGAGCGTGGTACAGATGGCAAGGCAGCTTGATGTAAGACAAAATCAATACCAGGCATTATTTTATTTAATAAATCATAATCTGTAATACTGCCTTGTATAAAATTAATCTTATCTTTGATAGTGTCTAAGTTTTTTAGATATCCAGTGCTCAAGTCATCCAAGATTGTTACTTGATAGCCATCTTTGACAAGTTGGATAGCAATATTGGAGCCAATAAATCCAGCTCCACCGGTTACTAATACATGATAATCTTGCATTTGTCTTTTATTTTATATAATTAAGTGATATCATTATTATGTTGCTTTATTAAATTTTTGTCAATTAAAATTATGAAAAAATTAATTACTAGTCAGTTTATTATTTTGCTATTAGGCACTTTGTTTGCCTGGGGAAATTTTGCTTATGAATTATTTATTTGGTTACAAGACAAAAATTCAGAGTTAGGCTGTACTCCTGGGATTACCAATCCGTTTTTAACACCTTGTTTTTTTGGAGCCTTATTTTTTACAGCTGCTTTTGTGTTTAGTGCTATAATACTCAAAAAATATAAGAAATAAAAAGAACCCCTCAAAAGATTTGAGGGGTTATAGAATCAAGAGCGCTGACGAGCAGGTACTAGCTTGAGTAGCTTGACCGAGATCAGCCAGTAGTTGAGTGCACCCCAGACAGCGCCAATAGTAGCGCCGAGTAGAGGATTGATCGTAAAGTAGCCGATAGCCGCACCAATGGCAGCGTCAATGCCGCAGAGCAGGCGCAGATCCGAGTGGATCAACTTGAAGAGTGTGACAGTGAACTTGACGGCAAACTTGACGAGCAAGATTGTGCCAAAGAAAATGCCACGTGGCAGTGAGTAGAAAAAGACGCGAAAAGGATTGCTGTATTTGATCATGGCTTTGAATAATTTGGTGGCGCTTTCATCAGCAGTAGCAAACAGACTACCAAAAAGTTGGCTAAACAATAAAATGATACATGCTATTGAAATAAGCATGGCTTTGAGTGACATAAACTGCGAGGTAGCTGAGACATCAAAGTCAGACATGATATAGCCTAAACCGTATAGCCACATGCAGATTACGAGCATAAGCTGCACACCACGCAGGAAGCTACGCCATTCCTTGATCATGAACTTAAAGTACATAATCAAGCCACCGAGGCTGTATTTCCAGGTTTCGCGTCTGGCCGTGCGCCAGGCAGTCGGAATATTGCGGATGACCTCTGCAGGATCGTAGGCTAAATAGCCGGCCAATCCGCCAGCTAACAAGCCGATCCACCAGAAATTGGCAGTGAACTGCAGAGCCACCATAGCCCCGATAAAGGCGCCAGCAAAGACTGCTAGCATGACTTTAATTACGTTTCGTGTGTGCACAACGTGCCTCCTTTGTGAAAGTACAGATTTCGAACTATGCTGAAATTAACATAATATGCTTATTTTGTCAATTTATATAGATTTAGCTGCTCTAGATTTTTTTATTGGATTATGTTAAAATAACTACACATTATCAGCTATGAAGCTACTAAAAACAGCTAAAATATTTTATAAAGACAGATTAGCTGCTATTTTGCTTAATATCTCAATTTTGGTTATATTGGCAACTTGGCTGCTTTTTATCTTCTATAAAACAGCCCCAGATCCTTTGACTGCCTTGCATTACAATATTTATGCTGGGATTGATACTTTGGGTAGCTGGCGTTGGTTATATGTTATTCCAGGTATTGCTTTAGCTATTTCCATCATAGATGTAGTATTAGCTGTCCTATTTTGGACAAAACAAAGAATGTGGAGTTATTTCTTGTTAATTACTATTTTATTGATAAACGCCGGTGTATTTTATTACTTATATAATATTCTTAATTATAATTTCTAATGCCTTATCTTGAAATCATCAAAATATTTGTCCTAACAACCTTTAGCTTTGTGTTAGCTTTTGCTTTGACACCTGCTTGGACTCATGTTCTCTACAAATACAGATTAGTAAAAAATATTCGTAATGACGGTTCTACACCTTTATTTTCTCGTTTACACAAAGCCAAGGCTGGTACGCCAGTCATGGGCGGAGTTTTAATCTGGATGACAGTTTTGATTTTGTCTTTGGCGTTTTTCTTTATTTATAAAATTTGGCCTGATTCTTTTCTAGCTACTTTTAATTTTTTGACTAGAGAAAAAACATTATTACCTCTTGGTGCTTTGATTGCTTCTGCTTTGGTAGGATTACTTGATGATTGGTTCAATGTCAAACGACAGGGTGGTGGCAAAGGTGGCGGCCTCAATGTCAAGCATCGTTTATTGATTTATACTTTGATTGCTATCTTTGGTGCTTGGTGGTTTTATTTCAAACTTGACTGGGATATTATTCGTGTACCTTTTGTTGGTGCTTTTAATATGGGTTGGTGGTTTATCCCATTTTTTATTTTTATTTTGGTAGGCACTGCCTTTTCAGTCAATGAAGCTGATGGTTTAGATGGTTTAGCTGGTGGCATTGTATTAGCAGCTTTTGCTTCATTTGGAGTGATTGCTTTTATGCAAGGCAATTATAATCTAGCTGCTTTTTGTGGAGTGATCAGTGGCGCTTTACTGGCATTTTTGTGGTTCAATATTACACCTGCTCGATTTTTTATGGGTGATACAGGATCGATGTCCCTGGGTATTGCCTTGGGTATTGTAGCTATGCTGACAGGCTATCCTTTATTACTTCCGATTATTGGTTTTTTATTATTATTAGAATCATTATCAGTTATTATTCAATTACTTTCCAAAAAATTTCGTAAGAAAAAAGTATTTTTGTCAGCTCCTATTCATCATCATTTTGAAGCCAAGGGTTGGTCTGAAGCTAAGGTAGTTATGCGTTTTTGGATTATTGCTGCTGTTTTGTCTGTCATGGGTTTGATCATTGCAGTGATTGATCTTAGTTTATGATAAATAATTTTAAAGACAAAAAAGTTTTGGTCATGGGTCTAGGGCTCCAGGGCGGAGCTTTGTCAGTTGTAAAATGGCTCCTTAAAAATAAAGCTATTATTACTATTACTGATATCAAAAATAGACAGCAGCTAAAAGTCACGCTAGACAAAATAAAAAAATTGCCAAGATCAAAAACTATAAAATATACTCTAAATAAACATGATTTAGCAGATTTTGAAGATCAGGATTTGATTGTCCAAAATCCTGGAGTACCCAAAGAATCAAAGTATCTTGCCAAAGCAAGGCGTTTGGGTATCCCGATTGTCAATGAAGCTGTCATGTTTTTTGGTTTGTATAAAGGAAAAGTAATTGGTGTCACCGGCACACGCGGCAAATCAACTACAACTACTTTGATTCATAAGATATTAAAAATTAAAATCAAGCATAATCAATTAGCAGGCAATATTGCTGTTAACCCTATGCTCAAAGCTTTAGATACTCTGAAGCCAACTAGTTGGCCAGTAATTGAATTGTCTTCTTGGCATTTAGAAAATTTGGCAGAATATAATCGCTCTCCCCATATTGCTGTGATTACCAATGTAATGATGGATCATCTAAATAGATATAAAAATTTTAACGAATATAAACAAGCTAAGATTTTTAATATTCAGCATCAAAAATCTTCTGACTATGCAGTGCTTAACGCTGACAATAAATATACCAAAAATTTTGGCAAATATACTAAAGCAAAAACTTATTATTTTTCTTTAACAAAAAAAGTAAAGGGCTGTTATTTACAAAATAATTTTATTTATTTTAATAATAAGCCAGTCATGTCTACTAATAAAATAAAATTATTAGGCCAACATAATTTAGCCAATATTTTAGCAGCAGTGACGGTCGCCAAAATAATTGGTATTTCTAATACTAATATTGCCAAAGCAATAAATAATTTTCGAGGCGTAGATTATAGATTGCAATATATCAAAAAATATAAGCACGCTAAAATATATAATGATTCTACTTCTACAACTCCAGATGCAGGCCGAGCTGCTTTGCTAGCAGTACCTGCCAAAACTATTTTGATCACTGGCGGAGTAGATAAAGGTCTAGATTATTCATCTATGACCAAAGCTATAAAACAAAAAGCAAGTCTAGTAATTATTTTGTCTGGTAGTGTTAGCAAAAAATTGTTGCCAGAATTAAATAAAATTAAATTTAATAAAAAAAATATTATTTCTAATATAAGCTCGCTTAATAAAGCTTGGCAACTAGCTAAGAAAAATTTGAGCGACAAAGACAAGAGTATTTTATTTTCGCCAGCTGGTGCTAGCTTTAATATGTTTGATAATGAATTTGATCGTGCTCGTCAATTTGATAAATTAGTCAATGGTACGCAGAAGAAAAAAAAGAAATAATTTATTAGCTTGGCTACTAGAGCCTTTTATTTACCGTCGTGGCTTGGTGCAACCGCCTGATATGGCTCTGCTTATTATCATTGGCTTGTTATTGTTTTTGGGTTTGGTTTTTTTATCTTCAGCTTCTTCTTCATTGGCTTTTTTTAGCTATGGCGATACCTATTATTTTGTCAAACAACAATTATTTGCAATTTTTGTTGGTTTGATCGTTTTTTATATTTTGTTAAGAATAAACTATAAACATTATCAAAAGCTTACGCCATTATTATTGATTGTATCTATTATAGTTTTATTATTACCATTGTTTGGACCTTTGCAAGGTGAGTTTGGTACTGCTCAATCTTGGATTGTGATTGGTGGACATAGTTTTCAGACCAGTGAAATAGCCAAATTATTTTTTATTTTATATTTAGCTGGTACTTTAAGTAAAAAAGGTACAGCTATCAAAAGTTTCAAAAACGGTACTTTGCCATTTATAATCATATTAGGGATTATTAGCGCTTTGATTGTAATGCAGCCAGATATTGGTACTTTGAGTATTGTGGCCTTGACATCTTTGGCTTTGTTTTTTGCAGCTGGTGCTAAATTAAGCCATGTTTTTGCTATTATTATGGCTGGTTTAGCTGGTTTTTTTGCCCTTATTAAGATGGCCTCTTATCGTTTAGCTCGTATTACTGCTTGGTTGGACCCCAATGCCGATCCACAGGGTATTGGTTATCAGATCAAACAATCTTTGATAGCTATTGGCTCAGGTGGTTGGTTTGGTATGGGTTTGGGTAGTTCACGACAAAAGTCTTATTTACCACATCCGGCAAATGATTCTATTTTTGCTGTTATTGCTGAAGAAATTGGTTTTATTTTTACTATTCTATTTATTATTTTGTTTTTTATCTTGATGTACCGCGGTTTTATTATCGTCAAAAATTCTAATGATAATTTTGCTAAATTGATAGCTTTGGGCATCACAATCTGGATTTCTATTCAGTTTTTTATAAATGTAGCTGGTATTATAAAACTTTTACCTTTGACGGGTGTGCCATTGCCTTTTGTATCTTTGGGGGGATCCAATCTAGTAGCAACGCTAGCAGCTATGGGCATCTTGGCAAATATTTCTAGATTAGCTAAACAATAATTATGAAAACACGTAAACCAAAAATTCTATTAGTTGGTGGAGGGACCTTAGGGTCAGTTAGTCCACTTTTGGCTATTGCTCAAAAATGTGAAGCTGATTATTTGTTTGTAGGATCTGAGACTGGCCCTGAAAAGAAAATAGTTGAAGCTCATAATATCGATTTTAAAACCATCAAGAGTGGTAAATTACGACGTTATTGGTCATGGCAAAATTTTGTAGATCTTTTTAGAATTAGAATTGCTTTTTGGCAATCTATGCTTATTATTTTAAAATTTAAACCAGATATTATTTTGACAGCCGGTAGTTTTGTAGCAGTACCGATGGCTTGGGCTGGCAAGTTAATGTATGTACCTGTCATTGTCCATCAACAAGATATTGTAGTTGGTCTAGCCAATAAACTTATGGCGCCCTTTGCAAAAAAAATTACAGTTTCATTTCCACAACAACAAACAGATTTTAAGCGTAAAAAAGTAGTAGTAACTGGCAACCCAGTTCGTAGTTTAGAAACCAATGTCATAGAATATCGCCCGATCGTTGTGATCACTGGTGGCGGACAAGGTGCACGTGGTATGAATGAATTTATTATGCAATTTATTCCTAAGTTGACTGAGCATTATGAGGTACATCATATTTTGGGACATAATAATTATGATCAAAAACTTAATTTAGAAAATTATTTTGCTTATAAAGAAGTGGCAGGAAGTATGATGACTCTATTGGCTCGCTCTGAGATTATTATTTCTCGGGCCGGTATGTCGCTAATTACTGAAGCAGCCTCACTCAAAAAAGCTTTAGTATTGATTCCTATGCCTGATAGTCATCAGGAGCGCAATGCAGCCTTTTTTGCCAAGAATAATGCGGCTATTATGGTCAAACAAGGTTCTGATAAGATTATGGAGCGCTATCTAGACAAATTGATACAAGGTGCTAATCTAAGAAAAGCTTTAGCAGAGAATTTATATAATCTTTACCCACATAATGCAGTTAATGACTATATTATATTGATTAATAAAATATTAGGTAGAAAATGAAGCTAGATTTTGACCAAATAAATAAAGTCTATTTAGCAGGTATTGGTGGCATTGGTTTGTCAGCAATAGCTTATTATTTTTTGAATCTAGAAAAACAAGTTCTTGGATCTGATTTATTAGAAACTGAGATTACGCAAAGACTGACAGAAAAACATGTAGATATTTTTTTCCAACAAGTTGCTAAAAATTTGACAGCAGATATTGATTTGTTTATTTATTCTTCTGCTTTACCGGCTGACCATCCAGAAATAGCTAGGGCTCGGGAAATGAAGATCCCAGTATTTAGTTATTTTGAATTTCTTGGCTTGTTGAGTAAGCAATACAAAACTATTGCTGTGACTGGTACCAACGGCAAAACAAGTGTGACTGCTATGCTAGGACTGGCTTTGGAAAAAGCTGGGCTTGATCCAACAGTAATTGTCGGCAGTCTAGTACCTGCTTGGAATAGTAATTTTCGTTTGGGCAAATCCAATATCTTAGTAGTCGAGGCTTGTGAATGGCAAGCTCATATGTTGGAAATAGATCCAAACATAATTGTCTTGACTAATATTGCTGAAGATCATTTAGATTTTTATAAAAATCTTGATGATATCAAGAATCATTTTCAAAAGTTTGTAGATAAATTACCTCAAGATGGTATTTTGTTTAAAAACATAGACGATGTAAATAGTATTGATATAAAATCTAAAACTAAAATTATAAGTTTTGCTAAAGACAAACAAGCTGATTATTATTTTGATAATTTAGAAATCAGTAAAGCTGAACAAAAGTTTGATATATTTAAACATCAAGAATTATTTAATAATTTTAGTATAATTATTCCTGGTGAATATAATATTTATAATGCATTAGCTTGCGTTGCAGTAGCTGACACAGTCGGCGCTAATAAACATCAGATTTGGAATAGCTTGCATGAGTTTAATGGTACTTGGCGGCGTTTTGAAACTTTAGGTGAATACAAATCTAATCTTGTAATTTCTGATTATGCTCATCATCCTGATTCTATCAAAGGCTTGCTCAAAGCCACTAAAGACTTTTATCCTGACAAAAAATTGATTGCAATTTTTCAGCCACATCATCACAATCGGACTCAGACTTTGTTGGATGATTTTGCTCTTAGTTTTGATTTAGCTGATCAAGCTATTATCTCTGAGATTTATCAGGTCTCTGGTCGTGAGGATCAAAAACACGAAGATGTATCTAGTAAAGATTTGGTAGATAAAATAAAAAACACCAAAGCTTGGTATGCCAAAGACTTTGCTGAAGTAAAAAATGTTTTTAAAAAAACAAATCCCGTTGATTCTGTGCTATTATTCATCGGAGCAGGGGATATAGATGATTTAGCTAGAGAATTAGTGAAATAAATTTATGAGTAAAAGAATTTGTATTTGGGGGGATAGTATTGTTTATGGTGGTGGTGATGTAGAAGAAGGTGGTTGGGTAAATAGACTAGCATTATATTTACGCAGAGAAGATCGTGACCATCGAGTTTATAATTTGGGTATTTCTGGTGAAATTACAACTGAGACCTTGGTAAGGTTTGAAGTAGAAGCAGCTGCTAGAGATTTGGAGCAGGTAGTTTTTGCAATAGGTATAAATGACACCCAACACCTAGTTGCAGAAAATGAGACAAGAGTATTATTAAATGATTTTTCTAATAATATAAAAGAGCTTATTACAAAAGCTAGAAAATTTTCTAACAAAATAACATTTATAAATTTGACTCCAGTTGACGAAGATAAAACCAATCCGATTCCTTGGCACACAAACAGAAGTTATAATAATGAGAGAATAGAAAATTATAATAAGGAGTTAGAAAAAATTTGTCAGAAAGAAAAAATAGAGCATATTGATATTTATAGTAAATTTTTAGAAAAAGATGATTATAAAATTTTATTATTTGATGGACTCCATCCCAACGCTGAAGGGCATCAATTAATTTTTGAAGTAGTAAAAGATAATTTGAAACTATAATATGGAAAAAATATTTATAAAAAATAGAAATAATAAGAAACTGTGTGTTTTGTTAGAAAAATCTGACAAGCAAGTAGGCTTGGTTTTTATTGAACATGGTTTAGGAGGATTTAAAGAACAAAAACATATCCAAGTAATGGCTGATAGTTTTAAAGAAGCTGGTTATACTGTGGTTAGATTTGATACAACTAGTACTTTAGGGGATAGTGAAGGAAGCTATGAAGATGCTACACTGACAAATTATTATGAAGATCTAGAAGATGTCATCAAATGGGCTAGTGAACAATCATGGTATCAAGAACCATTTGTGTTAGCAGGGCATAGTTTGGGTAGTTTTAGTATAATTCTATATACTCAAAAGCATCTTAACAAAGTTAAAGCACTGGCTCCAACTTCAACTGTAATTTCTGGTAAAATAAGTAATCAAAGATACGATAAAAATAAAGTCAAAGAGTGGGAAGAAACAGGTTGGCGGATTGAACAAAGTGCTTCTAAGCCAGGAGTTGTAAAAAAGTTAAAATGGCCAAATTTTAGAGATGATATCATTAAATATGATGTATTGCCAGAAGCTCACAAGATTACTCAGCCGATTTTATTGATTACTGGCAGCAAGGATTATGGTACACCTTACGAAGATCAGAAGTTGCTCTATGATAAAGTATCTGGTGATAAAGAACTGCATGTTATAGAAGGCTCTGGTCATAATTTTAGAACACCAGAACACTTACAAGAGCTACGAGAGTATTTTGATAATTGGATTAAAAATAAATTAAAATAAATAATATGGAAAAACTTTTTATTGACAATAGACATGGAAACAAACTATCTGTTTTGGTAGAACAACCTGAAATAAAAGCTAAGGGTTTGGCTTTTGTGATGCACGGTTTGAGTGCTCATAAAGAGCAAGTAAGTAAACAAGCCATGGTTGATGTTTTATTGGTGCATGGTTATACAACTGTCCGTTTTGATACTACCAATACTTTTGGAGAAAGTGATGGAGATTATGCAGCAGCGACCCTGACAAATTATTATGAAGATCTAGAAGATGTCATAAAATGGGCTAGTGAGCAAGATTGGTACCAAGAGCCATTTGTATTAGCAGGGCGTAGCTTGGGTTCTATTAGTATTGTTTTATATACAATCAATAATCCTGACAAAGTCAAAGCTTTGGTACCGACTTCTTGTATAGTAATAGGCTCTGTCATCAATCAAAGATATGAAGGTGCTAGTAGAGAAGATTGGGAAGCATCTGGCTGGGAAATAGAGCCTGGCTTTGACAAACCTGATTTTATCAATAGATTGGATTGGGAAAATTTTAGTACTGATCTGGCAAAATATGATATTTTATCAGAAGCTCATAAAATTACGCAGCCGGTTTTGTTGGTGACTGGTGCCAATGACTTGGTGACTACACCAGCTGATCAACAAGCTTTTCATGATAAACTGCAAGGTGATCGCGAATTGCATATTTTGGAAAATTGCGGCCATAGTTTTGATGGTCATTTTGTTTTAGAAGAATTTAAAAAGATTCTTGACAAATGGTTGAGAAATAAAGTCAAATAAAATGAAATTACAAAAAAATATACAACTCAAAGATTATACTACTTTCAAGATAGGCGGGCCGGCTCAGTTTTTTGTTGAAGCTAATAGTATTGATGATGTCAAAGAAGCTCTTGATTATGCAAAAAATAATAATCTCAAAATTTTGATATTAGGCGGCGGCAGTAATTTGCTTATTGCAGATTATGGTTTTGCTGGTTTGGTATTAAAATTAAATCTAATCAAACTTGAGTTTGATAAAAATATAATAACTATTGGTGCTGGTGTACAACTAGCCTTGTTGTTGGACGAAGCTTTGAACAAAAAATTAACTGGTCTAGAATTTGTGGCTGGCATTCCTGGCACAGTCGGAGGAGCAGTCAGGGGCAATGCTGGTACTTATGGATTGGGTATAGCTGATGTTGTACAAAATATAATTTATCTAGATGAAGATAATGAAATTAAAACTATGGATGCCAAGCAAGCTAAATTTGCTTATCGTCATAGTATTTTTAAAGAAAAAAAATATATTATTTTGGAAACAAGTATAAAATTAGAATCTGGTGATGCAGCAGCTGCCAGAGCTCTGATCCAAGAAAGATTGCAATATCGCAAAGATACTCAACCAAACCAAGCATCAGCTGGCTGTACTTTTAAAAATGTTTTATTTAAAGATGTAGATTTGGTTGATTTAAAGAAAAAAGGCTTAGATCTTGATAAATTTTCCAAATTTGAAAAAATTCCAGTAGGATTTTTGATAGAACAAGCCAATCTTAAGGGTCACAAGATAGGTGGCGCTGAGATTTCTAAGCTTCATGCTAATTATATAGTTAATACTGGAAATGCTAGTGCTGATGATGTAGTAATGCTTATTAGCTTTATCAAGCAACAAATTCGGGATAAATACGGTATTCAATTGCAAGAAGAAATTCAGATTATCGCCTAAAAATAGGGATAAATAACGATTTATAGTGAATAAAAAATAGCTATTGCCCGCCTTCGCTAAAGCTACGGTGGGCAACATTCGTAGCCTTTGGCGTAGAATGTTGACAAAACAAAAAAAATCTGTATAATATAGGGGAGCTTATTTTTAAGAGATCTATTAGTAATTTTATCTAATTTAAGCTTAATTCTTATATAATTATAGATTATATAAAGAATTTTAGTTTTTGTATAAATGAGTGAAAACGAATCAAAAGTAAACAAAAAAGGATTTTTAGAAACGGAGGGTGAGGTAATAGAGTTATTACCTAATGCTTCTTTTAAAGTCATGTTAGACAATGAAGTAGAAATCCTAGCTCATTTGTCTGGTAAAATGCGTATGTACAAAATCCGTATTTTACCTGGTGACAGAGTCACTGTAGAAATTAGTCCTTATGATATGACTAAGGGTAGAATTACTTATCGTAAATGACGTAGTCATCCTGAGCGAAGTCGAAGGATCTAGCTAGATTTCTCCACTCACTTTGTTTGGTCGAAATGACAAAAATGAAAAACTATATGAAAGTTCGAGCATCAGTTAAAAAAATGTGTAAAGATTGTAAAATAATCCGACGTAAAAATCGGGTTGTTTGTATATGTAAAAATCCTAAACATAAACAAAGACAAGGCTAAATCAGTAACAAGTATAAAGTAAAAAGTAAAATATTTAAAAATAAATTAACTAACTTTCTACTTTATACTTTAAACTTTTTACTAAAAACATATGGCAAGAATTTCAGGTGTAAACATTCCCAATGACAAGAGAGTAGAAATATCATTGACTTATATTCATGGTATTGGTTTAGCTACTGCTCAAAAACTTTTACGTGAGTTAAATATTGACTTTAATACTCGTGTCAAAGATTTGTCTGATGAAGATGTCAATAAATTAAGAGTAAGAATTGAAAAAGATATTTATGTTGAGGGTACTTTGCGTCGCAATAAAGCCGCCAATATAAAACGTCTTAAAGAAATTCGTTCTTATCGTGGTAGTAGACATAGTCGTGCTTTACCAGCTCGTGGCCAACGTAGTAAGACCAACTCCCGTACAGTTCGTGGTAACAAACGTGTGACTATGGGTAGTGGTAAAGTTTCAGCCGCTCAAAAGACCTAATCTGATATTTAGATATGAAAAAAGTTAAATCAAAAAAGAAAGTAAAGAAAACAATCAAAAAAGGTAGAGCTACTATCAAAGCTACTTATAATAATACGATTGTGTCTATTGCAGATCAACAAGGCAATGTCCTAGCTTGGTCTTCAGCTGGAGTTAATGGTTTTAAAGGACCAAAAAAAGCTACTCCATATGCAGCTGGTGTTATTGTTCGTAATATAGCGGAAAAAGTAAAAGATTTTGGTATAGAAGAAGTCGAGGTCTTTGTAAAAGGAGTCGGCGCCGGTCGAGAAGCCGCTGTCCGTGCTTTGCATGGCAATGGTATCAAAGTATCATCTATCAAAGACATGACCCCAATTCCACATGGTGGATGTCGTCCTAAAAAAACTAGAAGAGTATAAAAATATATGGGTAGAAATTTAAAACCAAGACATAAAGCAAGTCGTAGATTCGGTGAAAATATTGCTGATACTATCAAATCTCCAGTAGATAAAAAAGCTTATCCATCTGGTGCTCATGGCCAAAAAAAGACTTTTGCTAAAGTTTCTGAATATGGTCGTCAGCTCAAAGAAAAGCAAAAAGCTAAAGCTATCTATGGTTTGCTAGAAAAACAGTTTAAATTGACTTTTGAAAAAGCTAGCAAATTACCAGGTGACTTAGGTCAAAATCTTTTGATTTTGTTGGAAAGTCGTTTGGACAATGTAGTTTATCGAGCAGGTATGGCTCAGACTAGACGTTTAGCTAGACAATTGGTCAATCATGGTCATTTTTTAGTAGACGATACCAAGACCAATATTCCTTCTTATAAGATCAAACCTGGTCAAGTTATCAAAGTAAAGGAAAATAAAGTATCTAAAGGCTATTGGAAAGAAATGAGTGAAAAGTTAGCTAAAGCTAATCCAGCTGGCTGGTTGTCATTAGATGCCAAAAATTTTACTGTAACAGTCAATGGTCTACCAAATAAAGACGAGTTACCACAAAATATAGAAACTCATTTGATCGTTGAATTTTATTCACGATAATTAAAATAAAAAATAATCGCAAATTTATGACAAAAATTACATTACCAGACAAAATATCTGTCAAAGATCTCAAAGACAACAAGTATCAAGTGGTCATCGAACCGCTTTATCCTGGTTTTGGGGTCAATTTAGGTAATACATTACGTCGCGTATTATTGTCTTCATTACCTGGTGCGGCCGTGACTTCATTTAAAATTGAAGGAGCACAACACGAATTTGATTCTGTTACTCATGTCAAAGAAGATTTGGTTGAAATCATGTTAAACCTCAAGCAACTAAGACTCAAAGTTTTTTCTGAAGAACCAGTTAAACTTACTTTAGATACCAAAGGTGAAAAAGTTGTTACTGCGAAAGATATTGCTAAAAATGCTGATGTAGAGGTAATTAATACAGATTTAGTAATTGCTAATCTTACCGACAAATCTGCCAAATTTAATATGGAATTAATGGTAGCTCAAGGTTTGGGTTATGTAACTGTTGAACAACAAGATAATCAAGAAAAATTAGAAATTGGTAATATTGCCATTGATGCCAATTATTCTCCTATTTTAAATGTTGGTTATAAAGTGACCAATGTTCGTGTTGGTAAAATGACCAATTATGAAAAATTGACTATGGAAATTTTGACTGACGGCACTACAGACGCTGGCAGTGCTATAAGTCAAGCTGCTACTATTTTGCGTGATCATTTTGCTTTATTGATAAATGAAGAAGCTATTGTAGAAGAAAAACCAGCTAAAAAAGCCGTTAAAAAAACTACCAAAAAAACTAAGAAAGAAGATAAAAAAGAAGAAGAATAAATAATAATAATCATGAGACACCGAAAATCCCACAAAATATTGGATCGTGCTAAAGCGCCACGAGAAGCTATGCTAAATAATTTAGCTACTTCTTTGATTTTGTATGAAAAGGTTGTAACGACAGAAGCAAAAGCCAAAGCAGTCCGTCCAGTTGTTGAAAAGTTGATTAGTAAAGGACGAATAAAATCAGTCCACACTAAACAACAGTTAAATAGATTTCTTCAAGATAAAAAAGCTGTTCAGAAAACATTGGACGTCTTGGGTCCAAAATACAAAGATAGAAAAGGTGGTTATACTCGGATTATCAAGATTGGTGGTCAAAGAGTTGGTGATGGTGCTAAAATGGCTCAGATTGAATTAGTATAAAATTATGAAAAGAGAAACACATAAAATTGATGCAGTAGATAAAATTGGTGGTCGTTTGGCCTCTGAGATTGCTGTATTGCTACAAGGTAAACACAAAGTTTCTTATCAATCTCATATTGATGGTGGTGATTTTGTTGAAGTAACAAATGTCAAAGACATGAAATTTTCTGGTAAAAAATTGGACCAAAAACTTTATCATCGCAATACTGGATATCCAAGTGGTATTCGTACAAAACAGCTCAAAGATATGATGATCAATGATCCGTCTGAAGTTTTACATAAGATGGTTTATAATATGCTTCCAAAAAATAGACTGAGAGCTAATATGATTAAACGTTTAATTATCAAATAAATATGGCACAAAAGAAAACCAATAAAGATTATATTCCAGCTGTTGGCAAACGCAAGACTTCTATTGCTCGTGTTCGTCTTTTGCATGACAAAGTCAATAGCATTAAGATAGTTATTAATAATAAAGATTATACAGAGTATTTACCATACTTTGAATTACAAAATATTGTCTTAGAGCCTTTGAAAAAAGTAGGTCAAGACAAAGTATCTATTTCTGTCAAAGTACATGGTGGTGGTCCAAAAGGCCAAGCTGAAGCTATCCGACATGGTATTTCTCGTGCTTTACTCAAACTAGACGAAGAATTACGTCCAACTTTGAAAAAAGAAGGATTCTTAACTCGCGATGCTCGTCGTAAAGAACGTAAGAAACCAGGTTTGAAAAAAGCCCGCAAAGCCCCACAGTGGAGCAAACGTTAAATTTTTATATAATCAAAACCCCAGAGATGGGGTTTTTTGTTTTATACCCCCACTGTCCTTCGGACATCTCCCCCTAGATTAGGGGGAGACAGAGAGGGGGTATTATTTTAATAAAAAAATCCCTCACACAATTGTGTGAGGGAAAACCCTTAGGTTGTTGTAGGGAAGGCGAAGACGCCGATTGTTTGGAAGAGCGCTTCGATGATTTCAAAGGGAACTGGTTTCTTTTGACCACTTTCCCAGTCGGGGGTGTACAGCTCTTTGACCTCCAGGGTCACCTCATATGTCGGTAAGGCCGTTTCCTTGCCGTGGGGTTGCTTATTGGGGTTGCTTTTTGAACTGACGATCTTGATGATATAGCGTTGATGATTTTTTTCAGCAGACTCTGGTTCATGGTATAGATTCCAATTGCCTTGCAAAAAAACATGAAGATCGTTGAGTTGTGCGACCGAAAGACTGGTTTTTAGCAACATGATTTTCCTCCTGATTACAGGCACCGCCTGCGGTTGTCTTGGCACCGCCAAGATCAGGTTATGAAGCCTTAAAAAGGCTTCATAGTATTATATGATACATCTTTTATTATGTCAATTTTGCTAACAGTAGGGGTATTATTTTAATAAAAAAGAGACCCGTTGATTCGGATCTCAGTTAGGACGGCAGACATGCCAGACCTAAGATTTGAGGAGCTTGAGGAGCTGCTCGCGTTGGAGATGCGTATTCAGCATGGCAGTGAATGTGGCTAGGAAAATCAGGGCAATTGCCATGAAGGCGATAGTCAGCCAGAGATTGACGTCATTTTGCATATCCATCCAGACGTCCAGTTGTATGATCGCCATGAAGACGAAAAATAGAAAAGCGAATATCACGATGGTCATGTTGGCTTTCATTTTTGCCCTCCCACGGGCCATTAGAATTGAAGAACGGATGAATTATTCTATAATAGCACATATTTAGTGTTTTGTCAATAGTAGTAAACTATTATTTTATAGGCTATTTTGCTATAATTAGAGCATGGTTACAGCTCGTAGGATCACTGCAAATACCTCATTTTTTATGGTAGCTTTGATATTTCAAAAGCTGCTATCTTTTGTTTATTTCACTATTTTGGCAAGATCTTTAGGAGCAGAAGGGATTGGTCAATACTTTTTTGCTATTTCGTTTGCTACTATGTTTTCAGTATTGATAGATCTAGGATTGTCGCCAGTTTTGATCAGAGAAGTATCTAAAGATGAAGGAAACGGCCAGCGTTGGTTTTCTCAAGTATTTACTCTAAAAATATGGCTAGCTTTAGGTACTGCTTTGCTGATGATAATTTTAAACTCCTGGCTTTTTTATAGTGATGCAGTTAGAAATTTAATATATCTTACTACTTTAATAATTATAATAGACAGTTTTACTTTATTATTTTATGCTTATATTCGAGGACGACAAAGCCTCAAATTTGAATCATGGGGTGTAATAATTTTTCAAATCATTGTCTTAGCAATGGGTCTAGGCCTGTTGCAGGTTACTAAAAATATTTTTGTTTTATTAACTGT
Organism: uncultured Gammaproteobacteria bacterium; assembly: GCA_964515785.1. GTDB lineage: Bacteria > Patescibacteriota > Patescibacteriia > UBA1558 > GWA2-36-10 > CAZEWH01. Next base: position 62,115 of record CAZEWH010000002.1, read on the forward strand.
CTTATTAGTAGCCAGTGCTTTCAACATGTTTTTTTCTGGCTTTATTTTAAGACTCAAATACAAAGTTAAGTTCAAATTATTTTATTCCAAAGAGTTTGTCAAAAAAATATTTATTATTACCTTACCCTTTGCTTTATCAGCTATCTTTGCTAGAGTCTATGGCTATATAGATACTTTTATGCTCAAAATGTTTTTAGGTGATGCTCAGGTAGGATTTTATGGAGTAGCTTATAAGGTGACTTTTGCTTTACAGTTTATACCATTGGCTTTTGTAGCAGCTCTGTATCCAGCTTTTTCCAACTTTTTCAAAGAAAAAAGTGCAAAACTTGAAAGTACTTTTGTAAAATCATTTAATTATTTGTCTTTTATTGCTATACCAGTCACCTTTGGTGTGATTGCTCTAGCCAATGAAGTGGTTTCCAAGCTTTATACTTCTGAATTTAGTATGTCTATTTTCCCATTACAAGTTTTGATTGCTAGTATTCCGTTTTTGTTTGTAAATTTTTCTTTATCTAGTTTTTTGAATGCCACTAATAGACAAAAAATAAATACTCGCAATCTTGGTATTATTATGGTCTTTAATATTATTTTAAATTTAATATTAATTCCAAAATTAGGCGTTTGGGGGGCTAGTTTATCTTCTACTATTAGTACTGTATTGTTATTTACTATGAACTTAAAAGCTGTCTTAAATATAGTAAAACTCAAATCTAGAATGTTTAAGCCACTGATAGGCACTATTTTGTCTAGTATTATTATGTTTTTGCTAGTATTTTGGGTCAAAGATTATATTCATTGGACATTAGCTATGTTAGTTGGTATTGTAATTTATTTTGTATTAATGCTGATTACTAAGACACTCAAAAAAGAAGATATATTATTTGTAAAAAATTCTGTATTTAAAGCCCAATAATATGAGAAAAACTTTATTACTTACTCACGAATATTATCCTTTCAAAGGTGGTGTAGCAAATTATTGTTATAATTTGTTTAAACATCTTCATAAAAAAGATTATTTAGTCATTAGTGATAATGAACAGGTCAAAACTCAAGAAAATATTTACAATATAAAATTAACAAATCATTTAATCAGGCCTAGTTGGATAAGTGGGTATTTTAAAATTAAAAAAATAATCAAGCTGCAAAATATTAAAGTTATTTTTACACCAAATATTTTGCCTTTAGGTACTATGGCTTATTTTCTTAAAATCCCATATGTTATTTCTCTACATGGTCTGGATATAAATCTAGCTTTGAAAAATAGACCAAGATTGACTCGTAAGATTCTCAATAAAGCTGAGCGAGTAATAGTCAATAGCCGTTATACTTATGAGATTGTTAAAAAATTAAAAATAGATTCCAAAAAAATTCATTTACTTTATCCTACTACACAGATAGATACTTATATTATTCCAGAAAAAACCCAGCAACTCAAAAGAGACTTATCATTGGGATCTGAAGATAAGATTTTATTGACTGTTGGTCGTTTGAGTAGGCGCAAAGCTCAGGATTTAGTTATCCAAGCTGTAGCCAAACTAAACAATCCTCATCTTAAATATTTTATTGTAGGTAGTGGTCCTATGGAAAAAAATTTACGCAAGATGATAAAGGATTATAATTTGGAAAAACAAGTTTTTGTTTTGACTGATGTTGCTGACAATAATTTGCCATATTATTATAATTTGGCTGATATTTTTGTTTTACCACATCGTCATGAAAAAGAAGATATAGAGGGTTTTGGAATTGTTTTTTTGGAAGCAGCTATGTTTGGTTTACCAATTATTGCAGGATCCAGTGGAGGAGTGACTGATATTTTGACTGATCAAAAAAATGCTTTGTTAGTAAAAAATGATGATTTAGACGGCTTGACAAGGCAAGTAGATTCTTTGTTGAATAATACTGAACTTTCTGCTAAACTGGGCTCACAAGCCAAAGCTAGGACAAGTGATTTTCCTACTGCTAAAGAACAGAGCTTAATGTTAAAAGAAATATTATCATGAAAAAATTTGATCTTATATTGTTTAATATGTCCAATTATTCTGAATGGGATGAAGGTGTTTCCAATCGGAATTATCATGTTTTAAAGCAATTATTACAACGTGAAGAAATTGGCAAAATTTTGGCGATTGATTATTTGCCATTGACTTTTAAAAGAGCTGTTCGTAACTATAAAGAAGATTTAGTTCTTAATGTAGAAGATAGTAAAATAATCAAACGTAGTTTGACTCATAAGGTTAGTCAGGTTTCTGACAAGCTTTATGTTTATTCTGATGTCAATTTTTTCTTGCGTCCCAAACAAGCACTTAAAAATATAAAAAAAACAGCTCTTGATCTCAATTTTGGTGATTTTGTTGTCTGGTCTTTTTATCCTTTTGTAGCTCCATATTGGCAAAGCTTGGGACAAAAATTAACTGTTTTTGATGCTGTTGATAATTGGCTTTTACATTCTTCTTATGACAAGTACAAAGCCAAACTGCAAGAAGCTTATGATGTTATAAAAAATGATACTGATTTGATTTTTACTGTTTCCAATAATTTATTAACTTTTTTTGATAATCAACCAAATGTATATTGGATACCCAACGGTGTTGATGTCAAACATTATAATCAAAAATTTTCTTTAGTAAATCGTGATATTGCAGATATTCCCAAGCCAATTATTGGTTATATTGGAGTAATTCAGGAAAAAGTAGATATTGATTTGGTAAAATATTTGGCTCGCCAAAATCCTAAAAAATCTTTTGTTCTGGTAGGACCTGTTTGGAATGAACAAGACAGAGCTAAAACTGAATTAGACAAAGAAGATAATGTTTATTTTCTTGGTTACAAAAAATATAGTGAAGCTCCTATGTACATACAGCAATTTGATGTTGGTATTATTCCTCACAAACAAGAAGCATTTGCAGCTTCTACCAATCCTATGAAAATGTACGAATATTTAGCTTGTGGTAAACCGGTTGTAACAAGTCAAGGGGCTGGTACTGAAAATATTTCTGACATGCTAGCTGTTGCTGAGAGTCATGAAGATTGGCATGATAAAATAAACGAAGCTTTAAAAAATAATAGTCAAGAAGTGAAAGTATCTAGACAAGAGTTTGTAAAACAATATTCTTGGCTCAACACTGTCAATAAAATGATGGATTTGATAAATAATAAATTATCTTAAGATATGTCTAGACCAGATTTTTCTATTATTATTGTTAATTGGAAAGTTAGAGCATTATTAGAAAAATGCTTAGATTCTATATATAAAAATAGTCAGGATATCAATCTAGAAATAATTGTAGTAGACAATGATTCTCGTGATGGCACTTCAGAAATGATGATGATGCAATATCCTGATGCTAAAATGATTGCTTTGGCACACAACTCTGGTTTTGCCAAGGCCAATAATTTGGCTATTAATCAAGCTAAAGGAAAATATTTATTTATATTAAATCCTGATACTGAAGTTTTACCAGATTTTTTTAGTATTACTAAACAATATCTGGATAATCATCCAGATGTATCTATAATGGGTCCGAAGATATTGAACCCTGACAAGACTTTGCAATTGTCTATTCGTAAATTTCCAAATCTATTGTCACAGGTTTTTATTATGTTGAAATTACGTAATATTTTGGTAGATAGCAAGTTGTTGGCCAATTATTTATTGTTTGATTTTGATTATGACAAAGAACAAGATGTAGAGCAGATTATGGGGGCAGCTATGGTAATCCGTCGTGAAACTTTTGATAAGATCGGTTTGTTTGATGAAAGGTTTTTCGTATGGTTTGAAGAAATTGATTTATGTAAACGAACTCATCAAGCTGGATTTAGGATTAGATATTTTCCTGGAGCACAGATTATTCATCATGGTGGCTCTAGTTTTAATAAATCAAAAGTATTTTATAAGCAGTTGATTTTTGATAGTAGTTTGATTAAATATTTTTTCAAGCACAAGCCAATTTGGCAATTGTTAGTAATTTTATTAATAGTGCCTATTAATTTATTTTTGACTTTATTGTATGTTATTTTTCTCTACAACAAAGAATAAATTTTTATTTTGGACTAGTATATTTTTGTTAGCTGAAATTTTTTCTTGGCTAGCTTTTTATTTTAATTGGTTAAATTTATTTGTTTTATTAATTATAGCTTTTCTTACTATTATACTAATTTGGCGGAAACCAATTTTTATGATTTATATTCCCTTGGCAGAAATTGTTTGGGGTTCACTAGGACATAGTTTTGATTATGGGTTTTTTAGTATTAGATTAGTTATTTTTTTAATAGTTGTTTTAATTTGGTTTGGTAGAAACATTTTTAAAATTAAAAAATGGCGAATTGTTAATGACACTAGATTGTGGCCAGTTTATTTATTAATTATTTTTTTGATTATATTAGGTATAGCGTCTGGATATTATAAAGGTTTTTCAAAGCTTGATATTTTCTTGGATGTTAATGCTTATTTTTATTTATTATATTTACCAATTTGGCATCAAGTTTATGATAAAAAATATTTAAAAAATATTTTTATTATTATCAAAGCAGCTGTTTTAGTTATTACCCTCAAGACTTTAATAGTTTTCAATATTTTTAGTCAGTATTTGCATGGTATAGATAATGATTTTTATCGCTGGATTAGAGATACACGCACAGGAGAAATTACAGATATGGGTAATAATTTTTATAGAATATTTTTTCAATCACAATTTTATTTGTTGATAGCTTGGTTTTGGTTGTTTATAAAAAATTGGCAAAAATTTATTTGGCCAAGATTTATTTTCTTAAGTTTGATATCAGCCGCTTTATTAATAAGTCTATCGCGTAGTTTTTGGTTAGGTGGAGCAGTGGCTTTAGTGTTTTTATTTATTAATTTATTGATTTTAAATAAACAAAAATTTTGGCTGCATGTTTTGCGAGTATTAGCTATAGGCTGTAGTGCTTTTTTGCTAGTTCAGATTTTTTATAATGTTCCCCATATAAATACTATAAATGTTTTACAGCAACGCCCTACAAATATTGATGAACCAGCAGTCAATAGTCGTCTGCAATTATGGAATCCTATATTGCAGGGGATAAAGCAATATCCTGTTACTGGTCATGGTTTTGGTAAACAAATTACTTATTATTCTCAAGATCCTCGTATAAATGGCTCACATTCAGTCTATGCTTTTGAATGGGGTTGGTTGGATATGTGGCTCAAAGGTGGCTTTATTTTTGTCTTGTCTTTTCTTTATTGGTTGTATTTGCTTTATAAGCGATCCTATGGCATCATAAAGCATGATATTCAAACTAGTTTATTTGTATTATCTAGTATTACTAGTTTGATAGTTATTCATTTTTTTACACCATATCTCAATCATCCACTTGGATTTGCTTTATTAATTTTAGTTACCATTTTACTTATCTATGAACAAACAACCGATCATCACTATAAGTCTTTTAACTTGGAACGGTGAGCGCTATTTACCATGGCTGCTCAAGAGTCTAAAAGCCCAGACATTTAGTGACTGGAAGCTTTTGGTATTGGATAATGCTTCTTCTGATAGGTCTTTGGATATTGTTAAAGAAGAAGTACCACAAGCCAAAATTATTCAACAAAAGAAAAACATTGGTTTTGACAAAGGTCATAATATGTTGATCAATTGGTCTAATTCTGAATATGTTTTAGTTTTGAATCAAGATATTATTTTGGATAAAGATTATCTATCTAAGTTGGTTACTTTTATGGAAGTCAATAAAAAAGTAGCTTCTTGTGCGGGTAAAATTATGCATTGGGATTTTGACGAAGGTCTAAAAACAAAAATCATTGATTCCTTTGGCATCAAGGTTGATCGCAAAAGATCTGCTGTTGATATTGCTCAGGGTAAGCAAGATTATAAAGTAGGTAATCGGGAAGTTTTTGGTTTATCAGCAGCTGCGACCCTATATCGTCGTCAGGCTTTAGATCTTGTAGCTTTTAGTCATGGTAGTGGTAATCTAGAATATTTTGATGAAGATTATTTTGCTTATAAAGAAGATATAGATTTGTCTTGGAGATTACGTCTTTGTGGTTGGGAAAATTGGATGGTCTCTAGTACCAAGGCTTATCATCATCGGACTGTTTCTGGTAATGGATCTTTACGTGCCAAACGTAAACTAAGAACTACAGTCAACAAATTGTCATATCGTAATCACCTTATGACTATTTATAAAAATAGTTTTTTCAAGAATTATATTAAAGATTATTGGTATATAAAATTTTATGAATTCAAAAAATTTATTTATTTCTTAATTTTTGAAAGGTCAACTCTAAGTGGTCTGACAGAATTTATAAAATCAATTCCTAGATTAAATAAAAAAAGAAAATATATAAAAAAACATCGTCGTGTCAAAGCAGACGATATTTATCGGTGGTTTGCCTAAAATATGGATTTATCAATTGTTATATTAAATTATAAAAACAAAAACCTTATCAAAGAATTATTAAAAAACTTTGCTGAGTTAAAATTGCATTATAATTATGAAATTATTGTAGTTGATAATAATTCTAGAGACGGAGTAGAGGAGATAGCCAAAAAATTTAATGTAAAATTTATCCAGAGCAAAAAAAACAAAGGTTTTGCTGCTGGCAATAATATTGGTATTAAGCAAGCTTTAGGAAAATATATTATAATTTGTAATCCTGATTTGGCTATTTTGTCTGATGCTATTCAGGTCATGTATAATTATATGGAAATTCATCCAGAAGTAGGTCTAGCTGGCCCACGACTGATCAATGCTGACAAATCAATCCAATATTCTTGTACCCGATTTCCTGATTGGCATTTGCCCATCTATCGTCGTACAAGTTTGGGTAAGGGTCGCCGTGGCCAGGCTTGGCTGGATAATTATTTGATGAAAGATATTAATCATAAACAAAATTTTTATACTCCAGCTTTATTTGGTGCTTGTATGATTATTAGACAATCTGCCTTAGAAAAAGTTGGCTTATTAGACGAACGTTATTTTATGTATATGGAAGATCTTGATTGGTCACGAAGATTTTGGGAAAATAATTATAAAGTAGCTTATATTGGACAAGCTGAGATTATTCATTTGCATCGTCGCGAATCTGCAGAGTCAAATATCTTCAAATCTTTATTTGCTAAATCTGCTCGCTATCATATTTTTAGTTTTATAAAATATCTCAAAAAATTTAAAGGTAAACAATTACCTCGTGTCATCTCTACTGAAACGGAGAGATCTGAAAGATAGATTTTTCGACTTTGCTTGAAATGACAATAAAAATAAAAAACTCCTCGTTGTGAGGAGTTAATACAAAGGCTTTCTGGATATCCATTGCTTTTGGAATAATTTCCAAAATTTTTTGACAGGTTCACCAAATAAGATAACAGCTCCTATGATTGGTAATACTATCTTATACATCCACCACAGTGGTTCAAAGAGGAAACTGAGGAACATCAGAAAAAGTAAAGTAGTTATGATCAGGGCTGGCAAGAAGTGTTTGAACATATATCAATCCCTTCCAAGTTGAGTAGCCAAATATGGCGGTGTGAATATAATCCCAAGGACTGCTAAGATTATTAAACCAACTACCCAAGTAGCTAGTATGCCTACAGTTAAGAAGGCAAAAAGACTAGAGATCATAAAGAATGCTTTGAACAGAGACAGTATGGCACGCATTTTGCCCCCCTTTCAGTGAAGAGAACTAAGAACAAAATAAGCCTAGCAAGCTATAGATTTTTTGTCAAAAAAATCCCCCGACCAAGTTTCAGTCGAGGGGTTTGTATATTCTGCGTAGCCTAGATATTAGCGCTACGCTAGGAACTTTCTTAGATATTAATTCCCAGTCTTCTAGGGAACAATCACCCAAGTGAAGTAATTCACGAGCAGCTTGCTCGCGTAATTCTGGTACTAGGTCAATAATACATCTTAAATGTAATTTGATCGGGCAATCTTGTAGAAGAACTAGGGCTGCATCCTTGCGAAAATCTGGAACAGTTTCGATAATAGCACCGATTTGCCGAAAATTAGGTTTACGCAGCTTTTGATGATGATAGCGGCGCAAAAGCTCTTTGGCAGATTGGCGAGCATGAAATCTGTTTCCGTAGACCAATTTCTTGAGATAGAAATTGGAGTAAAAGTGGTGTAACCTCCAGTTTTGCCACCAGTCTCGAAGTTTTTCGAGTGTGTACATGGTGAACTCCCTATTTGTAGACGAAAAGAATGTGCTAGAGAATACTTATTAGTATATCATATTTATAGCGTTTTGTCAACGTATAGTGTTTTGTGGTTGATTTTTAGCCCAAAATTAGCTATCATTATTGTATAATTTAATTAGATTTTATGCCGCAAACAAAACAAAACAGCACTGATATTAACGACGAATATCAGCAAAGATTAGCTAAAATGGAACAATTACAAGACAGTATAGACCCTTATCCTGCTCGTACAAAGCGTAGTTTATTAGTGGCTGATTTTTTATCTAAATTTAAAGATTTACTCAAATCCCAGAAAAAACAAGTTTTAGCTGGTCGGATTATTAGTATTCGCTTGCAAGGCGGTTCTTGTTTTCTTAATTTTGTAGATGAATCTGGTAAATTACAAGCTTTTTTACGTAAAGATAATTTAGGTGAAGATAAATTTAAAGATTTTAAAAAGAATTTTGATCAAGGTGATTTTGTAGAATTTACAGGTACTGCTTTTGAAACTAAGACTAAAGAATCAAGTATTTTGGTATCTGATATCAAAATGTTGTCAAAGACTTTGATGCCTTTACCAGATGAATATTATGGCCTCAAAGATCCTGATCTTAGATATAGAAAACGTTATCTTGATTTACTAGTTAATCCCGAAGTTAAGAAAATTTTTGACTTACGTAGTCAGATTTTCAAGTTTATTAGAAATTATTTTGATAAACAAGGTTTTACAGAAGTAGATACTCCTATTTTGCAATCTGTAGCAGGAGGCGCTACTGCTCAACCTTTTATTACTCATCACAAAGCTTTAGATATTGATTTGTATTTACGGGTAGCCCCAGAACTTTATCTCAAAAGACTTATAATCGGCGGTTATGAAAAAGTCTATGAAATGGCTCGCTGTTTTCGTAATGAAGGCATAGATTATCAACACAATCCAGAATTTACCCAGATTGAATTTTATTGGGCTTACAAAGATTATGAATTTTTGATGGGCTTTATGGAAAAATTTATGGCCGCTCTAGTCAAAGAAGTGAATGGCGGCAAACTCAAAGTCAAAAATGGCAAAGATATTTTAGATTTTACTCCGCCATATCCTCGGATAGATTTTAAAGAAGCTTTAGATAAAGCTCTAAACATAGACATTGACAAGACTAGTGATAAAGATCTAGCTGATTTAGCCAAAAAAGCTAAACTGCCAATAGATAAAACTTGGGGTAGAGGAAAGTTGCTTGATGAACTTTACAAAAAATATGTTCGCCAAGATATTATACAGCCAGCGTTTTTGATCAATCATCCTCTTGAGTTATCGCCATTATCTAAAAAGATTCCAGACAGACCAAACTATGTAGAGCGTTTTCAACTCTTGGTCAAAACCGCTGAAGTTTGTAATGCTTTTTCAGAGCTAAATGATCCTATTGATCAGGAAGAACGATTTAAAGAACAAAAGAAACTTCGTGAAGCAGGGGATGAAGAAGCTCAAGGTGCTGATGCAGAGTTTGTCGAAGCTCTCAAACATGGTATGCCACCAACCGCTGGGCTTGGTATGGGCATTGATAGATTAGTGATGTTATTGGGTGATATAGAAAATATCAAAGAAGTTATTTTATTTCCAACTATGAGACCTAAAAATGAGAATAAATAAATTATTAATAGCTAGTCAAAATCCAGGAAAGTTTGCAGAAATATCAGAACATTTGGCCAAGACAGGTATTGATTTGGTATCTTTGCATGATTTGAATATTACTCAAGACTATGAAGAAACTGGTACTACTTTTGAGGAAAATGCTGTAGCTAAAGCTAGATTTTACCATCAATTATCGGGATTACCCACTTTGGCCGATGATTCTGGTTTATCTGTTGATGCTTTAAACGGAGAGCCTGGCATACATTCTCGCCGTTGGCCTGGCTATGCGGCTTCTGATCAAGAATTATTAGATATGTTGATGTCTAAGCTTGAAAGCACACCATTAGAAGATAGAACAGCTAAATTTAGAACTGTAACTGCTATTGTCGATGAACAAAATATGTGGATTGGACAAGGACAAATAGCTGGGACTATTTTAGAAAAACCAGCTTCTGAAATAGAAGAAGGCTTGCCATTTAGCTGTGTTTTTCAACCCGATGGTTATAACAAAGTTTTTTCCCAACTAACAAACCAAGAAAAAAATAGTATTAGCCATCGTGGCCATGCTATCGAAGAATTAATTAAACAATTATTTTAAAAATATGAGAAACGCAATTTTACTTATTTTATCTATAATTATTGTCATTTTAGGTTATTATTTTTTAATTAAAACAAACGATATGAAAACAGCTATTATCAAAACAAACAAAGGTGATATAGAACTAGAACTTTACCATGATAAAGTTCCTAAGACAGTAGAAAATTTTGTCAAACTTGCCAAAGAAGGATTTTATGATGGAGTATATTTTCATCGTGTTATTCCTAATTTTATGATCCAGACTGGTGATCCTCAAGCCAAAGGAGTAGAGGGTCAAGATTTTGTTTATGAGCCAGATGGTAGTAGTCTACCAATTGCAGGTACTGGCGGACCAGATTACAAATTTGCTGACGAATTTCATCCAGAGCTAAAACATGATGTTCCTGGTATTTTGTCCATGGCAAATTCAGGACCAAATACCAATGGTTCGCAATTTTTTATTACTCATGTAGCTACTCCATGGCTTGATAACAAGCACTCTGTCTTTGGCAAAGTTGTCGTGGGTATGGAAGTAGTTAATAATATTATTAGAGGAGATAAAATAGAAACAATTATTATAAAATAATTATATGTTGGATATAAATTTGATCCGTAATAATAAAAAAGAAATTACCAAAGCTTTATTGAAACGGGTCGACAAAAAAGATCTTGATCTTGATAAAATTATCAAGCTAGATGATGAGCGTAAAAAAATATTGCAACAAGTAGAAGAATTAAAGTCTCAGCGCAATAAATCATCAAAAACAAAACCAGATGCCAAGACTATCAAAATGATGAAAAAACTTGGTGATGATATCAAAGATCTTGATACTAAATTATCAAAAATAGAGGATGATCTAAATACTCACTTATCTGCTTTACCAAATGTTCCAGCTGATGATGTTGCAGCTGGTGGAAAAGAAAATAATAAAGTTATCAAGACTTTTGGATCAAAACCTGGTTTTGAGTTTAAACCTAAAGATCATGTTGAATTAGCGACTGATTTGGGCTTGATTGATTACAAACGAGGTGCCAAGATGTCAGGAGCTGGATTTTGGGTATACATAGGTGATGGAGCTTTGCTTGAATGGGCTTTATTAAATTATTTTGTAGATTTTCATAAGCAAAATAATTATCAATTTATGATTCCGCCGTATTTGTTATCAGAAAAATCTGCTTATATCTCTGGGCATTTGCCAAAGTTTAGAGATGATCTTTATTGGACACAAGATAAGCTTTGTCTCAATGCTACTAGTGAAATGATGTTAGGCAATTATCATGTGGATGAAATTTTAAATGATTTGCCCAAAAAGTATTTTGCTTTTTCTCCTTGCTTTCGTCGTGAAGCTGGAGCTTATCGCAAAGAAGAAAGAGGTATGATTCGTGGTCATCAATTTAATAAGATCGAAATGTTCCAGTTGACTACTCCTGACAAATCATGGGATGCTTTTGCAGAATTACAAGACAATACTGAAAAATTAGTAGAAGGCCTAGGCTTGCATTATACTAGTGTGCAGCTTGCAGCTAAAGATGCTAGTGCTGCTATGGCCAAAACTATTGATATTGAAATCTGGCTACCAAGTATGAATACCTATAAAGAAGTATCTAGTGTATCCAATGCTTTGGATTATCAGGCTCGCCGAGGTAATATAAAATTCAAAGACGAGGATGGTCAAAATAAATTTGTTCATACACTCAATGCTTCTGGTCTAGCTACTAGCCGTGTTTTACCAGCTATTTTAGAACAATTTCAACAAGCTGATGGTTCTGTGATTATCCCTAAAGTTTTACAAAAGTACATGGGGGGTCAAAAAATCTTAAAACCATAAACAATGCTAACTTGGATAGAGCTTAATAAAAAAAATCTCTTACATAATATTCAGCAATTTAAAAATATAGCTCCGCAGTCTGCTATTTGGCCGGTAGTCAAATCTAATGCTTATGGTCATGGGGTCAAAGAAGTTGTTGAAATTTTAAACAAAGACAAAAATACTACTGGGTTTATGGTAGTAAATTTAGATGAGGCTTTAGAATTATCAGATTATACTAGCAAGCCTATCATGGTATTGAGTTATTTTACTAGAGCAGGGGAGAGTCTAAAAATAGCAGCTGAAAAAAATATATCTTTGCCACTTTGTAGTCTAGAGTGTGCAGATTATTTGGATAGTTTGAATAAAAACTTTTTAGTAAATATAAAAATAGATACTGGTACTTCGCGACTTGGTTTTACAGTAGAGGAGAGTGAAGAAGCTATCAAATATATTCAAAACAAAAAAAATCTAAAAATAAATAGCATTTATACTCATTATGCTGAATCAGAAAGTGCTGATCTAGATTTTACTAAGCAGCAATTTAAAATTTTTAAAAATATTACTAATCAATATTCTGATATTAAAAGCCATTCTGTATGTTCAGCAGCTGCTATTTCTTTACCACAAGCCCAGAGTGATATAGTCAGATTAGGTATATCATTGTATGGTTTATGGCCAAGTCAAGAAACCAAAGATAGAAATAGTATTGATCTTAGGCCAGTATTATCTTGGCAGACAAAAATTATTCAAATCAAAGATATTAAAGCTGGTCAGACTATCGGCTATAATAGAACATATAAATGCGAGCAGGATTGTAAAATTGCCATCTTACCTGTTGGATATTATGAAGGTTACTCGCGTAGTTTATCTAATAAATCTCAAGTTATTATCAAAAATAAAAAATATAATATCAAAGGTAATATTTGTATGAACCTAATGATGATAGAATTGCCTCAAGATACAAATATCAAAGTAGGGGAAGTAGCTACACTCTTGGGTAAGCAAGGAGATCAAAAAATTACTGCTGAAGACTTAGCTAGTTTATCTCAGACTATAAATTATGAAATAATTACAAAAATAAATTATAATTTACCCCGTGTGATTGTTTAATATTAAATATTTAACGACACATATATAAACTAAAGAAATCAGAGAGTAGAGTAATGTCAAGAATTAAGACAAAAACTACCTGGCAACGTCACTTACCACAAAAACCCCGTAGGGTGTACCGTGGCTATTATCAGGCACAGAAAAAAAAATCAAACAAAAAAATTATTCGTATTATTTGGTTGATAGTTTTTATTTTTTTGTTGCAAAGTATATGGCAATTGCCGTTTTTACGTATAGATAATATAAATATTCATAACAATCAAGATACAACTATTCAAGAGATCAAAGAATCTATTGAACCTGAGCTTACAGTCAGTCGTTGGTTGATATTCAAAAACAATAATTACTTTTTATTTGATAGTCAGTCCATGAAAGACATACTGATACTTGAATATAATCTGGATGATGTTGTTATTACAAAAAAATTTCCAAATACTATTGATGTTACTGTTCATGAAAAAGTTTCTCATTTTATTTGGCAAAAAGATGATACTTTATACCTTTTGGATAGCAATGGGGCCTTAAATCGCCAAATAAGAGCTTTGGATAATAAATACCTTATTTTACGGGACCTAAGAACATCTACATCTAATAATGATATAAAATTTAGTCCCGAAGAGATAAATATTATTCATCAAATATATCTGAAGTGGTTTGAACTAGTTGGCTCCAAAGCCAAACTTGTTAGAATTGATATAGACGATGACTGGAATTTATTAGAATTGTATACTGAAGTTGGTTATTATGTAAAACTAGATGCTAGTGAAGATATTACAGAACAATTAGATAACTTAAATAAAATATTATTTGCCGGCAATATAACTGGAGTAGATATAGACTATATTGATATACGCTTTGGTGATAAGGTCTTTTTTAAATAATAAGCTATTATTGCTTATTATTTTTTATTACACTAATTGAGTATAATATCTCTTACACTCAGTTTGACATAGTATATTTTATTATATATACTTAAAACATGGCTAAAACAAAGCAAAGCAAACAAAAGCATCATCTTCCCCTCTTGGACGAGTTCTTGGAGAATATTCAGTCTAATAACTACTCCCCAGAGACTGTTTACAATTATGAACGGGACTTAAATACTTTTGCCAATTTTTTGAACGAAGATATTAAGACAGCTTTTAATAAACTTACTAAGCGATCAATTATAAAGTTTAAGGCTTACCTCTCCTCTACTTCCAGACGGACAGCCCTACATGAAGCTGGTCAAAGAAAATTATCAAGTTATAGTATCAATAGAATTTTGTCGGCTTTGAGGTCTTATCTCAAATTTTTGGTTGATATGGATCAACATCCACCTATTACAGCTGATGCAGTCAAGATGCTTAAAACAGAAAAGAAGTATGGTCAGGTACCAGAGATGACTGAACTTATCAAACTTATAGAAGCACCAAATAAATTTGAAAAAGATTCAAATATAGCTTTACGTAATCGAGCTATGTTAGAAACTTTATTTGCTACTGGTATGCGTATTTCTGAATTATTATCTCTCAAGCGTCAGCAACTTGATCAATCTGGTCGGATTTATGTGATGGGTAAAGGTAAAAAACAACGTTTTGTTTATTTGACTCCTCGCGCTATCAAACATATTTCTGCTTATCTTAAGACTAGACATGATGATTCACCTTTTTTGTTTATTCCTTATCGTGGTCGCAACAATGCTAATAAAAACAAAAAAATATCAACTAATTATTTGCAATACAAAATAAAACGCTATCGTGAGTTGTTGTCTATAAATATTCCAATTTCAGCTCACTCTATTAGACATAGTTTTGCTACTTATTTGGCAGAGTCAGGTGCTAATCCAGCTGCTATCCAGATTTTACTTGGTCACGAGTCTTTGGATACTACCACTCGTTATGTACATGCTTCTGATAGATATGCAGAAAAAAGTCATACTAAATATCATCCACTTAAATCATAAAATAAAAACCCCGCTAGTTGGCAGGGTTGTAGATCCAGAGCACATAAGCTGATCTGATCAGGATCAGCGAAGCTGCTAGGATAAAAGCTATGGCTGGAACCATAATTTTTTTGGATACTTTGATGTCAATGCATTTGACTTTGTTGTGTTGCTCCAAAATGTTTCTCCGTTTATTTGAATGTAATTAAGATCATAGCTACTATAGCTAGAGCTATCAGGATGACCGTTGCTCTTGGTTTTATTAGCCACCTGAGCAGTTCTCCTAAGAGATACATGTGATTATCTCCTTGTGCAAGGAACAGTGAACTAAAGTAGTTTAAATAAAAAAGGGAGTCTTGTCAACTCCCAGGAAAAAGGGCTTAGACAGCAGTGAAATGGGCTGCCAGAGCCATGACTATGAAAAAACCGAGCCAAGATAAGAAAAAGATTCTGCGAAACATGTTGTGTTCTCCTAAGGTTGTGGTGCAGTTTCTCCCTGTTATCAATGATATTAAGTATAGCATATTTTATATATTTTGTCAAGGATATAAAACAACCTCGAAGGTTTTTAAACCTTCGAGGTTGTTTAGTAGATTTTATGGCAAATAGTTTAAAGGATTAACTGGTACACCATTAACACGTGTTTCAAAGTGTAAATGAGGTCCAGATGATAATGGGCCAGCTCCTCTAGTACCAGGCATACCACCACTATAAGCAATTATTTGACCCTTAGAAACAAATTGGTCAGTAGATACTGAAAATTGATTAACATGACCATAAACAGTAGATAAATTATTGGCATGAACAACCATAATATAACTATAACCAGTTTGTCCTCCATCTTTTATTTTAGCCACATAACCAGATTCTGCAGCCCTGAGAGGTGTGCCTTGTGGTACAGCAATATCTATAGCTGGATGTTCAAATATCCATCTGTATGGATAATCTGGATCATGGAAATAAGCAGTAATAGTTCGAGCTGATACTGGCCACATCAAACCATTACTTTCCAAACCAACTTGTTGTAATTCTCGATTAAGTTTTTCTCTAGCAATTTTTTCTAAATAAACTATGTCGTTGTTGATTTGTTCTTGTTCTTCTTTTGTTTGCTGGAGTAAAGCTTGAAAATTTGCTTCTTGACCTTCAGTAATAGACATTAGATTGTATTTGGCAGATTTTTGTGAATCTAGTGTACCTTTTTTACCCTCTAGGACACTTTCTAAAATATCAAGCTCGCTTATTTCTGTTTTTAAATTATCTTTGTCATTGTTCAGGGCCAATTTTATTTCATTTAGATCTTCGACTTCTTTGACTAGACTATCTTGCATGTTTTCTAGATGATCTATCTCAGCTAAAAAGTCAGAAAAATTATCATTGAGCAATAGGATTTCTACCATATTACTATCTTGTTGTTTACGATGTAGAGTACGGATAATTTCTGCAACAATTTCTTTTTGATCTTCAATTTCTCTTTCTTTGGCTTGGATTTTGAGTTCTGTGTTTTCTATTTTAAGATCTAGAGTTTCCATTTCTAATCCTACTTTGTCTACTTCCAGATTGATCTTACCAATACTTTCATTCAAAGTACTGACTTGATTGGAAAGACTAGTCAACTCTCGTTGTTTAGCACTAATATTTTTTTTATAAACATCAATTTGGCGAGTAAGTTCTTGGATCTCTGACCTCTTTTCATTGATATCTTGGTTGATTTGCCAGGTTTCAACACTATTTAGATCATCTATAGTATATTCAGTAGCTTGAGTGGGGAGAGTATAAAAAACAGCACTAATAAAAGTGCTAATTAAGAAGATGTTTATAAATTTATTTGTTTTTGTTTTAACTAACATGTATAAGAGTATTTTTAGCATATATTATTATACCATAAAATATAAATTATAGCAAGTTATAACTTATCCACATACCTACGCTACCGTGCTTCGCCATAGCGGCTACGCGACGGCAAGAAGCTTCGGCAATGCAGACAGCTAATATTATAGCTTATCAATGGCTTGTTTTATTCTTTTTAAGCTTTCTTCTTTTCCTAAAAACTCAAGTATTTCTACTGGAGAGGGAGATTTTTCTAGACCAGATAAAGCCATACGTAATGGCCAAAAAACATCGCCAGGGTTGAGTTTATTTTTTTCAACTACTTCAGTTATGACTATATTTAGATTATCTTGTGTCCAATCATCTGTTGTTTCCAGAATTTGATAAGAAGAATTTAGACCTAGTTTAGTTTTTTTCTCATCACTTTTTTTGAAAATCAATAATTTACCAGGATATTCTGGTAATTGCCACAAAAAAGCAGACAGCTCTTTGAGCTCAGCTAAATTATTTATTCTAGAGCCAAAAAGTTTTAATATTTCTTCTGGTTTATTATCTACAAAATTGCTAGTAAGTTTTATTAGATTATTATAATCGTCTCCTCTACTCTTTAAAATTTGTCGGATATATTCAGCATTAAACCAATTTAGTTTTTGTAAATCAAAAACCGCGCCAGCTTTATTTATTTGTTTAGTGTTAAATGCTTTCATTAATTCTTCTAAAGAAAACAACTCTTGGTCATTGCCAGGATTCCAGCCCAGAAGAGCTACATAATTGAGTAAAGCTTGAGGTAAATAGCCTTTAGCCAAAAAGTCTTCAACTGCTACATCACCTTGGCGTTTGGATAATTTTGATTTATCTGGATTTAATAATAGTGGAAGATGTATAAATACAGGCAATTTATAATCTAAAGCATCGTATAATAGTTTATGTTTAGGTAGAGATGGTAGCCATTCTTCACCTCTGATCACATGAGAGATTTTCATGGCATAATCATCTATAACATTGGCTAGATGATAAGTTGGCCAGCCATCAGATTTAAGAATTACAAAATCATCCAAGTCTTCAGACTTTACAGAAATTTTACCATGAACACTATCCTCTACTTCGATAATTTGATTGGCAGGAATTTTGAATCTAATTACAAATTTGTTTTTATTATCTGGTTCTGCTTCCAAATCACGGCAATGATTGTCATATTTTGGTACTTGTTTATTGGCTTGTTGTTTTTCTCGTAATTCTTTGAGTCTTTCAGAAGAACAGTAGCACTTATAAGCTATTTTTTTATTGACTAATTCTTCAGCAATTGCCTGATAAGTTTTTAGTCTATCTGATTGCTTGATAATTTTGTTATCATGTTCAAGATTTAAATCAACTAGAGTTTTGATAAGTTTTTTTTCAGCGCCAGCTACCAGACGGGCTTGGTCTGTGTCCTCTATTCGTAAAACAAATTCACCTTTGTTTTGTTTGGCAAATAAATAGTTAAACAAGGCTGTCCGTAAACCGCCAATATGCAAATATCCTGTTGGACTGGGAGCAAATCTAGTTTTTATTTTTGACATATCTATTTTTAAATATTAAAAAAGGGAAAATAACTACAGCTTTATAAATTCTAATGATCCTATGTGGCTTTGGTCTACAAAGTAAACGCCAAAACCATTCCATTCCCAAACTACGTATTATTTTTGGGGCTCTTTTAATTGTACCAGATAAAAAATCAAAAGTCCCGCCTACTCCGACTGCTATTTTGACACTAGGTAGTTTATTTATATTTTCATAAATCCACATATCCTGATAAGGTGCACCAAAGCCTACCAACAAAATATCTGGTTTAAAAATATCACATTTTTCTTGAGCTGTACTTTCAGTAGCTACTTGAAAGTCTAATTGAGGATATTTTTCTTTGATACCAATAAAGAAGTTGTCAGGATTAGTCAAACCATATTCGTTTAATAAAAAAAGTATTTTGTGATTATTGGCTACACTAAATTTTATGAGTATTTTACTCAATGAAACGCCGGTCATGCGGTCATCTAAAGTGACTTTGTGACCCATTGTTTGTAAGGCTTTGATAATACCAGCACCATCTATAGTAGCTAGACTAGCTTCATTGATGACATTGAGAAATTTTTTATCTTTTTGAGCACCAACTACAAATTCAGGATTGACTGTTACTACTTGATGTTGGTTATCTGACTGTAAAAAAGTCCGCAATAGTTGTTTTACTATATGGCGGGGAAGAGTTTGAACTTTGACATTTAAGATTCTGTATTCTTTCATAAGTCAAAACTTTGTAAAGTAGTATAATGGGGACCTTTTTTGCTTAGAACACTTTCTATTAAAACGAAAGAATTTATACTAAATATTTTGTTTGTTTTAAAATTTTGCCAGTCAGTAAATTCATCCATAGTAGCACTTTGTTTGACACGGGCTATAGTCAGATGTGGCTTGAAACGACGAACCTCTTTGTGAGCTAGACCAGCGTCAAATAAGCTTTGGTCTATTTTATTATATAATTCTTGTAGTGTTTCATTGGTTTGTAGGCCAATACTCAAAACTTGTGGCCTTTTTTCATTAAAAATTTGAGTCTTATCAGTGATAAGTTCTATATTATCTTCAGATAATTTAATTTTTTGTAAAGCATTAATAATATCTGGAATTTTTTCAATAGGCGTTGGTCCCAAAAATTTGAGAGTCAGGTGCATATTGTCTGGTTCTACTATTTTTAATTTTTCCCACGGCAAATCTAGAGATTCGAATCCTTTGTGGATATCTCTAGTTAAGGCGCCTTCCAAGGGCAAACTTATAAACAATCTAGCTTGATCCATGGCTTTATTCTATCTGAAAAACAACTAAAAATCAATTGGCGATTTTTTTCATTTTTTGTTATAATATGGATACTAAAAATTAATAATTAACAAAAATAAATGAACAAAATTTTTATTATATTTTTATTATTTATTATAGCTTTACCTAGTACTAGTCTAGCAGCTGATTATAATAATATTATATCTGATGAAGATGTTTCTTATTATGAATCAATGACTCAAGTTGAGATCAAAGATTTTTTGCGTAGCAATAACAGTTATTTAGCTAATTATTGGTATACTGGTGACAATCCTGGTCCAGTTGAACTAGCCAATGACCCAGAAGCTGAGGAAGATTATATCAAACAACGTTCAGCTACTGAGATTATTTATAATGCAGCTTATGAATCAAAAATTAATCCTCAATTTTTGCTAACTATGTTGCAAAAAGAAATGGGCTTAGTAGAAGACGCTGATCCAGTAGAAAATCAACTGGCCTATGCCATGGGTTATGATTGTCCAGACTCTGGTGGTTGTAATTTTCGTACCAAAGGTTTTGGTAAACAAGTTCGGGCTACTGCTCAACAATTTCGTTGGTATATAGACAATATCAATCAGTATAATTGGCGACCAGGTGTGCCAGCTTGTGCTGATGATCCCAATCCTTTTACTCCTTGTACTTCTCAAGGTACTTTAGTCACCCCAGCCAATGCTATTACAGCTGCTATGTATCTCTATACTCCTCATATCCATGGTAATACTTTATTCGCTACTCTATGGGATAAATATGGTTTTAGTGGTAGCGTACCTATTGCTAGTCTGACTGGTATTTTTCCTAGTGGTGCTCTAGTAAAAGCTATTGACGGTGAAGACATTTTCTTGATTTCTGATGGAGTCAAAAGACAATTTGCTTCTATGAGTGCTCTGATCTCTCGTTATGATCCACAAAAAGTCTTGGCAGTAGATGCTACTGAACTCACCAAATATGAAGATGGTAATGAAATTGCTTTTACCAATTATTCTGTCCTAGAAAATGCAACTGGTGATCGTTATTTAATAGACGGTTTACAAAAACGTCTAATAGTTTCTGATGAAGCTTTTCGTCAATTAGGATTCAATGTTGCTGAAGTAGAATCAGCTACTGCTAGTGAATTGGCTAGTTTTTCAGATGGAGCCGATCTTGATGAAGACAGCTCTAGTCCTTTTGCTGAAGTTTGGCAAGATAGTGCGTCAGAAAAATATTTCTATATCAAAGATGGTACCAAAGCCCCACTTATTGATTTATCTATAGTAGAGTCCAATTTTCCAGATTTTGTAGTAAAAGAAGTAACTCCTTTTACTCTAGAAAATCTAGACCAGGTTGCTCCTGTCAAATTACTTGATGGTACTTTGATTAAAAAAGCCACTGATTCTCGAGTTTATGTTATTTCTGATGGTTTACGCCGCTTGATCCCTGATGAAGCAGTCTTTACAGCTATGGGTTATAGCTGGACCAATATCATAACTATGCCAAACAAAGTCATGAATTTTCATGCTTTGGGTCAAGAATTAAGTCTCTAAATAATTTATGATAGTTTTCTCTTGTTTTGTACCACACTCTCCTCTGCTGATTCCTGAAGTTGGTCAAGACAAACTAACAGATTTAGAACAAACTAGCAAAGCTTATCAGGCTTTGGAGGATGATCTTTATACAGCCAAACCTGATGTGATTGTGGTTATTTCTCCTCATGCAAATGGACATGAGGATGCTTTTGTTATCAATCAACAGCCCAATTTTAGTGCTGACTTTAAAGATTTTGGTGATCTAGTGACCAAACTTGATTTTAGCAATGACACAGCTTTGGGTTATAAAATAAAAGAAGCAGCTGAGACTTCTTTGCCGATTTTTTTGACAGCCTCTGATAAACTTGATTATGGAGTGGGAGTGCCTTTGTATTTTTTGACTCAACATTTACAAAATATAAAAATTGTTCAGATTAGCTATGATGGTATGAAGACTGAAGATTATATCAAATTTGGTGAGTTACTTAAAGAAGAAATTCATAAATATGACAAGCGTGTAGCTATAGTTGCTTCTGGTGATCTGTCTCATAGATTATCACAAGATTCTCCGGCTGGGTTTTCTCCTCAAGGCCAAGACTTTGATGATCAGATCAAAAAATATTTGGATAAAAAAGAGATCAATAAAATTATTGATCTAAAACCCGAGTTTGTAGAAGCGGCTGGAGAATGCGGCTATCGTTCGCTGTTGATTTTATTGGGAGCTATCAAAAATATAAATTTTGAACCACAGCAACTCAGCTACGAATCCCCTTTTGGTATTGGTTATTTAGTAGAGAATTTTGATTTAAAATAATATATTATATTTTAAACTATCTCACTTTTTGGTGGGGTGTTTTTTGTTAGATTGACAAAATATATATAATACATTATAACTATATTATAAAAAGTACCTTAACTTTATCCTAGTTTCAAAAAGGAGCGCAATATGGAGGGACCAGTAGTAGTTTTTTGGTTTTTGGTTGTCAGCGCTATTCTTTGGATAATTTTTGGCGATTTTATAAAATCGAACAAGAAATCCACTTCATCAGTCAAACAGAAGGAGGAGACTGTGAACAGTAATCAGTTACCGGTTGTGACACCGGACATTTTGCCAGCTCGTCGGTCTATTCTGGATTCGTATGGTTGGAATAATACGCCAACTGTGATATCATCTCCGGAACCAGAAGCAGTCTTAGCTAGTCATAATCCGCGTATAGCTCTTAAGGTTTTGAAAACTGCTCAGCAGGGTGAGTTTGCTCGCATTACTGCTCTGCAGATGGCTGGTGTAGCTAGTCAGGCCTTGCTCGTCAATCCACAGGTTCGTGAGATTGAGTTCAATCTCAAAGTTAGTGGTGGCTTTAAAGCCAAGGGCAAGGTGAGGTTACGGTGAAATCCATAACCTTTAACCATATAACCCCCTAAGTCGTTGGTATACGTCTAGGGGGTAATTTTTTTATTTATCACTAATTAATTTAAAAAAGTATTTCCACTTTTCTCCACCCTCGGCTAATTCTTTGGTATCATCTAAACATTTTTCTACAAAATTTTTGTCGTTGTCTTTGCAGATTTTAAAAATAGAATTGCGCTTGAACCCTGGTATACCCAGTTCATCGATAATACGTAAAGCCAAATCCTGCCACTGATAAGCAGGGGGCTTTTTCACAGGCTTTTTGTCTTCTTTTTTTTCTTGAAATATATCGGCTATTTGTTGCATATTGTAATTATAGCAGAGATTGACAAAAAATCATAAATATTTTATAATATAAGCTATGTTAAAAATAACTAAATATCCAGCCGAAATTTTACGTCAAAACGCTAAGCCAATTAGCGAATTTGATGATGCTTTGAAAAAATTGGCTGAAGATATGGCCAAGATCATGTATGAAGATGATGGTATTGGTCTGGCTGGGCCACAAGTATCTTTGTCCAAAAATATTATTATAATTGGTGATCAAGACGGCAAATCTTGGCAAGCTTATATAAATCCAGTGATTACTTATATTTCTAAAAACACTACTACTACTGAAGAAGGTTGCTTATCTTTACCTGATATATTTGGTAATGTGACTCGTCCCAAAAAGATTAGATTCAAATATCAAGATCTTGATGGCAAGACTCATAAGGCTAAAGCTAAAGGTCTAGATGCTATAATTGTCCAACATGAGATAGATCATCTCAACGGCGTGCTGTTTATTGATAGAGCTGATAAAATAACTAAAGGCCAAGAAATTTTAGATAGTTTAAAAAATAATGCAAACAATAAATAAAAAAATTATCTTTTGGGGCACTCCCCTTTTTGCATTGCCAAGTCTCAAAGTTTTGCATGATTTAGATTTAGTAGCTGCTGTAGTTACTCAAGCAGATAAACCAGCTGGCCGTGGAAAAAAAATATTAGCTAGCCCTGTCAAAGAATTTGCTAAAAATAATAATATAGATATTTTAGAGCCTCTTAAATTAGATGAGGCTTTTATTGATGATTTAGAAAAATATTTGCCAGCCAATTTTGTGGTAGTAGCTTATGGTAAGATAATTCCTCAAGAAATTTTGGATTTATCTAAGATGCCAGCTATAAATATTCATCCCTCTATGCTCCCAATTTTGCGTGGGCCATCCCCTATTCAAACTGCCATTTTAAGGGGTTTTGACTCTACTGGAGTATCTTTGATGCAATTGGATAAAAAGATGGACCATGGGCCAATTTTAGGCCAAATTCAGGTCAAAATAGGGCCAAATGAGGACTATTTTGACCTATCTGAGCGTTTGGCTAAACTAGGAGCAGATTTACTCAAAAATAATATTGTCTCTTATCTAGAGTGTCAGCTCAATGCCAAATTTCAAGATGATACAAAAGCTACTTTTTGTCAGATGATTGCCAAAGCAGATGGTCAAATAAGCTGGCAAAAAACCGCTCAAGAATTGCACAATCAAGTACGAGCCTATATAGAATGGCCAGGTAGTTTTGTTAAATTAAATAATTTAGATCTAAAAATTATTCAAACTAAAATTTCAGATCAAGATTTAGAGCCTGGTAAAATTTTAATAAATAATAATAAATTATTTATAGGTACTAATAATAAATCTCTAGAAATATTAAAAATTCAACCGGCTGGTAAAAAAGTCATGACAGCTGATGAATTTATACGAGGTTATAAAAATAAATTATAATATCAAAAAACCGGGCCTAGGCCCGGTTTTTTATTTTAATAAATTTTGAGCTTTTTGTAATTGCAGATCAGTTGTTTCACTATTTTCAATAATATAGTCTGGTTCAAAGCCAATTTGTTCTACAGATAAGCCAGTTGGTGTTAGCCATTCCAAAATAGTATATTTCAAAGATGAGTTATCTGCAAAAGATACTAAAGATTGTCCAGTACCTTTACCTTGAGTAGTTGCACCAACTACTTGAGCTGCTCCATTTTCAGATAAAGCAGTAGTAAATATTTCTGCAGCTGAAGCAGTATTATTATTTACTAATATAATAGTTGGTAGATCAAGTACTATACCTAATTTTGATTTATGTTCAATTGTTTTATAAGGATATTTTTCTTGGACTAACATTACATTTCTTGGTACCCAATAATCTGCCAGATCATAAGCCGCAAAAGTATAACCTCCAGGATTATTTCTCAGATCAATAATAATTCCTTGAGTTGTATCATCAATAATTTCTTGTCTAATTTTATCAAACTCATTTCTTAAATTAACAGAAAAAGTATTGATTTTAAAATAAGCAATATTATTGTTTAATTTTTTACCATTGACCATAGGTACAGTAATTTTGTCTCTGATAATGCTCACGGTAAATTTTTTTTGGCTACTAGGTCGATAAATTTCCAAAACAACTTTGCTACCTCGTGGGCCTTTAATTAAACTAATACTGTCTTGCAAACTAAAGCCAGTGATACTTATTCCATCTACTGTCCAAACTTCGTCGCCTGGTTTGAGACCAGCTGCTTCAGCTGGACTTTTTGGTAATGGCGCAGAAATTATTAGTTGTTTGTTTTTTGTTTCTACCATGGCACCAATACCCTCTACTGAACCTTCAAGTTCATTATAAAATTCATTAGTTTTTTGTGGGCTAAAAAATTGGGTATAAGGATCATCAAAAGCATCGGCCATACCTTTTAAGGAGCTGTAATACATATTAGTAATATCTACTTTGTCAGATTGGAAATAATTGTCTTTAAGTATATCCCAAGTTTGCCAATAAGTAGAAAAATCTAAATTTTCGTCTGATTTATTTAATCTAAAATTAGGCTGACTAGTAATAGCAATAGTACTTAATTTGTCAGCGCGTATTTCTAAAGCTAATTTTTTCAAAGTTTTCAAACCTGCTTTGCCATTGGCTATAAAATAACGGTTGTTATCCAATGGATTTATATACCAAGCTTCACCATTTTCTTCTACCTGTAAGAGGAATTTTCCACGCATCTCAAAAGTGAGCTTATAGTCTATGTTATTAATATTATCTTCACTTAAAATACTGGCTAAGTTTTTGTTATCAATACCTTGACCAAAATTTTTCAATAAATATGAAACAGCTTTACCGTCTTTTAGTAAAAAACGTTTGTTGGTATCTGGATCAACGTACCAATAATTTTGATCTAAATCATCAGCTGAGGTAATTATGCTGCCAGCATATGTCTGAGCAGTAGATTTACCTTCAATAATAATAAGTGCTTTAGAATTTTCAGCATAAAGAAAAATAGCTACAAAAGCTATTAAAGCAATTAAAATTTTTCGCATATATTTGTTATTATTTATTTAAACTTTCTTTTTTTCTGTGACCAAAAATCCCATGTATTTACCGAGCATCAAGCGAGTTTGAGCGTCAACTGCTGGGATAGAACCAAAAATAATCATAGTAATAGGGAAAATAATCCATTGCAAAAACATTAGTAGATAGCGGACAATTTTGCTCCAAAATTTTGTTTTCATTTTTTTGGGTATAGGTGGTAGTATAATTACACTCATCAAGGCTACAATAAATAGACCAATCATACCAAAGCGCATCAAATTTTCTAGTAAGAGTGGAGCATTTTGGGTTAAGACTGTGGTAGCTGTATTTTTTTCTGCCATCCACAATGGTAATTGTCCCATGATTAGAATAATAATTGGTGCTGTAGCCCAAGAATAAACACCTTCTGTTTGATTCCAAATATAAACTATTTTCTTTTTAAAAGGAATTTGTTTATTTTTTTTGAAACGCCAGACCATATAAGGAAAGTGCTCTACTCCCCAAGCCCAACGGCGCATTTGTTTGTATTGATTTTTTAAGCTACGCCATAAGTTACCAACATAAACAGTATTCATTGAAACTGGAATATGCATCGGAGCTACTTGATAATCACCATTATAATGAATCAAGCATTGTAAAAAAATACGAGAATCCTCTGTTACAATATTATTTTGCCAAAAACCAACATCAACTATAGCCTGCCAACTCATACTATGTGAAGAAAAAGTAAAAAGTCTGTCAGGGCGAGCTAAATCAGTCAACAACCAAAAAGTTGTAGAGTTGGCTACCACTCGAGTGATCATATCTGATTCCCAGACATTGTTATGATAAAAAGCCATAGGCTGAAAACTAGCTCTGTATGGATTTGGGTGGGATATAAATTTGTGGGTAAGATAAGCAAAATAATCGGGGTGAGTAATAGTATCTATATCAAAAGCTGAAACTATTAGTTTTTTGTAATCAATTCCCCAATTGTCAACATATTTTTTTGTCTCATGTCCAGCGTGGTATAGATTAGAACCTTTACCAGGAATTTCATCTGGCAGTCCACTAGGGTGGACAGTAATTAAAATGTCTTTAAAATATTTACTATATTTTTCTTTTATTTTGTTAGAAATTGATAGGAATTCATCTTTGAATTTTTCTTCACCAGCTAAAATAATAACTAATTTACTTAGGTCATAATTACTTTTTCTAAAATTATCAAAAGTAATATCAACTATTTCATAAGATTCACCAGCAGTTGGTAAAAATATAAGATGATAGTATCCAGACCAGGTCTGATGTTTATCTTTTAGATATTGCCACCAATCAGTTTTAGCAGCTTGTCTATATTGCGACCAAGATATTAATAAAAAAATTAATAAATATAAAATTCTCAAAATCCAATAAATATCAAAAGCAATAATAATATAAATGCCTGTTAGTGGTTGCCAAATAGAAATAAAAATAACTATAGCAAAAGTCAACCAGACAGCCAGTCCTGGAACAATTTCTAAAAATCTATAAAAATAATAATTTTTATGAGTATTGGTCATTATAAATTATATTTATTTGCTTCAATACCTACAGCTTGTGATATATGACTAAAATTATTTTTTTGTAATAATTTGTCTAGATCTTTGTTTATTTTTTTGATACTACATGGGCCGTTATAAATAAAACCAGTAGCAATTTGTAAAAGATGAGCTCCTGCTTTGATTTTGTCATAAGCATCAGTACCTGAAAATATACCACCTACTCCAATTATTTTAAATTTATCTTCAGAGTTTTTATATAAATAACTAATAACTTTATTGGCATGTTGAGTAATTACTTGGCCAGATACTCCGCCTGGTTTATTTTTATTTGCTGATTTTAAATTAAGATGAGATTTTTCTTTAGCCAAATTTACAGCTACAATAGCAGCTATATTATATTGCTTGCTCAGAGAAATTATATCGTCTAATTGCTGTTTATTCAGGTCATAGCTTATTTTGAGCCAGATAGGTTTATTATTTTTATTAAGTTCAGTAATTTTTTGTAAAATTGGCTCAAGAGTGGCTCGTTTTTGTAAGCCAGCAAAATCTTCTATATTGGGACAACTTAGATTCAAAGTAATAATATCTCCATGAGATTCTAAAATTTTGAAAGATTCTGCATAATCTGCAGCTGCAGCTTGCATGGCTATTTTGCTGGTTTTGGCAATACTAATAGATAACAAACCTCTATAATTTTTTGTTTTAGATAATTTATTAGCTACAGCTTGAGCGCCAATATTGGGGATGCCATAGTAAACTACTATGCCCTTGTCTTTAGGAAGACGCCAAAGTCTAGGTTTGGGATTACCTGGTTGAGCTTGATGTGTCACAGAACCAAGCTGGGCCCAAGCAAAATCAAAAGCACTCCAGGCAGTAGCTGCTGTAGCATTTTTATCCATACCAGCTGTCAGACCAATTGGAGTCCTAAAATACAATCCCCAAATTTTTTGTTTGATTCTGGGTGAAGTAAAATTTTTAGTTCTAAATACTAAATTATTTAAAAATTGGCTTTTGTCTAAAATAGACAAAAGCTTGAGAGTAAAATTATGGACTTTTTCTGGATCAAAGCAAAAAAGTATTGGTCTGATAATTTTTTGATAAAGCATAAGTAGCTATAATCTAGCAGAAAATTGTCTATTTTTCAAGGTCTATTATATAGGGAGTGCTTCTATTACTAGTCGCTGATCAGTAGTATAGACAGGGTGACAGGTAAATAAAGTCAATTTTTCTTGGCCAGTGTCTTGTAAAATACTAATTTCATCAGGCTCGACAATTCGGATATTGTTTACTTGATATTTATATTCTTGATCTTGCCAAAATACTTGGATAATGTCCCCTGTTTGGACTTTATCTAGATTGAAAAAAGTATTTGGTCCAGAAGTATAAAGATAGCGATGACCACTAAGTACCATATTTTTGTAGCCATCCGGATTATCTGGAGTACCAGAGCCAGGGATGTGCCAAGCACCTTGTAGTAAAGCATTTTTTTCATTATCACCAAAAACTATAGCCATATCAACACCGATAGATGAAATAACAACACGATATTGATCTTGGTTAATATTTTCAACTTGATTTTCTTCTTCTGTTTGTTCCTTTACTATTTGTTCTTCTTGATTTTCTTTGTCTTGAGACAAATCACTTGGCATGTTGTCTGGATTTTTTTGTGAAGTTTCATAATCAATATTAAGACCGGTAGTAGTAGATAATACATCTTGATGGCTAGTTGTTTGAGTTTGCCAAATAAAAAATAAAGCCACTAGTCCCAAGACTATTAGTAGATAACTTGTTATTTTGGCATTTTTATAAGACATAAATTAATTTTATACTATAGGGCTCCGTAAATCTACGGAGCCCAAGTAGTTTTTATTTTGTAACAAAGATTTTAAGTCTTGCTATAAAACTTTATTTTTAAATATACGCCAGACCAAATCATTAAGCAGGCTATCATCCACAAATAATTATAATTTGGCATTTCTGGCCCACCAGTAGCTGGTAATTCTTTAAAACCAAGGACTTCTGGGGTTGGTTCAATCTTGACACCCAAAACTTCTTCTATTAAACAAAGGCTAGAACAACCATCACCATTACTGATATTACCATCATCACATTGTTCTAGGTCTTGGTTTATCATATTATCGCCACAATATGGTGATGGAGTTTGATTGCCACTACCATAGAAAAATCCTCCACCACCTCCACCACCTTCAGTGGTACAAGTCGCCGAACAACCATCACCGTCTTCATTATTGCCGTCATCACATTGTTCACTTGATTGATTTACGTATCCGTCACCACAAAATGGTTCTGGAGGTTCTGTATATTGGTTTAAGAAATAAATAATTGGATTTTGCATTTCACCATCGATAGTCACGGTCATAGAGCCATCACTTTCCAAGATACCATTACCTTCACCGCCTGTTTGGTTCCAATTGGCTTGCATTTCTTCAGTAACATTGTATGTGTCATAAGGCAAGTCAATAAATACACAGCCATTTTCAGCTAGATATTCATTATCACCGATATAGAACATCCAACCAGGTACAACTGGTTCACCATTATCTAGTATTCCATCACCGTTTAAATCTTCTTGTTTACAAATAGTCAAAGTACCTTCGAGTGGTGGTTCTTCTTCAATTTGGCATTGAGCAGAACAACCATCACCGTCTTCATTATTGCCGTCATCGCATTGTTCCCATTCTTGATTTATAATACCATCACCACAATATGGTTCTTCAATAATTTCTTGATAGTTACCAAAGTTGACTTCTGGGTCTTGGCCGCCTTCTAGGAGGACTTGTTGGCAGATTGGTGTTGTATTTATCCAATCATCTCTTATTTCTTCACAAACATGATAATAACCATTAGGTACATCTTCAAAACAATAACCATCTTCGCCAGTTTCAGTTTCATAAGTTTCTTCAGCTAGATTATAACAATGAATAGCTCGGACACCATCAACATCATAGCCATCTGCAACCCTACCTTCAAAGTCATCAGGGTTAGTAATGTCTACTAATTTGATATATTTAGCCCAAGCAAGTGAACCAAGATCAAAAGTACCATCTAGGCAAGAAGTGCCAATATCTTCCCAAGTATTGCCATCTTGTGAAGCATATACCTGAACATATTCTGGATAAGCATCACAGCTAGGACTACCATAAGTAGTTTCAATAACTTCGACGTCGTTTCCGTCTCCGTTTTCTATTAGATTATCAAAGCCTAGGATCAAAGTACCGCCAAAACCTAGAGATACAAAATTGATAGTATCATTGTCTTGAGCCTCACCTAGAGCATTGTTTGGATCACTACGTTCTGGTAAGACAGGTGTTCCGTTATTACGGAGACCTTGTTCAAAGTCAACAACAGTGTCAGCCCATTGATCACCCTCTTCACACATTAATTTTTCAGCCATAGTGATTCCCCAGCCAGCAATATTATAATCATCATTATCATATTCTCCATTTTGATCAGCATCGTAAAATTTCATACCACAAATATTATTTTCGCAATCTTCGACAATTTCCCATTCTGTATAATATCCGTCATCAGCTGTAGTAGTTGTTAACCAGAAAAATGATTTATTATCATCTTCAGTCCAAACTTCATCATTACCAGCATTATATTGGCCAACACCAGTACCATCAAAGCCATTTTCTAATCGATTATTGCCAGGATAATCATTTGATTCATCACTGACTTGTCCAGTGACAGTTGCATTATAAAATTCTATATTACCATGGACATGTTCTTTGTCGTGTCCTGGGTGTGTACCATACATTACAACTCGCAAACCATCTTCAGATCTTTGGACAGCTAGACCAGGTACATCTTCATAGCCAGAAATATCTGGATCAAAATAATGGTTACCGTTCCAGTATAAAGCTATCCAAACATTATTTGGAATAACATATGAATCAGAGCCAAGATAAATATCATCGGTCATATCACTAGCAGGATCAAAGTTAATAACTTCTTCCATGTTTATTTTAGCTACAACTAAATCATTGCATTCTGGGATAACATATTGACAGTGTTGAGAACAACCAGGCAGATCAGAGTCACATTGTTCCCATTCTTGATTGATTTCTCCGTCACCACAATATGGATCATATGGTGGTTCTTCTGGATCAGCAATTTTACAAAGGCGGACATTATCAACATAAGTTCCATAACTATCACTTGGCCCAATATCTTCCAGAGCTATATTTGTATTTGTGCTATCAGCAATAAATGTATAATTAGATTGTGTCCAATCTTCTTGAGCTAAAGGTGCGCTACCTGTGGCTGGGCCATTGGTAGCTACTTGAGTGCCATCTACTTTGACTGCTAGATGATTTTGTTCAGCACCAATATTGTGGCGTGGTGCAAAAGACCAAAATAGTTTGTATTCTGCACCTTCTTCAGTAACTACATCTTGGTGGATGCGTGTTGAATGGTCGCCATCAAGTTCTGCGTATTGTAAAGCATCTGCAGCTACATTGCCACTCCAGCCTCTATGAAGTTCAAGAGTAGTACTTGAGTCATCAGACATTTTTTCAATTGCCCAATTTGGCACAGAGCTCATTTTTTGCCACAAAGAATTATTGGTTACGACCGGTTCTTCAAAGCTATGATTCATAATAAGATTAGCTCCATCTGGACATTCTTCTGGTTGCTCTTCTATTAAAACATTGAAAGCTACACAATAATATTCTTCATCCATTTCAAAGCCACGAATAAAGTCATAGTTGTCATAATTTAGGACATCAGTATGACACCAAATTTCAGCACTAAAGTCATCTCCAGGAGGTGGATTTGATCCATTTGGATCAAAAGAAAATGGAATATAACCTTCTTGTAAATTTTCTCTAATTTTTACAATATCATAATCTTCTAGATCATCTTCAGTAATTACTTTCATAGCTGGGGTTTCGCCAGCAGATGTTGTGTCAAAAGAATTCCAATCAGGAGCAGGTCCAATATAATCACCAGCATAACCACTGCCACCAACTACCCATTGAAAATCCCAGCCTTCTTCAAAATGACAATTAGGATGTTGGGCTACATAGTCGATTGCAGTAGTTGAAGTGATATTTGGTCCATTTCCACTCCAATTTGGTAAGTCAGATTCATCTTCACAAACAATTTTGTGAGCATAGATAGTAGAAGTTTCTTCCTCTTCTTGACAATAAACATCAGTTTCTTCTTCTACTACATCACCATATTCTTGAGTGCTAAACCACCACATAGCTTCGTTTTCTAGAGTGCTATCACATTCAGTATCTTCATCAACTAGCATAGTCAAATCTAGTTCTATCATTTGACCAGGGTTTACAACACCAAGATTCCATTTGAGATATCCATTGTGATCTACAACTCCGCCCAGAGTATCTGAGACATAAGAAGTGTTTTCATCATAAAAATCTTTGAGGAATACTCCTTCATCACCAGTACATTCATCTTCGCCTATATTTTCTATAGTAAGATGATAAACAAGTTCTTGGCCAGGCATAATAGGATCATAGCCTGCGTCAGATTTGGTAACTACCAATTCACAGTTATCTTCTTCTGGCGGTGGTATACAAGCACCCATATGGTCGCCAGCGTGCAATGGATTACCTGAAGCATCAAAATGACCAGCTAAGGCCTCTTCTGAAACTTCTAGAGTAATTTGTTGACCGCTTGGTGTAACATGACAAATAGTGATTTTATCACCATCACCATCTGGTTTGACAGCCAGGGCTTGAGGCGTAAAGCCTGTGCTCCAGACTATCAGTGAAAAGACTGATACAAAGTATAGTCCTTTTTTGATTAATTTTTTCATATAATTTCAATTATTTATTAATTATATATATAAAAAATTCCCTAGCTAAAAATTAACTAGAGAATATTAATATGCTCAATTATGCTTAGTTTTGTATTATTTTTTATCTGAAAATATAACATCATAGTTTTATTTTCAGTGTTAAACGGGGGAAAAAAACTTAAAGCCCGTGTGTTTATTATTTAAATTAATGTGTTTAATATATATATATTTGTATATAGTTTAAGATAAGCAGAATAAATTAAAACTGTCAACTTTTTATGCCAAAAAGCTTATCTATTGTCAATATATTGTATATTAATTATTTTCCATGACATTGTTTGTATTTTTTACCAGATCCACAAGGGCAAGGGTCATTGCGGCCGATTTTTTTGCCAGATTCATCTCTGGGTTTGGATGGCAGGACTTGTCCAGATTTGGCTCTGTCCTCTACTTGTTTGGAAAATGGTGAATAACCTGATTTTTGTTCAGCAAATTTTTTGTCTGATTCACCAGGTACGGCTGCCAT
This sequence comes from uncultured Gammaproteobacteria bacterium, assembly GCA_964515785.1. Classification (GTDB taxonomy): domain Bacteria; phylum Patescibacteriota; class Patescibacteriia; order UBA1558; family GWA2-36-10; genus CAZEWH01. The sequence continues at coordinate 96,071 of CAZEWH010000002.1, forward strand.
ACGGCGAGAAACACCAACTTTGAAAATAGAATAAACTATTTGCTTGCGTATAGAATCTAATAAAGTATTAAAAAGCATATAAGCTTCTCGTTTGTATTCTACCAAAGGATCACGTTGACCATAACCTTGTAGACCAATGCCAGTCCGTAATTTGTCCATAGCAGTCAGATGCTCAACCCAGAGTGTATCTATACTTCGTAAAATAATACCTCTTTCGATCATTTGGATTGGTTGATAAGGATTATCTTCCGGTAAATCAATATTAGCATTTATTTCTTCAGCAAGTTTGGCGTATTTTTCTTTGGCAATTTTGATTATATAGTCAATTACTAGAGTGCGCTCCTCATGGTTATTATTTTTTTTGTTTGATTCTAATAGTTTTTTAATCTCATCTTCTTCTGCAAATTCAAGAGGGAAAATAGTTTTTATAGTTTCTATGATTTCTTTGGGATCAAAATCTCCGTTGTTTTTTGAAGCTAAAGTATGAAAAGAAACAACATTTTCTATTTCTTGATTAATATAATCAAATACTAGATTAGTATTATCTTCTGAAATTTTGTTGTCAGTAAATAATTCTAAAATATCTTGTCTTTGTTTATAAATAACACTACGATGTTTGTTAATAATATCGTCGTATTCTACGAGATGTTTACGAATATCAAAATTATGTCCTTCAACTTTCTTTTGAGCTGCTTCTATTGATTTGGAAATCATTTTATTTTCTATGGCCGTATCTTCAGCAATACCAAGACGATCCATTATACCTTTCATACGATCAGAGCCAAAGATTCGCATCAAATCATCACCCAAAGAAATATAAAATTGAGAAGAACCAGGATCACCCTGACGACCAGCTCGACCTCTGAGCTGATTATCAATACGACGAGATTCGTGTCTTTCTGTACCTAGGACATGCAAGCCACCAAGAGCCTTTACTTCTTCGTGTTTAGCTTTATCAAATGGTACACCACCCAAAGTAATATCTACACCACGACCTGCCATGTTGGTAGCAATAGTGACCGCAGCTTTGCGACCAGCTTGAGCAATATATTCAGCTTCTTTTTCGTGAAATTTTGCATTAAGTAAGTTGTGTGGTACACCAGCTTTTTCAAGTAAAGCACCTAATTCTTCATTTTTTTCAATAGAAATAGTACCAACCAAAACTGGTTGACCAGATTTATGTTTTTCTTCTATCTCTTTGGCAATTGCTTTGAGTTTGCCGCGATGTGTTTTATAAATACGGTCTCGCATATCATCACGAGCAAAAGGTCTATTGGTAGGAATGATAGTTACATCTAGATTGTATATTTTTGCCATTTCTTCTGCTTCAGTAGCTGCTGTACCAGTCATACCAGCCAATTTTTCGTACATGCGAAAATAATTTTGAAAGGTAATAGTTGCCAAAGTCATACTTTCTTTTTGAACTTCCACACCTTCTTTAGCTTCTATGGCTTGGTGTAAGCCTTCAGAATATCTACGACCTTGCATCATGCGGCCAGTAAATTCATCAATAATCACTACTTCATTGTCTTTGACTACATAATCACGATCTTTTTGAAATAAAGTCCGAGCTTTGAGTGCTTGTTCTAGATGATGGACAGTTTGTAAGCCATGACTTTCATAAATATTATCAACACCTAAGATTTTTTCCATTTTATGAATGCCGCCTTCAGTCAAAGTACAAGCCTTCATTTTTTCGTCTATATTATAGTCTTTATTTTCTTCAAGTTGAGTGACTATTTGAGAAAATTGTTGATAAAGAGCGCCAGATTCTTCAGCTGGAGCTGAAATAATCAATGGCGTACGAGCCTCATCAATCAAAATACTGTCAACTTCATCAATAATAGCGTAATGCAAACCACGTTGAACTTGATTTTTTTTATCTTCGGCCATATTGTCGCGCAGATAATCAAAACCGTATTCGTTGTTGGTACCATAAGTAATATCAGCTTTATAAGCTTCACCACGACTAACAGGTCGTAAATAATCCATATCTACTTTGATACCTTGATCACGTATTTTATCATCTTCATCTGTGGTATGACTTTTATCATAAATAAAAGCAGCTTGATGTTGAATAATACCAACAGATAATCCTAAAAAGTCATACACTTGAGCCATCCAAGTAGCATCACGTTTGGCTAGATAATCATTGACAGTAATGACGTGAACACCTTTTCCCAATAAAGCATTGAGATAAATAGGTAGAGTAGAAGTCAGAGTCTTACCTTCACCAGTTTTCATTTCAGCGATTTGACCTTGATGCAAAACAATACCACCCAAGAGTTGGACATCAAAAGGCTGTTGTTGTAGTGTCCTATGAGCTGCTATTTTTACCAAAGCAAAAGCCGGTACCAATAAGTCATCCAACTTGGTACCGCTTTGTGCTTGTTTTTTTAATTCAAGGCTTTTGGATTTTATCTGTTCGTCAGTCAGGCTAGCGAATTCTTCTTCAGTCTGTTTGATAGCTTGTATTTTTGGTTCCAAGCTATTTAAGAATTTCTGATTGGCATCACCCAACAATTTGTCTAAGAATTTCATGAGTTTTATTTAGTATTCTTTCTTTTTCCAAAATTTTAATGATTTTAGTTTAGCGCCTCCTCTTTTTATTTTACTTAGTTTTTTATCTTTTGTTTTGAGTAATTGTCTAGATAATTTGTCTTGTAAGATATCTACAGCTGCTCTAGCATCGGCATGTTTTTCTGATAAACGGATAGTTTGTTTATTGGGTAAGCTAACAGTCAAATCAATATTATAAATTTCACCTTTTTTATGGTGTTGATCTCTAGATAAATCTACCCGAAAGGACAAAATATTTCTCTGGTATTTTTCTATTGCTTTAAATTTGTCTAATAAATATTCCTTAAAAGGTTTGGTTAAGTCAAAATTTTTGTTGTGAATTTTGATATACATAATTTTAGTGGCCAGTAGCCTTTTTTATAATTAAAACTAAAATTAAAAATACAGCACCACCAGCAAACCATAAAAATTGTTTGTTGGCCATCAACTCTTGCCAAGTAGACATTTCTTCGGCTGGTACTTCTGCTTGAGCCAAAGCTACATTAGCCATCAACACTCCCCAAACAGATAAAAATAATGTTTTTTTCATTGTTTTGTTTTTAATTATTTATATTTTAAATTTAGCAAATTTTATACTAAAAATCAATTGGTTTTCCCTCTTCATAAGGGGGAGTTAGTGGGGGTGGACCCTATTCTAAAATAGCCTTAATTCTTCTAACACCAGCAGAGCTAGAACTTTCTTTGAGTATCTTAAAAGTTCCTAGATCTGAAGTAGTATCTGTATGAGGGCCACCGCAGATTTCTTTGGAATAATCACCCATAGTATAAACTTTGACTTTTTCTCCGTATTTACTCTTAAATAAGCCAATTGCTCCAGCTTTTTCAGCTTCTTCCACAGTCATTTCATCACAAGATACAGGTAAAGCAGCTTTGATTTGGCTATTTACTATGTCTTCTATCTTAGATTTTTCTTCGTCACTTAATTTAGAATCATGAGAAAAATCAAAGCGAGCCCTCTGGTCATTGATATTTGAACCGCGTTGTTCAACATGATCGCCTAAGACATCTCGCAAAGCTTGTAAAAGTAAGTGAGTAGCAGTGTGATATTTCTTAGTCATCTCACTATCGTCAGCTAAGCCGCCTTTAAACATACCAGCTGAAGCAGTCCGAGACAACTCTTGGTGTTTTTTGAACTCTGCTTCAAATTCTTGTTTATTGATTTGAATATTATTTTCTTTAGCCAACTCTTCTGTCATTTCTAGAGGAAATCCATAAGTAGAAAACAAAGTAAATGCAGTTTTGCCATTTATATCTTTTTGTTTGGAAAATTCTTTTAGGCCCTTAGCTAGAGTTCGTTTAAATTTAGCTTCTTCTTTGTCTAGTTCAGCTATAATCAAATCTTTGTTTTTATTTAACTCTGGATAAGCTAATTGCATAATATCTATAACAACTTCAGCTAGTTGAACTGTAAAATTGTCTTGAATATCTAGTTGATTAGCAAAACGAATAGCTCGTCTGATAAGTCTTCTGACAATATAACCCTGATCAGTATTAGAAGGTGTAACAGTACATTCATCACCGATCATAAATACTGCAGATCTTATATGATCAGCTATAATTCTAAAAGTTTTAATATTATCTTCGTATTTTTGACCAGATAATTTTTGAATTTTTTCTATGATTGGCCAAAATAAATCTGTTTTATAATTGTCATCAAGATTATTAAGAACAGCTAGAGTTCTTTCCAAACCCATTCCAGTGTCAATGTTTTTTTGTTCTAGTTCTTCAAATTTATTATCAGCATTTTTGTTATACTTCATGAAAACATTGTTCCAGATCTCTACCCATCTATTATCAGATTCATCAAATTTATCTGGGATAGGATCAGAACTTGTCCAATAAAAAATCTCTGTATCAGGTCCACAAGGACCGGTCTCACCAGCTGGTCCCCACCAATTGTCAGTTACTGCAGCAATTTTATCTTGAGCTACACCTAAATCTAGCCAGTATTTTTCAGCTTCAATATCTTTTGGTATATCATCATTGCCACCAAAAATAGAAATAGCAATTTTATTTTTATCTAGTTTTAGCTTTGTTATAACAAATTCCCAAGCATATTTGACAGCTTGCTCTTCATCATAATCACCCAAAGACCAATTACCTAGCATCTCAAAAAAAGTATGATGAGTTGTATCCCCTACTTCTTCAATATCACCAGTGCGAATACATTTTTGGACATTGGCCAGTCTAGTGCCTGCAGGATGTTTTTCACCCATCAAATATGGCACTAATGGATGCATACCAGCCGTAGTAAACAACACAGTAGGGTCATTATCTGGAATCAAAGAAGCAGAAGCAATGACTTCGTGCTTGTTTTCCTTGAAATATTTGAGGAATTCTTGGCGTAATTTATCAGCTTTCATAGTCTAAATTATACGGAAATAATAGCAAAATGTCAATTTATAAGGGTTTATCCACAGGACTTGACAGATTCTACTATATATGCTAGTATATAGGTGCGTTTGATTCAACACGATGAGTTGAGAAAAGGCTCTCCTGTAGAGGGAGGAACGCCTACAACCGCAAACAAAGAGGTAGTACCATGTAGCCGGGCTGGTAACAGTCCACACACTATTGCATGCATTACCCCTATTGCCCTGCCGGGACACACTGGCAGGGCTTTTTTATTTATTTTAACCCCCTAAATCCCCCTTGTCAGGGGGACCTTAGATATGAAATAATCTTGGTTAATTAGTTTCTCCCCTGACAAGGGGAGATCAAGAGGGGTTATTTGACAAAAACAGCTATTTCTGGTAATTTATTAAAGTTTTGCAAATCAAAAAGTTCGTTTCATAGAAGGAGGAAGATCGTGAAACTCTTCAAATTCTTGGCTGGTGTAGCCTGTGGTATTGTGATTGGCTACATGTTTTCTGCGCAGTATGCGACCAATATCTGGTGGCAAGCTCTGGGCATGGTTGTCGGCGGCATTGGTGGCTACATCTTGGTAGCTCCCATGGCTTTTTTCAAAGCCATTCCCCGTGCTTTCATGGCTAGTCTGCGAGGTAGTTTATCTGCCTGGGAAAATCTCAAGTACAACTTCAAGGAGCTAATGCTTATCTGGTTAGCTGTTTGGTTTGGTTCTATCTGGGCTTCTCTCATTTTTTGTGGCTTAGAAAAGTATGCTGCTGCAAGCGATGGTCGAGATGTGAACTATTTATCAGCAATTGTAGCCGTGTTCCTGTTTGCGAACATAATCAACCTTTATTGGTTTTTAAAGGTTGTGACATTCAAAGATGGTTACTTAGATGATGAAACTTCTCTTTTCGTCATCAAACATCTAAATCCAGTAATGGGTACTTTCTGGATTTTGGCAGGAGCTGTTTGGTATATACCCAAAGTATTGTTCAAGTATTTCTTGCCTTGGCTTATGAAACTGATTTTTATCAGGATCATCTGGGAGCTAACTTACTTCATTAGTCTTTTCATTCGCAGCCTCTTCCGTCTGGTCCACTCGCACAAGCGTGCCTTGGTCCTGATCTGTGCTACGATTGGCACTGGTGTTGGCCAGTACTATGGCCATCTTTGGATCGGTCTGGGTGTTGGGCTGTTGTGGGCTGCCTTTAGCTGGCATTTCATTGCCATCAAATGGCTCAAGGTCGTACCCAATCATGGTGCTACGAGCGCCTAAAATTACGACTCCGTCAAATTTGACGGAGTTTTTATTTTTAGTTAAACTATTAAATAGTTAATTAAATTTAATAAAAATTATGAAGAAAGCGAAAAAAATTACCAAACAAAGTAAACCCATTACTTTAGTTCAAATTTCAAAGTTATTAGATGGTCAAACAGTGTCTATTATGCGAGAAATGAATGATCGTTTTAGGCATTTTGAGCAAAAAATGAATTTGCGCTTTGAAAAAGTTGATACTAGATTTGACGATGTAGATCAAGAAATAAAAGGCGCTAAAGATAGACTATTAGTCGTAGAAACTAAATTAGACACAGTTATGGATGAATTAGCTACGCGTAAAGAAGTCCGTAATCTAGTTAAAGAACTTAAAGGTCAAGGCATAAAATTAGATAGTACGAAAATATTTGCAATTTAAATTAAACAAAAACCCCCGCCTACGGCGGGGGTTTTTGTAATGTATTAGGTCTTGATAATTATATAAATTATACAACTTTTACATTTGTGGCATTAGGACCTTTTGGACCTTCACCAACTTCGAATTCAACTTCTTGGCCTTCTTGCAAAGAACCACCGTCGATTTCTGATTTATGGACAAAAAGATCTTCACCATCTTCTTGTTCAATAAAACCAAAACCTTTGGTGAAATTGAACCATTTTACTTTACCTTTTGGCATGTGAAATGATACTTTAATAATAAAACTTCTTGAGTTTAGCACATCTTGCTAAATATGTCAAGATAAGCTATTATTAGTCTAATAAATTAATATATGTATATAATTCGCCGTAAATGGAGCAAATATCATAAGACCGATCATATTGTGAGCGGTGGTTTGCTATTTATTTTGTAATATTTTTTAGTTTAAGAACTAAATAATAATCCGTCGCTTATAAGCGGCGGTTTTTTTAATTTAGCTCTTTTAGGAGGTGAGACATGAAAAAAGTAACATGTCATATGTGTCAGGGCAGTGGTTTGTGTCATGTTTGTCATGGTAGTGGTGATAAGCAGGGTCGGCCTTGTGTCTGTAAGCATAAGTCAGGCCTGTGCACTTTTTGCGGAGGTAATGGCAAGGTCTTACGCAAGTAAGAAAAAACAGAGTCTATTATTCAATAGGCTCTGTTTCTTGTTTGTGAGCAAATATAATGACGCGAAATTCTATAAAGTCATCTATGACTTTATCTCCTAGTCCTGTAAAAAATTTGTCTGAACCATACTTGATATCCCACTTAGTGCGGTCAATCACAAAAGATCCTTTGGCGTTGAGATTACCTTCGCTTTCAAATATTTCTGTCAAAAAAGTAATATTATTTGTTTTATCTTTGATAGTCAGATTAGCAGCTACAGTATGTGCTACTTGCGGATATATAATTGGCGGATAGATTTCGACAGCTGTGGTTTTGAGGATAGCCTCAGGATAGTTGACTACATCAAAAAAATCTTCACTTTTTAGATGATCATCCATTTTTTGTCGGGACTCAGGATTAGTTATATCTTGAGTTTCAAGACTTGTCATATCTATGACAAATTCACCACCTAGATACTGACGATCGCCTTTGATATATATTTTACCTTCTTTTAGTTTTATTATTCCCTTGTGTTCACTATTGACCAATACTTTGCGGCCAGTCCAAAAAATAGCACTTTCTTCTACATCAACAATATAAACATCAACATCATCCTCATAAGTTGTTTCTTGTGGTAATTCCTTAGCCGGAGGTTGAGTATTTATTTCTTGTATTTGATTATTATTGCAGCCAGTAAAAATAAAAATAGCTACAAATAATATAATAAATTTATATTTCATAGTAGTATTTTATGTTGTTTTAGATATTTAGTCAAAATAAAAAAGCGAGAAGTTATTTCTCGCTTTAAAATTATTGACGGAAGATTTTTCTTTTTTCCCTTTCCCATGCTTCATCAGCAGGTTTACTTGCATTGTCGTGAGCCCTACGATCAGTTTTGTTGGATTCAGCATCGCTTATCTTGAGTCTTCTACGGCAATGAGCACAGACATCCTGGTAATTATAGTTTTTACTAGTATAACTACCGCCTCCATCTGTGCAAATATCACCACAACGATCACAACGAACTTCTGGTTTTGAAGACATATAGCACCTCCTTAACCAAAACGGCTTTGTCTGTATTTGTAGACCATATTTTCAATTTCGCTACTAGAAAAACGTCCACTAGCCTCTAAACCACGACGGTATTTATCAGTAGCATTGTCCATGGCTGTAGCAGTGCGTGTATGGCAACTAGAACATAGTCCAACCAAAACAGACATATAACATCTAGTTTCACTATATTCTGATTCTGACATCTCTTTACCACAACCTTTACAATGGTGGATTTTGGCCATTGTGATTCCCCTTTCTAAAAGAACAGTGTTTAGGCATTTCATATTTATCATTTTTATTATTGATTGTCAAATAAAAACCCCCATCAAAAAGATGAGGGTTAGAATTAGTCAGCTGAAGATGGTTTACGGCCTTCTGCTAGATCGCGTTCAAATATCTCGTCCATCCGAGATAAATATTCTTTGATTGAGATCTGACCTTTTAGAAAGGCTGTTATGAGTTTAAATTCTTCTACAGCTGATGAATGTGCTATTGGCAGGCGGTCTGGTTGGTCCACCAATCCTCCTTTGTGGTTTGACGACCTGCTTCTCCCGAACAAGATATTATAATAAAAAAATCCCGTTGTCAATATCGACAACGGGCGCAGGAATGCCACCATCACCATCAGGGTCGCCATCGGGTGGGGTTTGTTTATCAACGTCTTCAGCACCCTTCATGAGACAATCATAAAAGAAATCTTCTCTCTTATAACCAGCCATTATTTCCTCCTTAGGAAAAGAACTGTTATTTTAGAATAGCATTTTTTCAGAAAATAAAAAACCCGTCTAGACGTCTAAACGGGTTTAAGCTAATTCAACTCTGAAGAGCACTTGGCCATATTCTACAACCTGGCCATTCTCTATCTCAACGGCAATGATTTTGCCAGTAACTTCTGATTCGATCTCTGTTTCCAGACCTAAAGCTTCAATGAAGCCAGTAATAGTACCTGGTTGAACTTGATCGTCTGTAGTTAGTGGTTTGTCATTGTGGCGGAAACGTCCAACTAGAGTTGCCTTGATGACTGTGATTTCTGGTGGCGTTTCAGAAGCCTGTACTGAAGTCTCTGCTACCAAAATGCCTGGTGATTTTTTGATGCGCAATTTGCGCCAAAACATCCACCAAGAAGTGACTTCGATTTCTTCGATGTCTTTTCCTTCTTGTAGCATTTTAGCCACCTTAGCTACTAGATCGGTGTTTTTACTCATGTTGTCTCTCCTTGGAAAAGGACTTGTTTGATTAAAAATTATGACAAATTGACGCTTTTGTCAATATATGATAATTTATTTAGTTCTTTTGAAAGGAGGGTAGATATGTGCAAGCAAGCAAATGAGCTTGATGTTTTAAAGCCAATTCCTGGTAATGGTGATTTTACTATCATCATCGAACCCTCCGAAGAATTCAATTTTGAGGGTGGTTCTAGAACTTTAAGTGATGACAAATCAGCCATCTACGCTTGTGTATTAGAAGTCATGTATCAATTGGGCGAATTGAAAGCTATCAATTTGCCAGTTGAACTTGATTGGCTTAGAGATCGAGATTTTGAGATTATCAGTTGGGAATCCTCTGATAGAATCTTAAAAGTTCGTTTGTCTAATCAGGCTTTTGGTCGTACCAGGGACTTAGATGGCAATGGACAGCGTTTGGAGCTTGGTTCTGAGGAAGATAATCTACTCACTAGGTTATTAAAAGCCTTACTTGGGGAGATCTAAACAGATCTCCTCTTTTTATTGACCAAATATTTTATTAATGATAATTTGTAAATATCTCGTACTTTTTAAGGAGGTGAATCATTGCAACTTCAAACGACAGCTTTTTGCTGGGTAGATGGTGTACGTCTTGATGCTGGGATTAATATTACAGCTTCAAATCAAGAGATTATTGTATTTGGTCACCCTTTATCAGGAATGGAATTTGATGGCCAAACACTTCGTCTTTTTTCAACAGCTAGTTTTGTTTTTGATATTTCAGATCAAGATCATCAACCAGACATCCCAACAGCAGTTTTGTATCTCATACTGTCTAATCCAATGCAACTTCAATAAAAAAACAGACTCAGTGGGTCTGTTTTTTAATTTATAATCGCACTAGCTATAAGTTCATCTTTTTTGTAAATCGCTAGGGTTTGGCCACTAGCTACACCTTTTTGGGATTGTTTGAATTCTACATGGTCTGAGAATAATTTCATGCTTTGATCTTCTTGTCTGTATCTAATTTTAGCTTTGGCTTTGAATGGTAGTTTGTATTCTTTTCCTAACCAATGTAAATCATGTATTTTGATATGTTTGGTATAAAGCTCGTCATCTTCCGATTTGCTGACAATTAGTTTATTATTGTCCAAATCCTTGATAGCTACATACCAAGGGCCTGAGCCGCCAATATTTAGCCCCTTACGCTGTCCTATAGTGTAATACCAGACTCCTTGGTGCTCACCAAGTTTATTACCGTCTGTATCGACTATATTTCCTGTTTTGGGTTTTATCTGTTGTTGGAGCCAGGTTTTGAGATCTACTTTGCCCACAAAGCAAATACCTTGACTGTCTTTACGATCTGCATTAGGTAAATTTGCTTGTTTGGCTAGTTCTCTGACCTGAGGTTTTTCTAGTTCGCCTATTGGGAATAAAGCTTTAGAAAGCTGCTCTTGAGTAAGACCTGCCAAAAAATAGCTCTGGTCTTTGTTATTATCCAAACCTTTTAATAAATGATAATTACTTTTGTCTTGTTTTATTCTGGCATAGTGTCCAGTAGCAATTTTATCAAAGCCAAGCTCTAGAGCTTTATTCAAAAATAATTTGAATTTTATTTCATTATTACAAAGCACATCAGGATTTGGTGTTTGGCCAGCTTGATAAGTATCAAAAATATATTGCACTATCTTTTTTTGATAAATTTCTTCAAAATCAAAAGTCTGAATAGGTATATCCAGTTTAGCAGCCACACGATAAGCTTCTTCTCTGTCTTTGAGCCAAGGACACTCGCCCTTGATATTGACTTTGTCAGAAAAGTTTTTCATAAAAGCAGCCTGTACATCATAGCCTTGTTGTTTGAGCAACAAAGCCGCGACAGCACTATCTACACCTCCTGACAGGCCTACTAATATTTTTTGTTTTTCTAGCATTCTTTACAAAATATTATTTGTTTGTTAAGCTATTTTTGTTTCTTGTTATTTTCATTCAAGGGAGGTAAGAAATGGATAAAAGACTGGGTATTGTGTTGTTTTTGCTTTTTGGCGTACTTGGTCCGTTGTATCTGGCCATTCAATATGATTTGTTCAATCAAGCCAAAGCAATAAGTCCTTTCTTAGGGCTAGTCTCAGTACTAGGCGTAGGTTTTTTGGCCATAGCCTTTGAGATGAAGATCTATCATCTGGTTCATAAACGCACGCCACCTGAGCTATTTTCCAGATTTGTCGGACTTATGGCAATACTTTGCCTTTTGTTCCCCAGTGTCAGTTTTTGAATTACTATAGCCAATCACAAAGATTGGCTTTTTATTTATTTTGTATTATTACTAATATAGTATTTATTGCTTATACAGTCAAGAATTGACTTATGTAAGTCAAAAATATAAACTTAGATAGAACAAAAACAGTCCTTTCATTCTTTCTCAGAGGGGTCTAGCCATGGCAAAAGTAAATTTGATTACAAGAGAGTTTTCTGTCCGCCTAGTTTTTCCTGACTGGGAAGCAGCCTGTGGCTTTATGTATGAATTTGGTGAAGCCTTTGCCAAGCAATTCAGAGAAGAAGATCCTGAAATTTTGAAGCCAGTTGATTCGTATTACCACGACACTGATGGCTGGCATGTTAAGGTATCTGTTTGTATTGACGCCAAAGACGCTTTACTTGATTTTATCAAGACCTACTGCGACGAAGAGGAGCTAGACTTTTGTGATGAGGACGCTATCCGAGCCGAACACTTAGCCAAGGTCAACAGAGCCGACAAGTCTGGTAGACGTCCGCCAGCAGAAGATCCTACAGGATCAGACGAAGATACAGAACCCAAGAAAAAAGATGAGCCTAATTAAGGCAATTCAAAAACCCAAGATTTTTCACTTGGGTTTTTTTATTCCCGCCAAAGGCGGACAAGCTATTTGATTTTAAAGATATTAATTTTTTCTAAAGCTTTTTCTGCTAGTTGTAATCTATTTTTATGTCTAGTATAAAGAGTAAATAGTCTTTCGCCTTTTTTGACTTGATCGCCATATTCTTTATTTAGATAAACACCGGCTAGTTTATCAGCGGGAGCACCCATGATACGAGCAATAGTATTGATTGCTTTATTATCTGTAAATACTATTTTGCCAGACTTTTTAGCATTAACATATCGTTTATGAGCTGCCAAAACAATTTCATTAGGATTAATATTAGGATTACCACCTTGAGCTTTGATAATAGATTGCATCTTTTTCCAAGCAGCACCAGAATCTAAGGCCTTCCAAGCCATTTCAGCACCCTTGCCTTTTTTGGCTTTGCCAGTTAGTTCTAATAATTCACCAGCTAAATGGATAGATTTATTGGCTAGATCAGCTGGATAATTATCTTTTTGTTGTAAAACACGCAAGACATCACGAGCCTCAAGAGCTGGGCCAACTCCTTTACCTACTGGATCTTCAGTTTTAATCATTATTACTTTTATTTTTATGCCAAATTTTTTGGCAATAAATTTGAATTTGGTTTCCAGTTCTTTAGCAATCTTCATATTTGGTATCTTGGTAGTGGGACCAACAGGCATATCAATAACTAGATGAGTAACACCCATAGCTACTTTTTTGGCCATAATACTAACTATCATTTTGCTATATGGTTCTAAAGATAGTGGATATGATACCTTGAGAATTTTATCATCAGCTGGAGCTAGATTGAGTCCTCCACCCCAAACCAAACAAGTGCCAGTTTTTTTGACAATTTTTTTTATAGTAGCAGCTTCAAAAGATACTGGAGCCAGTACTTCCATGGTATCAGAAGTACCTGCTGGTGAAGTAATAGCTCGAGAGGATGTCTTGGGGATAGTAAGACCCAGAGAAGCTATAATAGGAATAGCTACCATACTAGTCCTATTACCAGCCAGACCACCCACAGAGTGTTTGTCAGCTACCATGCCAGGAAATTTGATAGTTTCACCAGTCTCAGCCATGGCTTTGGTCATATAATACAATTCTTGATTGGTATATTCATGCATAAATCCAGAAGCTACAAAATAAGTAGTTTCTGTTCTGGTCAAGATACCATTAGCAATGTCAGAAAATATTTGATAATAATCTTTATAGTTCAATCTTTTGCCTAATAATCTTTTTTTGATAGCTTGAACAGATTTAGCTCTTTGCAAAAAATGAATCTCAACAATAGTATTGGGTTGAATTTTGACTTTTTCCCAAATATCTCTATACAAACCAATTTCACCTGGCTTAATTCTTTTTTGACTAGTATTGGCTTCAGCAATTATTTTTTGATTTTGCCAGGAGATACGAATTTTATCACCAGCGCGGATACCAAAGCGAATAGCTTCTTCGACATTTAACAAGGCAATATTTGATTGCCCTGTTTTGATGTCCATTTTTTTTATTTTAAGATAATATGGCATGGTTTTTAGAAAATTATAAATCTATTTTTTGTCCAGGCTCAAGGACTTTTTCATTGTTAGATTTTTCTTGTTTAGGTTTTTGGTCTTGTTTTTTAATAGGCTTTTTTTCTTGCTTCTTATCATCTTTGAAAATTTTATCAGGAGATACTTTGAGAGCATCAGCTAGAGAGATAAAACCTTCATTGTCTTCTTGGATAGCAGGCTGTGGTGTTTGTTTAGGCTCTTTTTTTGGTTTATTTTTGACCATCTTTATACTAGATGGAGGTGGAATTTTGCCTTCACGCGATAATTCTAGACATTCCCGACAATAAATAGGTCTAGTAGGGTCAGGGTCAAAATTAATTTCTGTATCTTTACCGCAAAAAGTACAGTTTACTTTATTGAGTATTTTTGGCTTTGATTTTTTAGCTGGCCTAGGTTTTTTATTATCTGGTCTGTTATTTTGTCTAGGTGGAGTATAGGCTAGATCTCTAGAAGATTTTGTATTTTGTTCTTCATCTTCACCTTTATCTTCACTCCAACGTATAATTTTATCTTCAATAACCTCACGTGGTTTAGCATAACGTTCGCGAGATACATTGATTATTTTGTCACGAGCATTGACATGCCCTTCAGGAAGCGGTACTGGTGGTAAGGTATTGGCAGAAAATGCCTCAGAAGTAACGCCGTCTATCATTAATTTTAAATAAATTTGAAACTTAGATAAGTTAACTAGATCTTCTTGAGTAAAAGTAGGGAAAAATTCTTTTTCCAAAGCCTCAGCATCAGCTGCTCCAACTCGAAAAGCCACAATAGTCCCGACATTACCAAAAACAGCTGCTTGGACTGATTCTTCGACTTGTTCTATATACTGGTGAGCTACAGTCAGATTAAGGCGATATTTACGAGCTTCTGACAAAATATTAGCAAAAGATTCTGTAGCAAAGTTTTGGAACTCATCAACATATAGATAAAAATCTTTACGTTCATCTTCTGGAGTATCGATACGACTCATAGCAGCTAATTGGATTTTGGTAATCATCATAGCGCCTAATAATGCAGAATTATCTTCACCGACTCGGCCTTTTGATAGATTGAGTAATAATATCTTTTCGCCATCCATAATATCCCGCATAGAAAAACTGGATTTGACTTGACCAAGAATATTACGGATCAAAGCAGAAGATAAAAATCGTCCAACTTTATTTTGAATAGGAGCAATAGCTTCAGCTTGAAATCTATCAGGATATTTGGAATATTCATCTACCCAAAAAGCTTTTACTACTGGGTCAGATATTTTTTCTATGACTCGTTTGCGGAATGCTTTGTCAGTCAGCATACGCATAATGCCAAGCAAAGTAGAACCTGGATATTCCAATAAAGCTGAGATAGCGTGATGTAAAACATATTCAAGACGAGGCCCCCAAGAATCTGCCCAAATTTTCTTAAATACACCAATCAAGCCAGAAACTACTAAATGACGTTGTTCGATGTTGACAGTTTCTAGAACATTGAAAGCAATTGGAAAATCAAGATCAGATGGGTTGAAATAAACAACGTCGTTGATACGATGCTGAGGAATAAAATCTATGACTTTTTCTACCAAATCACCATGAGGATCTATGACTGCCACGCCTTTATTGTTTTGGATATCTTGGATAATCATATTTTCTAAAACAGTAGATTTTCCCATACCAGTTTTACCAATAAAATACATATGGCGACGTCGGTCATCAGTTTTTATACCAAATTTTACGCGAGAATTGCGATAATTTGTTTCAGAAAAAATTGTTACTTCGTTATTATCCATAATATTTAGGTCGGTAAGTTAGTTGGTGGACTGCCTTTTTGTATTGGGGCATCGACAGTAGATGCATCCTTTTTAGGGAATTTATTTTCATAATAATCATTATCAAGATCAAAACTATATTCTTCATTTCCCTGATTAGTAGCTAATTGTTTTTTAAGATCAGTTGAAACCATGCCTTTGTCATCAGTCATAGAACTAACTGGTAATGAAGATGGAGCTTCAGCTTTTTTGGTACTAGTCTTTTGTAATAAAGGAGCTTTGATAAACTTATCAGGGAAATGCCAAATAGTAGCCAATTCTTCTGTATTAAGGATAAAGTAGTTATGTCCCTTCATCCCACTACGGTATTTATAACCAGCCATAATACGGCGACGTCGTCTAGCAGTGCGCCATTTAATCAAAATATAATGAATAGTGGTTTTAGTTTTGCTGTCTGGTTTAAAACCATTGAGATCTAAGGCAGTAAATTGTTTGATAGAACCAAAAACTTGAGAAACACAACGAGCAGCACTGTATTTTTCTAAAGGTGAAATATAAATAAGTCTTATTTTACATTCAAAAGCTATTTTGGAAGCCTTTTTTTCAATAGCTTCAATGGCATTTTTTTCACCCGGTGTCAGATGTAACATTAGACTAGGTAGATCATTTTTCTTCTCTGCTTCTCCAGCACCACCACCAGATTGTAAAAACATTTCTTCCCCAGAAGATAAAAAGAATAACCCAGTAATAGGTGAAATTAATCTTTCCCAAGCGCTTTTTTTGCTTGGTGCAGATTTA
Source organism: uncultured Gammaproteobacteria bacterium (assembly GCA_964515785.1). Lineage (GTDB taxonomy): Bacteria > Patescibacteriota > Patescibacteriia > UBA1558 > GWA2-36-10 > CAZEWH01. Next base: position 112,540 of record CAZEWH010000002.1, read on the forward strand.
CCGGCTATTTTGTAGGCTTCAGCCATACTACGCTTGACCCAATCAAAACCAGTTGGTTTGACTATAATCTGTATCCAGATTTGTTCCCCTACTTGGATTTTACTCATTGTTTCAAGTAAGGAAGCCATAGGGGTTTTGAATTCACCAGATACTTGATCTTCAAAGTCTCGATAGGTTTTTATTGGATAGATATCTTTATTAAAAGGGATTACTTCTGTACCCCATATTTTATGAGTTTCATTTGGATAATTGTCTGGCACAGTATCAATATAATCCTCCACTTCTGTGATTTCAGCATCAGGATATTGAGAATAAATAGAGCTTTCTACCAAATCACGATATTGACTTGGTGTTCTGATCAAAAATTGTACATAACCATCAATACTAACAATTTCAAAAGAAAAAGATAATTGAAACATTCCAAACCAGTAGATTTCTTTGGCACTAAGCGGGGTATGGGCACCGGATAAGGTGGAAAATAGTTGCTCAACGGCTTTTGGGGTTTGTTCAGTGTCTTTGGGTATATCAATAGCTAAAATAATAAATTTGTGACTAGAGAACCATTTGCCTTGTTTGTTCATCAACCATAGCTGGAAACTACCCCAAATAATGACTAAAGCAATAATAATCCAACCGCCGTGGGTAAATAAATACCAAAAAACCTCCAAAGAGCTCATATTGGTTAATTTGTATAATAGTGATAAATCAAAAACTATTTCCATAATATTATTCTTACTATATTATACTATTTTTTTCAGTTTTTTCAAAATAAAAAATAAAAACAACTCAAAGATTTTACGATGAGTTGCTTTTATTAAATTTAGAAATATTTTATTTACCTTCTTTTAAGATATAACGTCCTTTTGAGTCACGGTCAAATAGATCTTTATTCATCAGGGCTAATGTAATAGTAGTTTCTTTAATAAGGCGTTTTTTGAGGACAGTATCGATGATTTCTTTTTTGGACATTGCTTTATTTGCTTCCTTTAAAATATCGACAATAACTTCAGTAACGACACCTGGTTTATATCCCCAATCTTTGAGGGCATAAATACCGCGGCCAACCAATACATATTTTTTATCGAGAATTAATTCGTTATGAATAGTTGCTGGATAAGCTTGGCGATGATCAAATTTCATCTTATTGATAGTATCAGCAATCTCAGTAAAGTGCATTGGTTTATTTTCTTTTTGTAAAACTACGTAGATCTTGTCATTCATACGCTTTGGAGTAATAGCTGACCAGTTGGTCAAACCCCATTCATCATATGGATTGGCTTTTAGCTTTTTGGTAATAAAGATAAAGTTGACAACAACTTTATCAGTAAGATCAGTACTAACTTTATAAAAGTCAGATGCTTGAATTTTAGTCAATAGATCGTCTAAAGAAATTGGTTCACCATGATTATCAATCAATGAACTAACATTGTCGATTGTTTTACTAAAGAAATCTTCTGATGCTTCTGGAGTTTTCCAAAAATTGTTGATATCTTTGTTTTCTTTAACAAAATAGAAACGATGTTTCAATAATTCATTGAGAATAAAGCGAATAGCTGCTCTATTATCTTGACTATCACCAGGCATCATCAATAGTTCACGGGTTAGATTGTCTTCTGACATCATGCCACCATGTTCTGATAAAATACCATTTGTAATATCTTCAATCTGTTTTAAATAAGTTTGATCAAAGTTTTTGTTGATTTTCTTGAGTGAGCTATTTTCGATTTGTCTGACTCTTTCTCTAGTAACATTATATTTTTTACCAATATCTTCTAGAGTTCGCTTTTCTGAACCAGCTAAACCATGACGCATCTTGATGATTTCTTGCTCACGTTCAGACAAAGCATCCAAAATGCTAATCAAAATACTATGCGGGTTAAAATCCGCCAAATTTTCGGCATGTTTGGAGCTGATTACTTGGTCTAGAATTGAACTCATATGCTTGATTTATTAATTAATTCCCTCCTAGAATAACATAAAATTTAAAATAAGTCAACCCCCTAGACAATACTTGTCAAGAGGGTTGTATATTTTAGCTAATATTAGCTAATATTTTAGAATAATTTATTTTTTCTTATGCCACATAGATAGTAATGGCGAAGCAATAAAAATAGAAGAATAAGTACCAATCACTACACCCAAAATCAGTGCCAAAACAAAGTTTTTGATGGTTTCACCACCAAAAATATAGATAGCCAAGAGTACAAAAAGGGTTGTAATTGAGGTATTTAATGATCTGACTATAGTTTGATTAACACTAATATTTACAATATCGTCAAATGATTCGTCTTTATTTTTAATCAAATTTTCTCGTGTTCTATCAAAGGTAACAATCGTATCATGGATAGAAAAACCCAAAATTGTCAAGAGAGCTGTCACAAACAAACTATCCACCTCTACCCTAAAGAAGTATCCTAAAGCAGCAAAAATACCAGTAATAATCAAAATATCATGCACTAAAGCAATGATAGCTGAAATGCCATATTTCCAAGAAGCTACTGGTTTGGATACTTTACGAAAAGCATAAGCAATATAAATCACAATAAATAGTAAAACAATGATAATAGATTGGATAGCTTTGGTTTTGAGCTCATTACCAATACTTGGCCCAATGGCTTCAAATCTATTTTCAGTAAGCTCATTATCTTCTGTCTGTAATTTACTGAAAATATTTTGATGAGTGTCTTCGTCTATTTCTTCAAAGCGTAAAATATACTCATGTTCACCAGCTGGTTGGATTTTAAGACTTTCCAATTCAAATTCAGCTAAAGATTGCTCCATAGTATGTAAATCTGGTCTATCAGTGGAGTATGAAACCTCTAACAAACTACCACCGCTAAAATCAATACCAAGCCGCAAACCCCAAATAGACAGGGCAACAATAGAAGCAACCATTAATATTCCTGAGCATATAAACCAAATTTTCTTTTTTCCAATAATATTATACATATAACTATTTATTTTTTATACCAAATAAGCCTAATTTATTTTCTAGTTTTTTATTAACTATCATTCTCAAAAAAGTTCTAGTTACAGTGATTGCTGAAAACATTGAGATCAAAATACCAATACCCAAAGTAATAGCAAAACCTTTGATAATAGAAGTACCAAACCAGGCTAAGATCAAGCAAGTAATAATAGATGAAATATTTGAATCTCGGATTGAAGTCCAAGCTCTTCTAAAACCATTTTCAATAGCAGTATTTAAGCTACGACCGCGATATAGTTCTTCTTTGGTTCTTTCAAATATCAAAATATTGGCATCAACTGCCATACCAATTGATAATATAAAGCCAGCTACTCCAGCCAAAGTCATGGTCACTGGTACCATTTCAAATAAAGCTAAAGTAATAACAGCGTAAATAACTAGGGTCAAAACTGCAATAAGTCCAGGTAATCTATAAAATAACAACATAAATAAAGCAGCAGCAATCAAGCCTATAATACCAGCTAATAAACTTTTTTGAACTGAAGTTTCACCTAGACTAGCACCAACAGTGGTTTGACTAATTAATTCTATAGGAATAGGTAAAGCACCTAGATTTAGGTCATCGACCAAATCTTTGGCACCTTGTAATGTAAAATTACCAGAAATCTGAGCTCGTCCGTCTTTGATTGGTTCTTGGACAACTGGGCTAGAAAGTAAATTGTCATCCAAAAATATAGCAATTGGTTTACCAACACGATCAGTAGTTAATTGAGCAAACATTTCTTTACCTTCGTCACTAAAATTTAGTAACACCAATGGTTCTTGGGTAGTTTGATTAACAGAAAATTGAGCTTGTTTGACATGTTCACCGGTCAGACCTGATGGGATCCAGTTGATATTGTCTAAATCAGCATTTAGATTTTTGAATAATATATGAGCAGCATGCACTTCTATTTCACCCTCTTCATTGAGACGTTCTTCAATACGTTTGATAATATGGTAGCCAAATTGAGATTCTACAATTTCTGGAGAAATTTCTCCGTCTTTAAGGTCATCAAAAATTGCTTTTTCAAATTCTGGTACAAACATGCCTTTTTTAGCCCAACCCAAGTCACCTCCTTCAACAGCTGAAGCTAAATCTTCACTATATTCTGAAGCTAATTGAGCAAAATCTTCACCAGCTAAAGCCCTATCTAATATTTCATTGGCTTTGGTAATTGTATCTGCGTTAGCATCTTCATCTTCTGGGTCTATTTCCAATGGTTCTCCTTCAATTCTAAAGTCTAGTTGAGGAGTTTCACCTATTCTATTGATAGCTTCTTGAGTATCTTTGATACCAGCCAATTCTACAATAATACGATGTTCACCGCCAGAAAAATTGGTTTGGACTACAGGTTCTGAAACACCATAAAAATTGACGCGATATTCTATCACATCACGTAAAGCTTCTAAGCGACTATCAATATCAGTCTCTTCTGTGACTGAACTAGTATCAGCTCGATAGACTAGATGAGTACCACCTTGTAAATCAAGGCCCAAATGAATTTTAAAGTTATTAAACCAGCTTAAATTACCAACTTTAGGGATAACCACCAAAGCAGCAAAAGCTGTCAAAATAACAATAAAAACAAAGGTTGTGCGAACTTTATTTTTGGTCACTTGTCCTTTGTTTGTTGGATTATTATATTTATTCATAATGACAATATTTTAGCATATTTTAGCATTTTGACAAGTCCTCTACCCATTCTTGTAATAAATCACCAAAATCCATATTTGCAGCTTTTATAGCCTTTGGTAAAAGAGATTTTTTGGTCATACCAGGGATTGTATTTATTTCTAGAAAATATATTTTATTATTCAAAACTATAAAGTCACTACGACTTATATGTCTACAGCCTATGATATTGTGTATTTTTATAGCTTGATCTTGTAATTTGTTTGTTAAAGTATTATCAATATCTGCTGGACATATTTCTTCGGCCAATTTTGGATCATATTTACTATCAAAATCAAAAAAAGTATTTTTTGATTTTATTTCAATAACAGGTAAGGCTTGTGTTTTGTTATTTTGTTCTATGACAACTACTGTAAATTCTTGACCTTGTATATAGTCTTCTAATAAAATTTGATCGTCATACTTCAATGCTTGGCTAATAGCTTGATCTAATTCTTCTTGATTATTAGCAATGTTTATTCCAATAGAACTACCTCCAGTCAGAGGCTTGATAATTACTGGTTTTATAAATTTTGTTTGTTTATTTGCTAATTGATAATCTGGAGTAAGTATATTATTTTTAGCAACTAAAATTTTGCTAAGCACTTTATCCATACCAATAGCATGAGCTTTGACATCAGAAAAAATAAATGGAATTTTTAATGTTTTTAAAAAACCCTGTATTACTCCATCTTCTCCACCAGGACCATGAAAAATTGGTATAGATACTGCAAAATTTTTATATTCTTTATAAAAAGCATCAATATTTTTTGGAAAATCAAATATTTTGAGTTCAAATTTTGATTTTAATTCTTCAACAACATTTTTAGCAGATAACAAAGCAATCTCTCTTTCTGAACTTGTTCCGCCTGTTAAAATTGCTATTTTGTTTGACATATTATTTTTTAATAGCAAAGCTTTGAATAGCAGCACCTAAATGCTTGAATATTTTAGCTATGATTTTGTGTTCAAAACTCAATATATTAGCAAATCTATGAAAATAATCATAAGTATAAAAGCTTTTTACTTCAAAACCAGCTTGGGTTATTTGTTGTTTTAATCTACTTGGACTATAGCTTTCAGCTTCAGGTTCCATTAATTCATCAGGAATATTTTGTTTAGCTTTGAATAAGTCAGCAATTTTTATAAAAATTCTACTCAAAGCCCAAAGATAAAAAAATGGATTGTAAAATTTGAGATAATTTTTATTTGGCTCACCTAGCAAAACAAAAAGCCCACCAGATTTTAAAACCCGATAAGCCTCTTTGAGTGTCTCCTCTACTGCAAAAAAATGATGAAGAGAACCGTTTATGATTATTAAATCAAAATAATTGTCTTGATATGGCAAATCTGTAACTTCTGCTTGACTTAGTTTGAGTTTAGGATATTTTTTCTTGGCAATTTTTAAAACTTCTGTAGATACATCAACACCATACACCTGATCAGAAATTTGTAATAAGCTATTACTAAGCCTGCCAGTACCACAGCCAAGATCTAAAGTTTTATGGATTTTATTGTTAGCAACAAATTTTTTGAGATTTGCAAAATTCCAAGCATCAATAATCTTGGCACTTTTTGTTTCTATGTGCCATTTGTCGTATTCTTTGGCTGTTTTGTTATAGTATTCTTTTTGCTCTTGAGTTTTTTGTTTATTCATCTAATAAATCAAGATTATTAACTTCAGTCCAATCTTCTTCATTAAGGACAGTAATAGCATCTTCGGCTAAGATATAAAAATAATCATCAATATATAAAGCTCGTTTTACTTCGTAGTCAGCAATAGCTTTGGTCAAAGAAATTTTATTGCCAGTATAAGAAAAGATATATCCACCTTGATAAGCTGGCAAGAAAAATACCTTATGTTTGTCGTCTAATAAAAACGCATGATGATTGTGTAAAGCTTCAGAACCATATTCATCAAGCATATATTTATCTATTTCTTTGGGGTTGTTAGGATCAGACACATCAAACAAAGATAATTTGACTTGCCTATCTTCCATACCAACACCCAAAATAGTATCCTCATCTATAGGATGTAAATAAGAAGAATATCCAGGAATTTTTAGTTCACCTGACATATGGGGTGATTTTGGATTGGATAAATCCAAAACATAAAATGGGTCAATCTGCCTAAAAGTGACCAAATATCCTTTTTCACCAATAAAGCGAGCTGAGTATATACGTTCTGTGACGCCTAAATCCAAAATAGATCCTTTTATTTTCAAATCTTTATCTAAAACATAAACATCATTAGATGTTTCACTATTTGTACCAAAACCAGCAAACCAACGACCGCCAACAGTAGTAGCTATTCGTAGATGATTATCATATTCATCTAGAGAAAATTGATTAAGTGGTACTCCAGGTACTGAGCCGTTGCTTTTGATATTTAGATCTTTAATAGCAATTTTTACAATATTTGTTTGTTCAAGATTACGTTTATTATTTTTATAATAATCATCCATTCGATTTTCCATTTCATTTTCTACCCACAGAGCTTCATCAGAATCCAAACTTTCGCTCCATTCCATGATGATTGTCTGAAATTCAGTCATTTTAGCATTGGAGCTAATGTCATAAGATTTTAGTTTTTTGAGACGAGTTATGACTTCTGGACCAAAAATATCATCAGCCTCTTCTGTAATAAAGTCAAAAATAAAAGTAAAGGTATCAAATGTTCCAGGATAAGTGACATATAAAGATTCTGGAGACATATAAACAATTGATTGAGAAGTGCTGCCCACAAAACTAATTTGATCATCTATAGTGCCAGAATCTATATCAATCTTGAATACAGAATAAGTAGCTGAAGCATCAGTTGGAGTAATTGGATGATAAATATCAGAACAAGCAATTTCTAGAATTTTTTCACCAACAACTAAAGGTCTAAGAGGGCACGGTGTGTGTCTATTTGTATATTTACGAGCAATGATATAAAGATTGTCACCATATTGACGAGCAGTTTGTAGATAATGATCATCATCTAGTTTAATATTCCATTTTTCTGCAGCAGTATTTTTGTCATAAGCATAGATAACTTGATCTCCGCTTTGAGTCAAAACCAGCAAAGTATCGTCTTTGAGTAATAGATTGCCGGCATGATCTATTTTATCAACAATTTCTAAATCAGATGGCGGCCAGGCAGTAATTAAGTCAGTTTTACTATCATAAGTTGGTGGGGCTATTTCTTTACCACTAATTGGCATGGGTTCTTCAATAAATACATCATCACGACCATAATAATATCTAGATTCATGAGAAAAATAAATAGTTTGTCCATCTGTTTTGACAATATCTGGTTCGTCTATACCCATAACCTGAACATTGGTTTGAGAATATCTATCAGGTGTAGCACCTCCACCACCCATACCAGTACTTTTTTCAGCTATAGCCATATCATCCATACCAAAACTAACATCAGAACGCATCATCTGTGGAGCATAGGCTAGAGATTCTTCGCTAAGTTCTAAATATGCTTTAAAATCTTCTTCTGAATTAAACTTTACCAAATCTGTTTGATTATTATTAGTTTGAAAAAGCGGTGGAACTTGAATATCACTAATAGGTGTTTCATGGCTATTAGCAAATAAGAAAACCAAGACAACAGCCATAACAAGAACTAATAATAATGTTCCTAATTGAGTGTTACCAAAACGTTTTTTGGCTTTAATCTTAACTTTGACTTTAACAGGTTTCTCGCCTGTTTTCTTTACAGAAGAGCGAGTAGGTTTAGTAACTTTTTTGACTACTTTCTTTTTAGTTGTAGGCATATTTTTGTTTTAATATTTATAATTTTTTATAATTGCATTATAACATAATTATTAAGCCAAAACCACATTGTTCTTAATATTGACAAATATTGACAAATATCCTAAGATTGGCTGTCGAGTTGGAACTCGAATTTTTGTCCTTTTTCAAAGAAAGAGAGAAAAACATGCAAAACAATAGAATGGAAGTTGGTATGAGTCCTCGTGGCTTTATAAACACTGCAGTCATGGCTGTCTTCATGGTTCTCAGTTTTTGGGGAAGCATGTTGCTAGTTTTGATGTGGCCGATTGCTCTTGTTTTTGGCCTGGTGGTTGGTGTAGCTAGCCAGAAAAGACCTGCTATTGCTTGGCCTTGGTCTGGTATCTTGTCAGCCGCGCTTGGCATTTGGCTCGGTGGATTATTGATCTGGCTGGCAATTGGTACTGGTGTACACACTTCTTTTCGCATCAATGCCTTTTGGCTGAGTTTGATCTTGAATTCAGTTAGTCCCCTGCTTTTTATCACAGGAGCAGTCCTGTCTACTTTGATCTACTGGTGGAAGAATCGCTCCCGAGCCAATCAAGCACCGCCGAATAATCCAGATCAGCTGGGTCGCAATCTTAGCCAGCCTAAGACTGGCAATAAACCGCCAATTTTCAAGCAACTCAAAACCGAAGCATAATGCTTCGGTTTTTTTATTTATCTTAAATTATTTAAAACTTAATTGGCACAATCAAGCTATCAGCGTTTTCAGGAAGTTCTGATGGATTGTCCTTTTCTAAAATAAGCATGCCAAAGTCATTATCTGTATCATCAAACTCTATAGTAGCACTAAAAGGCACAAATTCTTCAGTCATCCAATCACTCTCAGTGGTGGCATATGATTCTACCAAAATATTACCACCTTGCGAACCGATCAAAACAACAGGAAAGTCTCCTTCAAAAAACCAATATCCTCTAGCTTCGCCTGTAATAGTCAAAGGACTAGTGATTCTTTCATTAGGACTTGGCGAATCAATACGAATCAAATCATTTTTTTCCAATTCATTACCAATGTTTTCTACAAAAATATTATCATCTTCATCTTGACTTGGTTCTTTTATTGGTTCTTCTATTTGATTATCAACCTTAGTATCTTCTTCAACAACATTTAGATTAGTTGAAATCAACCAAATAGCGGCAATAACAATTACTAAAATAATAATATTTTTCATATATTTATATTTAATAATGCATTTGGCTCGGGGCGCTGGACTATTGCCCAGCATCTTAGGTTACGACGCTGACGCGTCGTATTTTTGCAGCTTAAGCCAATTTCACTGCGTTCAATTGGCTCGGGGACAGGGGCTCGAACCCCGATTCCCAGGACCAGAACCTGGTGTCCTACCATTAGACGATCCCCGAAAGAAAATATTATACCATCTCTCCTCCAAAAGTATCCAAAACATCAGATACTTCTTTTTCACTCTTGCCTTTAAAGTTTTGATGATTGTCTTTAAAATTTTCGTCAATTTTAAATTCTATCTTAAATTTGTGATGTAATAGTTTTTCAAAAATTTCTACTAGATGACTTTTAATAGGAGGCTTGTCTAATTGTTCAAGATGAAAATCAAATTCTAAACCAATAATAATTCTGTCGCCATCAACTTCTAGTGGATGAGAAGTTTTCAAAATCATAGACAGAGAATGATTAAAAGGTTTGGTGTCCTCTACTATTTGAGGCCATTTATTTTTGAGTGTAGCCAAAACTTCTGTTTTATTTTCTGTATTTTGAGTAAGTGGTGCTGCTGGTGTTTCTGAAATTTTTTCAGTATCTGAAACTGGAGTAATGCTTGGAGATTTTTGTTGTTCTAATAAATATTCTACACAAGCAAGTTCTAAAGGCAACTGATCTATCATAGATTCTTTGATAGTCAGCTTGTTTAAAATAATATTTAATAATTTTGATAATTCTTTGAGTGGAAACTCACTAGCATGTTTTTTGATAGAATTTATCAAAGCATCACTAAAATCTAGAGCAAAACTTGGTCCAATTATTTGATACAGCATGATTTGTCGCAAATAATCTATCAAATCACTAGTAAAATTTTGTAGATCAATACCTTCGTTTACTAATTTATTTAGTTGATTTAGGGCTGTAGATAGATTATTTTGTCTTAGAGACTCAACTAGAGCATCTATTTCTTGCCAATTACTACGTGGCAAGACTAGAGAAGCCATTTCTTCTGTCACTTGCCCATGATCAAGTGAGATAATCTGACCCAAAAGAGATTCAGCGTCTCTGAGGCAGCCTTCTGAGCGACGAGCAATTTCTGATAAAATATGATCAGGTACAGATGATTTTTCCCATTCCAATATTTCAGTCAAACGTTTGACTACATCAGCTTGAGGAATTTTTTTGAAATCAAAACGCTGACAACGTGAAATAATTGTTTCTGGAACTTTGTGTATCTCAGTAGTAGCCAATATAAAAATAACTTGACGAGGCGGTTCTTCTAGAGTTTTGAGAAGTGCATTAAAGGCAGATTTAGATAGCATGTGGACTTCATCTATCACAAAGATCTTATAGCCTTTATTATTAAAAGGAGGTACTTGAGCATTGGCAATAATATTTTCCCGGACATTATCTACACCAGTATGAGAAGCAGCATCTATCTCAATGACATCCATTGTCCGTCCACTAAGTATCAATTCGCAAATTTGGCATTTGTTACAAGGTTCAGATTGCCCTTCTTTTTTATCTAAACAATTTAAAGAACGGGCAAACAATCTAGCTAGAGTTGTCTTACCCGTACCGCGTGGTCCTACAAATAAATAGGCATGTGATATATTACCGGAGGCGATTTCATTTTCTAGAGTAACTTTTATCGGTTTTTGGCCGACAACTTCAGCAAAAGTCTTTGGCCGGTATTTACGATAAATGACTTCGGACATTTTATTTTATAATTCAATTTCTAAATCCTCCTGTTTTGTTTTGTTATTTTCTTTTTTATGTGAATAATTTGCTTTGATAATATTTTCGACAGCTGCCCAAGTACTATCTGCATCTTGAGGTACTAGAACTACTACTTCATCACCTTCTTCACCTTTGAAATATGTAATACTAGCCAATAGAATTTTGTAAATCTTGTCCCCTACCAAAGCAACAAATTCTCCAGAAGTACTATCTTTGACTAAATGACCTACTAAACGTTTACGATTGACTGGACTAATTTGCTTGTAAACAAAGTTACCTGTCTTGTCTATAGATAATTTAAGAATATCTCCTTCAACTAGTTTTGACTTTGAAGCATAATTAGCTGGAATAGTATATTGCTTGCCGTCAGGTCCAATCATCATCTGTCCGTTGAAAACTCCTTCAATGACCATACCTTCTTCATCATCCGATTGAACACCAACTTCCGCTGCTTTCAAACTATAATCTACAGAATCCTTAGTGCTTCGTCCTGATAATTCACCTATAGTCTGTTTGGTCTTTTTTAATTCTAATTCTAGGTTATATACCAAAGATTCAAGCTCTTTTATTTTTTTGGCTTTTGACATCTTTTATTTTTGTTTATATTTTTTGACACTTATAATTTACCATAATTTAAGCTATTTGTCGAGATTGAAGAATATTTAAAAACTTCATAATAATTATGAAGTTTTCTGGCTAATCTTAGCAAAAAATATATCTTAAACTATTATTCTTTGATCTATTTCATTTTCCACAGTCCTTTTGTCTCGTCCATACTTCATACGAGATAATTCTTTGATAGCTTGAGCTAGTTCAAAATTACCCTTATCTGGCATGATTGGATTAAAATTAAAAGCAGGTGGATTTTGATTGTCTATTAATAATTTTATATAACAAGTATATTTTGGCATATTGACCAAATCATATTCAGATACAACTGGAGCCATTTGTTTGGCAATTATTTCAGCATCCTCTACTCCAATACGAGATGAAATGATGTTACCAACATTACCAAAGATTGCATCACGGATAGAAGTATCACCATTATTTATAAGTTGACTGATATATTGGTGAGCTAATATCAAGCTCAATCTATATTTACGAGCTTCAGATAAGATAACTGAAATACTATCAGTCATAAAGTTTTGAAACTCATCTATATACATATAAAAATCATTTCGTTCTTGTTCTGCAATATCTACTCGAGACATTGCAGCAAAAAGTAATTTACCTATAACTATCATACCAAGCAAGTTACTATTCATCTCACCGATTTTGCCTTTAGATAAATTAAGCAAAATAATTTTATTGCTGTCCATTGCTTCTCGAAAATTGAAAGCAGATTTTTGTTGAGCAATAATTGGTCTAATCAAGTCATTGGATATAAAAGGTGTGAGCTTACTAGTAATATAAGGTACCATGTTAGCAAGAGATGCTTCACCACCAGCTTTTTGTGCTTCTTTTTCCCAAAAATCTTTTACAAAACGATTAGAGACCTTAGATAATTTATGTTTACGATAAGTTTCGTCTGCCAAAACTCTAGGGATTTCTAATAGGGTTGCTCCAGATTCTTTATCATCCATGATAAGCATCATGGCATTGCGCATGTATTGTTCAAACATTGGACCACCAGTAGCCTTGAGATCATAGAGCTTGTCAAAAATATTTATCATTTCATTGATGACAAAAGTTTTCTGTTCGTCATCGTCATACTCCAACATATTCATACCTAGTGGTCGGTCTGCATCAGCCGGATCAAATATAATGACATCTTCAGCTCGCTCTTTTGGTACATGAGTCAAAATTGATTCAATCAAATCACCATGTGGATCTACTATACAAACACCTTTTCCATTTTGTATATCTTGGATAGCCAAACTTTGTAAAAAAACTGATTTACCAGTACCAGTTTTACCAATAAAATACATATGATGACGGCGATCAGCATCTTTGATACGTACCATGGTCTTTTTACCACGATATATATTTTCACCAAGAATAACCCCTTCTTGAGGCATATTGGCTGGTGGTGGAGCTTTGACGGATTCTAACCAATCAATATTTGGTGTTTCAGTAGTTGGTAATGGTAAATGTATGACAGAAACCATTTCTTCAGCATTTAGAATCATTTTTTGAGCAGGAATAAAATGTCTATAGATAAAATGTTGAACTATAGAATCTGGTTTATTTTGAATATTAGCCTTAAAACTATTACCAAATTCATATATATTATATTGACTATAACTGTTTAAAATATCAGATAAAACAATTTGTGAACGATCTGCAGTTTTGGTAGCAACGATCATGCGGATATTAACATCAAGACCAGATTTAGAAGTTTTTTCTTCCATGCCCTTAGCTTTTTGTTGTTCCATTTCAGAAAGTTGATATTTATCAGGTGTATTTATTTGTTGAGGATTATTTGTATCTGTTTTACTGGTTTTTACAAAACTAAATAAGAAACCAAAAATTTTTATTATATTAGCAAAAAATCCAGCACCACCGACTTTTTTGAGAGCATCAGCAAAAGACATGCCTTGGTGCATGTTTTGGGCAATTTTTCGTCCCCGTGCATGCCATTTTCTTGGTGCTGAACGAAAAACATATTGAATAGCTGCTGATTCATCTTCTCCTAATTTACTCAAAGAATTGGTAACACCTTCTAAAGGATCTACTTCAAAAGTTTGATAAGTTTTGATTGGTAAAGAAAAATCATTTGTAAATTTTAGATTTCCTGCCATTATTTGGCTATCTGCTTGAAAAATATTATAATCATCAACGCTTTCAAAATAAATTTTTGGATAAACTGATTGCAATTGTTGTACAAAAAAATCTTTGTATTTTACAGGAACAGCTGCATAAAAACTAATAAAACCTTGAGTAGAAACTATTTCAATAGAAAATAAATCAATCCGTGGTTTAAATAATTTTTTGTCCACTTTGAGCCCAGCTATAGCAGTAAAAAGATTTTCTATTTTGCCTAGAGAATTTTTTATATAGTCTCCAGTTAATTCTTCTTTGTCTTGTTGAGTATATTTAGGAATTTTAATTAATAAAATTTCTAATTTTAAATTTTTATTAGATTTATTTTGTTTTATTCTAAGCAAAAACCAACCTAATATTAATAAGGCAAAAAATACAATACTAGCTATAATAATCAGCAAATAATCCTCCATTTTAAATACTTATTTGTTTTTGTACATATTTATAATATTCTCAGCTTTTATTTTAGCTTCTTGTTCTATATAGTGTTTGTTTACTTGAGGAATAATACGCAACCATTCCAAAATAAGGGAAGTAATTTTTTGTACTGTTGCTTTACCTTTTTGTAACAATGAAGTGATCTGACGACCAGTCTGTTCACCTTTTGTTTTAAATTTGTGTTGAGTAGCTACATCCATACTCAAAAAAGCTTTGTCCATATTATTAGACAAGATCTCTTCTACTTGTTGTAAAATAATCTGAGTATTAGCTACTGGTGCAGTTACTTGATTGGTATCGTCTGGTAAGTTTACTTCAAGTGGAGTAGTTTCTTGTTCTATGGTAGCTTTAAGTTCTGGAGCTTGTTCTATAGATTGACCAGTATCAGTAACTTGTTCAGTATTAGGTGTTTGTTCTACAACATTTGGTATTTGTTCTATGTTTGGATTATCTGGCATAAATTTATTATAACAGATTTTGTCTTTTTAAGTAAGATTGCACAAAATTAAAAATAATTTCTGTGTCATAAAGATTAGATAAATAATAATTTTTGTTGTTTTCTAAAACCAACATAATGTTATTAGATTTTTTCTTAACAGCTTTTATTTTAGATAATCTTATAAAACCAGCTTGCAAATATTGACTACCAGTTTTAGTGATGTTAATAATTCTTTGATTTGTCAATAAATAATAATGTTCTTGTTGTATTAGTTCTTTACTTAACAAAAATAACAAAATAATTATTACACCAATCCACAAATAAATACCTTGGCGACCAGCTTGCCACATAGGAAAAAGTATAAAAAAAGCCATTAATATCAAAAATAAGATAATAAATTTTTTATAGGCCACGGGACGAGCTTGAACAACCTTTTTTAAAACTTCCCCATTTCGTAAAAATTTGTTAAACTTATTCATAGTATGACTAGAAAAACCCAAAAAAGAATATGGATGGTCTTGGGCATATTTATTATTTTGTCCATGATCTTATGGACAGTTGGTATATCTTATTATTAAACTATTTTTTGAGTACGGCTAAATAAGCTTCTTGAGGAATGTCCACTTTGCCAGATTTGGCCATTCTTTTTTTACCCTTTTTTTGCTTTTCCAAGAGTTTTCGTTTGCGAGTTACATCGCCACCGTATAATTTGGCAGTTACATCTTTACGTAAAGCTGATAATCTTTCAGCTGCTACTATTTTACCGCCAATTGCTGCTTGAATTTTCAAAACAAATTGTTGTTGGGGTAAAACTTCCTTGAGTTTTTTGACTATTCGCTTACCTACTTTATGAGCCTCATCTTTATAGACTAGGGTAGTCAGAGCTTCAACTGGATCTTCAGCAATCAAAATATCCATTTTGACTAGTTCACAAGTTCGATAATCTGCAAAATCATAATTTAAAGAAGCATAACCAGATGATAAGCTTTTTATATTGTCATAAAAATCTACTAAAATACTAGATAATGGTATATCATAACGTAAAATAACTCTATTGGTATCTAAATATTCAGTGTCTTTGGAAATACCTTTTTGTTGGACTATATATTCCATTAGATTACCAACATATTGTTTGGGTGTAACTACTTCTATATGCATAAATGGTTCTTCAATGTGACCAATATGACTCGCATCAGGCATTTCAGATGGTGTAGTCAAGGTTATTTCTTCATTATTACTTAAAAATAACTTATAAGCTACTGTCGGAGTAGTAACAACTAATTGTATATTAAACTCTCTATTTAATCTTTCTTGGAATATTTCAAGATGAAGTAAACCCAAAAAACCACAGCGAAAACCAAAGCCTAAAGCTTGTGAATTAATAGGTTCATAAACTAAACTAGAGTCACTAAGTTTTAATTTTAGTATAGCTTCTCTAAGTTTTTGGTAATCATTTCCTTCTTGTGGAAAAATACCAGCATAAACCATTGGTTTGATAGCTTTATACCCAGCTAAAGCCGGAGTGTCAGCTTTTTGTTTTATAATAGTATCACCTACTTGAGCATTTTTAAGATCTTTGACTCCAGTAGTCAAATAACCAATTTCGCCAGATTTCAAAATATCAGTACTAATAGTTTGTGGTTTAAATATTCCAGCATCCAAGACTTCTGTATCTTGATTGGTCATGGCAAATTTTATTTTATCACCTTTACAAATTTCACCACCAAACAAACGAACATAGATCACTACACCTCGATACTCATCATAAGTAGAATCAAAAATAAGGGCTTGAGTTTCTTCGGTTGTTTTTGTTGGAGCAGGAACTTGTTTGATAATTTTATCTAAGATTTCCTCTACTCCTTGACCAGTTTTGGCTGAAGTCATTAATATATCTTCTTGCTTGCAACCAAGTAAATTGACAATTTCCTGACTAACAGTATCTACATCAGAAGCTGGTAAGTCTATCTTATTTATAACAGGAATTATTTCTAAATTTTGTTCCATAGCTAGGTAAAGATTGGCTAGAGTCTGAGCTTCTATACCTTGGGTAGCATCAACTAATAATATAGCTCCTTCGACTGCAGCTAATGAACGAGAAACCTCATAAGTAAAATCAACATGACCTGGAGTGTCAATTAAATTCAAAATATGCCCACCATATTCCATACGAGCGGGCTGAAGTTTGATAGTAATACCACGTTCTCTTTCTAAATCCATCTGATCAAGCATTTGATCTTTCATCTTGCGTTTTTCTACGGTATTGGTCAATTCTAACATGCGATCGGCCAGAGTAGATTTTCCGTGATCTATATGAGCTATGATACAAAAATTACGTATTTTTTCCATTTCTAAATAATAATATAAATTTCTTTAAAAACTTTCTGACAATATCTATTTCATCAAGTCTAAACACTATACTTAAAATCAGGTAACTAAGCAAGCCTAATACAGCTGAGCCAACACCTTGTGTAAAAATCCCCCAAAATTTTTGCATATCTACTAGTGGTGCAATAATTTGTAGACTACCATAAGTAACACTACCTGCTACAAAAGAAAGTAAAGATATTTTTAATAAAGAATTCAAAATTTTTGTATTATCAATAATAGAAATTTTATTTTGCAAAATAATATATAAAATAAACATATTAATAATACTAGCTATCGAAAATGCTAGGGCTAATCCAATCACGCCAAATATATTTGCTAGAGAAAAAGATAATATAATATTTATAAAAATAGAAACAATCCCGACAGCTGTTGGTGTTTTGGTATCTTCAAAAGCATAAAAAGCTCTTGCTAAAATAGGTATCAGACCTTGAGCAAATATAGATAAAGCAAAAAATCCCAAAGCTTGAGCAATATGTAATGTATTGTCCCAAGTCAAAGCTCCGGTTCCCAAAATAACTCTGACAATTTGAGCTCTTAATATTACAATCATAATTGAGATTGGTATCAAAACATACAAAATCCTTCGGATAGTAATAGAAAAACTTTCTGCAAACAATGATTGTTTATTTTCAGAAATAGCCTGAGTAAAAGTAGGAAAGGCTGCCACAGCTAAGGAAACAGCAAAAAGACTAATAGGTAAAGATTGCAAATTATTAGCTAGATTAAAAACCGCAATACTACCAGCTGTCAAAGTAGAAGCTACCATAGTAATAACTACTAGATTTACCTGACCAGCAGCTAAACCAATAGTACGTGGGATCATTAGTTTTAGTATTTTTTTTAGATGTTTATCAAATTTTAAAACAAATTTATATCTCCATCCGTATTTTATTATTTCTGGTAACTGAGCTACTAAATGCATACCAGCTCCAAGTAAAACACCCCAAGCCAGACCTATCAAACCTAGACGAGGGTAAAAATAAATTATTCCAATAATAATGCCTATATTATACAGACTAGCTGCTAGAGAAAAGCTAAAAAATCTTTTCCAAGAGTTTAAAATACCACCCATTACTGTAGATACTACAAAAAACAACACAGCTACTAGCATTACTCTGGTCAGATCTACTACTTGCTCAAGTTGCCAAGCTTGAAAACCAGGGGTAATATAAGGCATTATTTGCGGGGCAAAAATAATAGCTACAATAACCAAAAAGCCAATAAACAACATAAAAGCATTAATCACAGAATTAGCCAAAACATTGCCATCTGCTTTGCTTTTGAGCCAAACTTTTTGGAAAACAGGGATAAAAGCTGAAGTAAAGGCCCCTAAAACAAAAGTGTTAAAAATCAAATCAGGCAATCTAAAAGCTGAGTAGTATATATCAGATAATTCACTAGCACCAAAGTTTCCAGCAATCAAGCGTTCTCTAATTAAACCAAATAATTTTGATAAAAAAGAAAAAAAGGAAATCAAAAAAGCACCTCCAATAACGGTGTTATTTATTTTGTACCACAATTTATTCCACATGATTATTTGGCGGCTATAATAAATCCAAAATACTGATCACGCTCTAATTTATTTGAATACTTAATCAGATGATCTGTAATACTCATCTTAGATTGATCAGAGGCAGTATTCCAAACTATTTTGGTATTATTTGGTAATAAAATAGAAGAATTAAAAATAGTACCATGAATACCAGATTGTGAACTAACTAATAAACTATAATTAGCTAAGCTCAAATCTTTTTTATAAATTTCTTGCCACCAATTATTTACTAATTTATTGCCTAGGTCTAATTTGAATGGTAATTTGTATTTGATAGAAACAGTCTGACTTTCCCCTGGCTTGATCATTATCCAATTTGCAAAAACTGTTTTGTCTAAACTAGTATATATTTCAGTTTGAGAAACTCCATCTATTAATTTTGTTTCTTCATGAGCTAAAGTTTCATCCGATTGAGCCAAATAATCTGTAGTTCTAAAGAATTCTTCTGGCATATCATCAAAACCAATTGCTTCTACAAATTCACTACCCAAGGGGGTATAAATTCGCAAATAACTAACATTACCACCGTACAAACCTGCTAATGGATTATCACCATTGTCGTTATTTATCCTAGTAACACGAACAGTATCAAAAATTTCACCGTTAGCATCTATTTCAACTTGATGATCAATGGTTTGTTGAATTTCATTGTCTGTTTTACCACCTGCTATATTGGTATTGACTACTGCCAAAAAATCTTTGTCATTATTAACCATACTACCAGACCAACCAAAATCATCTATTTTATTTTGTAGATTTATATCTTCCAAATATAGTTGAATATCTTTGCTAGCTAGATTAGCAGCAAAAGTATTGATTATTTCTTTTTGTTGATCTTTGAAAGATAACAATTTATCTAAAACAAGGGGTACTAAATCGCTAATTACAGCTTTTGGTTGATTGGTTTCTTTGTCATAGTTTATTTCTACTTCTTCTTGTATGACATCAAAGACATTATCAGCTGTAATAGTTATATCGTATTCTTCTAGATAGATTGGACCCAAAATTTTTAATAAATCTTGTAATACTTTGGCGTTGATAGCAATCACACCATCGACAGAAGATCCACCGCTATTTTGAAACATATTACTAATTTTTTGAGCCGAAGTAGGAAAATCAGGCCACCAATTGGCATCCCAAATATTAAAATGTTGATTAACCAATGATAAAGCTTTTGGAGCTCTATATTTTATAGTCTGACCACTATCTAGATCATAAGTACCACCACCAGGTATTTCCAAATCAATAACCTGACCTTGATAAACATCAAATAAAGCATAAGAACCAATAAAACCACCAGTAGCTCTAAGTTCGTTGTTATTCTGAAATAAAATTAAATATCTTTTTTCTTTGCTATGACCTAAAACTTCCAATAAAACACTAAAAATTTCATTCAGATTTTTAAGATTAGAAACCGTACTTGGTAAATATAATTTTAGTTTATCTAGGTTTTCTCCTAGATTATTTGGTAACAAATTACTAGAAATATTGTTTAGATCTGTTTGAGCATTTTCTAAATATGGGATAGTCTGGCTTATTTGTTGATTAATAACAAACAAATTTTCAGTAAGATTATCTTGATCTTGTAAATTTTGATTTAAAATAGTAGCAGCTTCTGAAATATTGGTAGCGACGTTAAGCATATTTCTACTCAAAGACAAGGGTTTGCCAACTATTGGCATCATAGAAGTAATATCTAACATCCACTGATGGTATTCATCAAGTACACCTTGAGCTTGTCTAAAATTTGATAAAGCTTGTTCAAAATCATCCTGTGCTTCATTGTATGAATTTGATGAAGCCGATAAAACTCCAGCTTGAAGATCTATTAAACCTTGTTGTCCAAATTGCCAAATTTTATCTTTATCTGTGTTAATATTTTGTATAAAAACTAAGCCTCTAATAGGCAATAAAATAATAGCTATTACTAAAGCAAAGGCTACTAGACGACTAGCTACATGATTTAGTTTTAATCTTTTCCAATTTATAGAAAAACTTATTTTTTCTTTAGTTTTGGAATCAGGATAATAATATTCAATATCTTGATCTTCTTTTTTCCCTTTTTTATTGTTTGCTAATATTTGCCAAAAACTGACTGGTTTTTCAAATTTTGTCAAAATCTTTTTTTCCTTTTTTACAGGTCGACTGACTTGTCGTAAATCTAATAAATGTTCAGAATGTTTGCCTTGTTCTATTACTTCTTCTTTAACAGTAGCCTTGATACTAGATAAAACTTGACTATAAGATAAATCTTGTTTTATTAATTTATCTAATTCATTAAGAGCAGCTTTTTTAACTTGAGTGTTATCTGTTCTGGCTTCAAACAAAAATTGATCTAAATCATTGATTAAATCTTTTTTTAGTTCTGCAGTATTTATTTTTTTCTTTCTTGGCATTGAGTATATTATACCAGATTTTTGTAAACTTCCAAAATTTCTTGAGTTGTTTTTTTCCAAGAATATCTTTTAATTTGTTCTTGGCCTAGAGTTATTAATTTATTTCTAAGTTCTTGATCAGAAATTATTATTTCTAATTTTTGTAGCAAATCTGCTTGATTTTTAGGATCAAAATACAAAGCAGCCTCTTCTAATATTTCTGGCAAACAAGATTGATCACTAGATAATACTGGCGTATCAAAATGCATAGCTTCTAATGGCGGCAATCCAAATCCCTCATAAAGAGATGGAAAAACATAAGCAGTAGCCTGATTGTAATAACTAGCTAATTTATTGTCAGGTACAAAGCCTGCAAATATAATCTTTTCTTGTTTAGGTCCAAGAATTCTCTTGGCATAATCCTCTATTTTATTATAAAAATAATTCTGCTTGCCTACTAGTACTAAATAATACTCCGGATGACGTTTTATAAATTCTTTAAAAGCTTTGACTAAAAAGTATAAATTTTTGTGCGGATAAGCATTACCAACATATAAAATATATTTAGAGGGCAAATTGACTGGAATATTATTTTGTTTAATATCAAAATCTACGCCGTTATAAATAATTTTAATTTTATTAGCTTGCTTATTATCTAGCTTGAAATAATTAATCAAATCTTGGGCCGTGAACTTGGAAATAGAAATTATATTTTGAGATTTTTGAACAGCATGTTTAATAACCAAATTATAAGCTAATCTTTTAATTACAAAAAATAATTTATTAAGCGTACTAGTTTTATAACTAGGGAATCTAGTCATGATTAGATCATGTATCGTTACTATAAAAGGTTTATTATAAAATAAGGGAACATTAAAATGCGTAAAATGGACTAAGTCTGGTTTTAGTTTATTTAAAACAAAAGGCAAAATAATCTGTTCTTTCCAAGAATACCAATGTATATTACAGATTTTTATAGAAAAATTCATTGGTAAGTGTGGTAGATTAGCTGGTTTATTTTTAAATAATAAAATATATTGATTATGCTTATCTAGTTCTATCAAATTCTCTAATAATTTTTGATTATAGCGTCCTGGACCACCTGGTTCAGGACCATAAATCCTCATGTCAATGATAATCTTCATGATTTTTTTGTCATAGTATTAAATAATTCTAAAATCTTTTTTGATTGACTTGGCCAATCTGGAATCTGAAAATTTTGTGATTTATTTTTTAAATATTTTTTTGTTTTATCGTCTTTTAATAATAATTTTAAAGTTTGATAAATATCGGCAGTGTTATAAGGATCAACATACAAAGCTTGTTGTTTCATTATTTCTGGCAATGAAGTTTTGAAACTAGTAATAACTGGTGCACCATGAACAGTAGCTTCTAGTGGCGGAAAACCAAAACCTTCATAATAACTAGGCCATATCAAACCCTGACTCAAATAATACAAAGCATCTTTTTCTTTGCCAGAAATATAACCAAGATAATGAATATAAGGTCTTTTTTTTATTTTATGAAGCAAATGACGGAAAACCCAGCCTTTTTTACCAGCTATCACAAGATCAATATTTGGATATTGTTGATGCAATTTATCAAAAGCTTTTATAATAGCTCCTACATTTTTGCGAGGTTCAATAGTTCCGACATACAAAAAATATGGATTATAGAGTTGAAATTTAGCTAAAGCTCGTTGAGCATTTGATTCTGTCATTTTATTTATTTCAACACCTGGATACAATACTTGAATCTTATCTTCTGCTATAGTAAAAAATCGCATAATATCTCGCTTGGTATTGTGAGAGACAGTAATAATTTTATCAGCTTGAGCTACCAATTTTTGAATATTTATAAAACGATGCCACAAACGACGTTTTAAAGAATAAAATTCTTCACTATGCAAAAAAGATAAGTCATGAATAGTCAATAAAAAAGGAATAGCTTTGTCTATTTTATAAAAAATCATATTTGGTAGCCAAAATAAATCAAGTTTGACTGGAAAAAATTTACTCAGATCTTTACCAATATTTAAGAAAAATTTGAAATTAATAAATTTATTTGCTTGTTTGATATGAACATAGTGAATATTTGCTTGATCAAAATTTAATAAATCATGAGTTTTGTTTTTAAGACCAGAACTTAATAAATAATATTGATTTATTTTATCATGCTCAGCAATATATTTTAGACAATTATAAATATAGTTACCAATTCCGGTAAGTCGTTTGGAGGATAAAGCTCTGACGTCAATTCCTATATTCATAAATTATTTATAAAATCAAATATTTTGTGTTTAAAAACTTCTTCATCAAATTTTTTGGCATGCTGACGAATAATTTGTGAATCAAATCGCTGGTCATTAAATCGTAAAATACGATGAGCTAAAGATTCCCAAGTTTGATCATCAAAAAATGTACCAGTCACACCTTCTACTACAGTTTCTAAAGCTCCACCGCGTGCCAGAGCAATAACTGGTCTGCCAGAAGCCATAGCTTCTAGAGCAGTAATACCAAAATCCTCTATCTGCGGATAAATAAAAGCTCGACAACGTGATAAATATTTATTGCGCTCTTTATCAGATAATTCGCCTAAAAATTCTATATTAGACTTGGCTAGTTTTTTTAGTTTTGTAAATTCAGATCCAGTACCGATAATTTTTAAAGGCAATTTAAGATTATTAAAAGCTTTGATAGCTAGATCTACTTTTTTATAAGGACGCAAGCGACTAACTATCAAAAAATAATCGTCTATTTTTGAACTAATTTGAAAATTATTTACATTAACAGGAGGATAAATTACATCAGCCTCTCTTTTGTAATGTTTTTTTATTTTATTAGCTATAAAACTAGAATTAGCAATAAAATAATTTACATCTTGAGCTTTATTATAATCCCAAGCTTGTAGTTTATTTAACAACTTTGGTAAGAAAATTTTTAATATCTTTCCTTCTGGCAAATTGCCAATATATTCTTCTTTATCATCCCAAAGATATCTGGTTGGAGCATGACAATAACAAATATGTTTGGTTTTATTGCTTTTTTTTAAACCTTTTACAAAAGCGGAAGACGAACTAATTACTATATCAAAATCAGATAAATCAGTATTTTCCCAAGCTTTGGGCATAGATAATAGAAAATATCTAAATAATTTAGATATACCAGGAATATTTTGTAATTTAGAAGTTTTTATTATTGATTGATTTAAGATATTTTGAGAAATTTTGGGATTATTTATCAAAGTAAAAATAGGTGCTTCTTTGTGCATGGAAGATAATACAACCAAGACATTTTCAGCACCACCAATTTGAAATAAATGATCATGGGCTAAAGCTATTTTTGTCATACTAATAAGCTGCGTCTTGTTTAAATATTACTTTGATTGTTTTTAAAAAAATTATAAAGTCTAATAACATTGACCAATTTTCTATATAAAATATATCTAGCTTTGCTTCTTCTGCAAAAGGTAAGTCAGAACGGCCAGAAACTTGAGCCATGCCAGTAATACCTGGTTTGATGGTCAATAA
The DNA here is from genome assembly GCA_964515785.1 of uncultured Gammaproteobacteria bacterium. Taxonomy (GTDB): domain Bacteria; phylum Patescibacteriota; class Patescibacteriia; order UBA1558; family GWA2-36-10; genus CAZEWH01. Next base: position 137,370 of record CAZEWH010000002.1, read on the forward strand.
TTTTTTGTAACCTCTTTGATATTTAGAGACTTCTTCTGGCTCATGAGGTCTGGGTCCCACCAAACTCATCTGTCCTACCAAAACATTAAATAATTGAGGTAATTCGTCTAAGCTAGTTTGACGTAACCATTTACCGACCCGTGTTACACGTGGATCGTTTTTCATCTTAAATAATGGCCCGTCTGATCTTTCATTATACGCTAACATCTCTTCTTTTAGTTTATGGGCATCTTTGACCATAGATCGGAATTTGAGAATTTTAAATTTCTTATTTTTATGACCAATTCTATCTAAACTTACAAAAACAGAACCTTTAGATGTAGACTTTATAATAATAGATATTACTACAAAAAACGGCGATAATAATATCAATAAAATAAAAGCCATAATAAAATCAAAGATTCTTTTATAAACTTTATGCCAACCATCCAAAGTTGTACCTTTTATTTCTACAATCGGCAAACCAGCCAAACTAGTAACATTCATATTCAAACTCTGAGCTTGAAATAAATTAGCTACATATTGCAGACCAATATGGTTTTCCTGACAAAAAGTCAAAAGATCTAGGGCAGCTTTTTTGTCCAGAGAAGAATCAGTCTGGATAATACTATGAATTTTTTTGTTATCTAATAATTTTCTAGCTGTTTGTGATTGTTCTAGTTCAGACAAATTTTTGTACTTGGCGATAATTTTATAGCCAAGCTTTGGGTTTTTTTGATAAGTCTTAGTAATAATTTTTCTATCTTCATCAGAACCAAGTATAATTATATTAGACAAACCCCAATTTTTCTTAAATAAAAAATTACGAATACCAAAAAATATCATCCTAATAACTGTTAAATATATAATAGCTAGCCCCCAACCAAAAACAATAATAAAACGTGAAGAAAACAATTCACGTTGCAAAAATATAGATAAAATCAAAAAAACTACTACTAATGATACACCAGCAATAATCTTTGGAAATTCTTTGACAATTTTTTTGCTACGGATTATATAAAATCCTAAAAAAGCAAAAATAACAATTGCCAAAATAGCTACTTTGAATATTAGTCCATAATATTCATAAAGAGGCATTTCATAAAAAACAGGCCGCCATTGGGCCACTATATCAGAAAAACGAATATAATAAGCAGTCAAACCAGCCAGCCAAATCAATGCAAAATCAATCGGTACTAGGGCAATATTTATAATAAAATCAGCCTTTTTCATAGTACTATTATATTATCACTAGTATTAGCTTTAGTAAACAGCTATTTAAGCAATAAAAAAAGGCTTAAATGACCTAATAAGCCGAATCCTGTCTCCCGCCAAAGGCGGGATGATGATTATCTATCTAGGTCCAGTATCGCTACTAGACTCAAACGGCCTACCCAGCAGCATACGCTACTCTATTTAGCCTTTCACCAGGTAGAAGTTTACCTCTTCTGAACTGTTACCAGATCAGCGTGTCAGCTAATTATCTGACATTTTCACCCTTATCCTCCAAAGCTTTACGCAAAGGGGGAAGGAATATTTTCTGTTGCACTTGTCCTAATCTTATATCACTACAAGACTGGTTGGCGTTACCAATTACCTTTTTTATGGTGTTCGGACTTTCCTCTCTCCCACAAAAGTGGGACAGCAATCATCTTGGTCATTTAAACCTTATTATATTATATACCATATTTTGATATATTTGTCAATGAAGGATTAAATTACTCTTCAAGCATATAATCTAGAGTTTCTTTGGCACATTTTTCCCAAGAAAATTTCTTGGCTTGTTCTATGCCTTTTTGAGACAATTCTTGTCTAAGTTCTGGACTATCTATTAGCTTTTGTAACTGACTGGCTATATCACGAGGATTATTTGGATCAAAGAAAAGTGCAGCCCTGCCCCCTACTTCATGCAAAACTGGCAAATCAGAACAAGCAACTGGCACACCAGATCCCATAGCTTCTAAAACTGTAATACCAAAACCTTCAAACTTGGTTGGAAAAGCATAAATATTGGCAGCAGCAACAAGTGAAGTATAATATTTTTGACTAACATAACTAAGCAAGATAACTCTGTCTTTTATTTCTGGATCTTCAGCTAAAGCTTCAATTTCTTTGTAGCCATAATTTCCCATTCGTCCAGCCAAGACCAAAGACCAATCGGTATTTAATAATTTGAAAGCTTTTATCAAAGACTGAATATTTTTTTTAGATTCTAGGCGACCAGTATATAAAATAAAATTTTCTGGTAAATCAAATTTATATAATATTTTATCTTTGTTATTTTTATTACCTGGTACAAAATCTTGTGCATTCCAACCATCATAGATAATTTTTATTTTATCTTTAGCCTTGGGAAAATATTTTATAATATCTTTTTTAGTAGCTAAAGATATAGCAATAATTTTATCAGCTCGTCTAACAGCTAGTTTGTGAGAAATATTTTGATAAATTCTTTCTAAAGGATGATAAAGTTGTGGATTTACATAAAAACCCAAATCATGGATAGTGACCACTACTTTACCTTTTTTCATCAGAGCAGGTACAGCATTGGTTGCCAAAAATATATCTACAGGATTTTTACGAAGTTCTTTACTTAATCTGATGTGCGTCCAAAATTTACGAAAAGGCCACTTCAGTTGTTTAAAATAAAAATTAGCTGGTCCTTCAGCCAATTCTGGGTCTAGTGCTTGATTATAATAAACTATATATTTATTTTGTCTATCTATTTTTTTGAGTTGCTGTAATATATGCCAAGCATACCATTCGGTACCAGTCCGCATGTTTTTATTGGCCCTTGTAGCTTCCAAACCAATAGTTAACATAAACTTTTTATTTAGCGGATAAAATACTTCTTTTATAAGATTCTAGATTTTCTAAGGCAATGCCTGTTCCACGAGCTACACAAAGCAAAGAATCATCAGCAAGATAAGCTGGCACACCAGTGGCTTGAGCCAATAATTTGTCCATATTACGCAATAAAGCTGTTCCTCCAGACAAAACCATGCCTTTGTCCATAATATCAGCTGAAAGCTCTGGTGGAGTCTGATAAAGCACAGATTTGACTGCTGAAATTAAGCCCTGTAATTCATTTTGTAGAGCTTCTGTTATATCATCAGAATTAACAGTAATAGTCCGTGGCAAACCAGAAATCATATCACGTCCTTTGATATCCATAGTTAATTTTTCATCTTTAGGTAAAAACTGAGCTGAACCAATCTTTATTTTAATATCTTCAGCAGTTCTTTCGCCAATGGCTAGGTTATATTTTTTCTTGATGTGTTCACCGATTGCAGCATCATATTTGTTACCGCCTATACGGACAGAAGTATTGGCTACAATGCCTCCCAAAGAAATCACAGCGATTTCAGAAGTTCCACCGCCCATATCAACAATCATATGTCCAGAAGCTGAACCAATCGGAATATCAGATCCAATCGCCGCAGCAATTGGTTCTTTTATAATATAAGCAGCTTTGGCACCAGCATTAAGCGTTGCATCAATCACGGCTCGTCTTTCTGTAGAAGTAATACCAGCTGGCACTGCAATCATTACTTCAGGGCGAAACACTTTCATACCACCTACTGCTTTATTGATAAAATATTTAAGCATGCTTTCAGTGGTTTTATAATCAGCAATTACACCACTTTTGAGAGGACGAGAAGCAATAATTTCATCAGGAGTACGACCAATCATTTCTTTAGCTTCATCACCTACTGCCAAAACCTTTTTATCCAAAATAGAAATAGCTACCACTGATGGCTCATTTATAACAATACCCCGCTTGGGGATATAGACTAAAGTATAAGTTGTCCCTAGATCAATACCGATCTTTTTTATAAACATTCTAAGAAATTTTTATTATTTTATAAGTAACTTTAGCACTAGGCAAATCAACTTCAAATTTTTCATTGATTTTTCTATTGAGCATAGCTTGCCCCAAAGGAGATTCCAAAGAAATTTTACCATTTACTGGATCTGCTTCTGTACTACCAACAATAGTAAAATGTAATTCTTTACCATCCTTATCTACTGTTACTTGGCTACCAACTTGTACTGTATCATTATCAGCACTTTGTTCAGCTACAACAGCTGTTTTGACCATATGTTCTAATTCTATAATACGTCCCTCAATAAAAGCCTGTTCTTCTTTGGCTTCTTGATATTCTGCATTTTCTGACAAATCACCAAACTCTTTAGCTGACTTGATACGATCAGCAACTTGCTTACGTCTTGTGGTTTGTAAATGCTCTAACTCTTCTTTGAGTTTAGTTAAGCCTTGAGCTGTAAATACTTTTTTTTCCATATTTATTTTGATTTATTTAAATTATATGTTAACAAATTATTGAGAAAAATACCAATTCATAAACCTATTTACTACTGATACAGCTAAACCATGATCACCACCTTCTTCTACTAAGGCAACTACAACAATTTTAGCATCTTTATAAGGCGCAAAAGCCGCAAACCAAGAATGCGGCGTTTTATTACGCATAAATTGAGCTGTACCAGTTTTTCCAGCTACTGGAACTGGAACAGATTGTAGGCTTTTGGCTGTGCCAGATTTGACTGCCATTCTCATGCCTTGCCTTACAATATTTAAGTTATCAGAAGAAACCATATTCGTCAAAGTAATTTTTGGTTCATAAATTTGATCTTCTTCAATTTGGCCTATTTTTTTTATAAAATGTGGTTGATAAGCTATACCATTATTAGCAAAATAGGATGTCATTTGAGCTGCTTGTATAGGCGTAGCCAACAAAAATCCTTGACCAATTGATAAATTATAAGTATCACCCAAATACCAAGGTTCATCAAATTTATCTTGTTTCCATTGCTTGCTTGGTAAAAAACCAGGTGACTCAGAAGCAAGATCAATATTTGTATTGCTTCCTAATCCAAATTTTTTAGCATAATCAATAATCCTATCTACCCCAAGGCCTAGACTTAAAAATTCATTATTTCCACCACCAATAGAATAAAAAAATGTATTAACCGAGTCAGCAATCGCCCAATAAATATCAGTCCAACCATGACCACCTGGTCTCCAGTCGGGAAAAAAACTATTAGCAATCTGGACACCACCAGTACTATTTACTGTAAAATTATCATCAATCAATTTTTCTTCTAGAGCTGCTGGAGCAACTATTAATTTAAAAACGGACCCTAGAGGATAAATACCATCTACCACTCTATTTAACAATGGCGTATCTGGATTATTTATTACTTTATTATATTCTTCATCATCCAAAATAGATGTAAAAATATTATTATCAAAGTTTGGCATAGAAACCATAGCCAGTACTCCTCCATCACTTGGATCCATAACAACAGCAGCCATCTTTTCTTTGTTGTATTGACGAGACAAATTATTCATAATCTCATAAAGTTTTGTTTGAGCTGTATTATCAATAGTTAAAACCAAATCTTGACCATCTACAGGATCAGTCTTTCTTAGGATATTTTTTTGTCGATAATAAGCATCAACTTCTATCTGCTGAATACCATCTTGACCTCTTAAAATATCTTCATAGACAAATTCTATACCATCTTTGCCCAATCTATCATGGTATTGATATTGTCCTTCTTTAATATCATCTTCACTCACTTGCCCTAAATATCCCAAAACATGAGACAAGCCAAGATTGGATAAATATTGGCGACGAGGTTCATGAGAAACATTGATACTTGGCTCATTTTCAGAAAGCATCATTAGCTTGATAGCCTGTTCATAAGGTAAATTTTCATAAACAAGTATTTTGGCTGTTTCGCTTTGTTTATCTAATCGAATTTGTAACTCTTCTGCTTCGATATCTATAATCTCAGCTATATTATTTATAAATGAATCGCTGTCTTCTGGCATTAGCTCCGGAGTAATATACAAAAAGAAATAAGAAATATTTTTTACAAGTAGATTACCAAAACGATCATAAATCAAACCACGATTCGCTTTGATTACTTCAGAACGAATACGGTTCCCTTCTGCTATATTACGATAATGTTCACCTTTGGCGATTTGTAAATAAAATGCTCGTCCTAATAAAATAGATAAAACACCAGCAAAAACAAGAGATAAAATAAAAATCTTCTTATAAGAAAAAAATCTTCCTACATGATGAGATTTGTTATTAATATCAAAATCAACATAATCACCGCTATTTCTATCCAAGCGGTAATTTGCTATTTTGGCATCACTGACTGAGCCTTCTTGAATTTTAAAGGGATTGTCTGGCATGAGCTTTGACCCAAAAATTATAAATCAATAAATGAGTAATTAATGTTATTGAAAAAAATAAAATAAAGTTTTTAAAAATCAACCACCAAGCTTGTTTATTAAAAATATAAATCTGCCAATCAAACATAAGATTAAATAACCAAAAGAAAAACCAAAATAGTACAAAACTTAAAAGAGTTAAAATTATTATAGCTAAAAAATTTTTGGAAGTAAGCCAAGTACTTTGTAATATTTTTAATATAAAAATTATTAACAAAAATATAATAGAATAAACACCAAAAATGCCACTCAAGGCATCAAGGTAAAGACCAGATACAGCAGCCAAACTATAGTACAACCAATAATCTTCAGTGTTGAAATAAGTCAATAAAATCAAAATTAAAAAAGGTTGAACATACTGCCAACCGCTTTGATGAAAATTAAGTAATGAGAATGTGTAAACGGCTAGTAGCCAAAATAATAAAACTATTAAATATCTCATATTATTGTGTGATAACAGCTACAATAGACAAAGTATTAAAATCTACTAAAGGCAAAACTGAAGCAGTTTTAAATAATTCTTCTTCAGAATATTGAATATCTTCAATAGTACCAACTACCAATCCTTTTGGGATATTTGTATCCAGGTCAGCAGTCACTACTAGGTCATTTTTTTTGATATCATATTCTTGTGGTATATAATTCATAGTCAAACCCAATCCCAAACTACCGCTTAATAGGCCAGCTACTGATTGATCACCAATAGTAACTGCTAATTTACTAAAATTGTCAGTCAATAGCCTAATACTAGCAGAATCAAATGTTGTATCAATAACTTTAGCTACTATAACGCCGTTATTTATAACTACAGCTTGGCCCTTGACAATACCCTGCTTAGAGCCAACATCAATAATCAAAATATTATTATTAAAAGGATCACGACTCAAAATATTAGCTACTATTAATTTATATTCTTTATTTTGTTTGAAATCTAATAAATTTTTTAATTCTTCATTTTCATCTGTCAAAGTTTTGAGCTGACTATTGATAACTAATAAATTTTTATAAGATTCTTGCAAATCATCAGGCGCCTTAAATAGACTATTGGCTGGTTGTTGAGGGGCCCAAACTCTAAAAATAGTACCAATATCAAAAATCTGTCCATTTTTCAATAAAATAAACAGAACAATAATTACTAAAATTAGTAAAAATGCTTTTATGTTTTCGCTACGCATATAAATTTATTAACCAAAACTAGAGTCTTTAGTTGATGGTAAAAGTATTTCTTTTAAATTATCTAGATCATCCAAAACTTTTCCAGTACCTCGCACCACAGCTGTCAGCGGTTCGTCAGTAATATGAACTGGCATTTTTGTTTCTTGTGATATCAAAGTATCCAAACCACGCAATAAGGCTCCACCACCAGTCAACACCAAACCTCTCTCATAAAGATCAGAGACAAGTTCTGGAGGAGTTGTTTCTATGGTGGCTTTGATATTTTCTATAACAAGTTTAATAGGTTTTATAATAGCCTCTCTGATATTAGAATCTGTAATTTTTATTTGTTTGGGTAAACCAGTCAATAAATCTCGACCACGCATGATAGACTCTAGCGGTTCATCAAGTGGTAATACAGAAGCAATCTGTATTTTGATCTTTTCGGCAGATCTTTCTCCTAATAAAATATTAAACTTATCACGAGCATATTGGACAATAGCTTCATTAAGTTTATCACCAGCTAGTTTTAAAGCTTTCCAAGCTACAACCCCACCAAGTGAAATAACAGCTATCTCAGTCGTACCACCACCAATATCTACAATCATACTACCAGAAGCTTCTTGGATTGGTAGGCCAGCCCCTATAGCTGCTGCCATTGGTTCTTCTATCAAGAGTACATCAGAAGCACCAGCTCCTAGTACAGCATCTTCTACAGCCTTACGTTCTACTTCTGTGATATCAAGTGGAATAGCAATTACAACTCGTGGTCTAGGTACAAAAGTAAATGACTCACGATGAACTTTTTCGATAAAATATTTGATCATTTTTTCAGATACCTCAAAATCAGAAATCACACCATCGACTAAAGGTCGGGTAACAGTAATATGCTGAGGTGTCTTACCAAGCATGATCTTGGCATCTTCACCAACTGCCACTATTTTTTCTGTACGGTTGTTGATAGCAACGACCGAAGGCTCATTGATAATTATTCCCTGGTCTTTAACATAAACCAAGGTATTGGCCGTTCCCAGGTCAATACCTATGTCTTTAGAAAAATTTCGAAAAAATTTACGAATCATTATTTATAAAAATCTTTAAGTTGTTTAATCCCCTCCTTAATATTTAGATTTTGCTTGCTATGATCTGATCTTTTTGTAATTTCTAGATCTGTTTGTTTATCAGAAACTATCACTTGCCAGCAAATACCGATCAAATCAGCGTCTTTGAGCTTTTTACCAAAAGATATGTCCCGATCATCATATAATACTTCAAAACCAGCCTTTGTTAGCTCTTGATATACTTTATCAGCTTCCTTTGTCTTATCATTTTTTGACAAATTTAGCAAATGAATATGATAAGGGGTTGTGCTTTTGGTCCATATTATACCATCTTTGTCATGACTAGCTTCAACTACAGTTCCCATAGCTCTACCCAAGCCAATGCCGTATGAACCCATAAAAACATCTACTGGTTTACCATCTTTGTTAGTGACTTGCAGCTTCATAGCATTTGAGTATTTGGTACCTAGTCTAAAAATATTTCCAGCTTCTACTGTTTTGACTTCTTCTACTTTGGTTTTACATTTAGGACAGGCACCTCCAGCTTTGACTTTGGCTATCTCAGCGTTTTGAGCCCAGCCACATTTACGACATAAAATAGTCAGATCTTCTCCAGCCTCTGTCTCAACCATAAACTCATGAGAAAATTCTTTACTCATTGCTCCACCTGAAGCTTCTACTGAAAAAGCTTCTAAACCAAATCGTTTGAAAATCTTGAGATAAGCATCATGAGCTATTTTATAAAAATTATCCAAATCTTCTTGAGTTTCATGAAAACTGTATAAATCTTTCATAGAAAATTCACGACCACGCAAGAGACCAGATTTGGCTCTTTTTTCATTTCTAAATTTATCTTGAATCTGATAAATATAAACTGGCAGATCTTTGTAGGATTTGATATCTTGTTTGCCAAGTTCTGTAACTACTTCTTCATGAGTGGTTGCTAAGCCAACATCTGATCCATGACCATCAGCAAATTGATACATGATATCTTGCATTTCATCCCAACGACCTGTTTGATCCCAAAGTTCTTTTGGTTGCAGGGCTGTCATATTCATTTCTTGACCACCAATAGCATTCATTTCTTCTTGTATGATAGCTTCTATTTTTTTGTAAACTCTCCATCCTAAAGGCAAATAATTATAAACTCCGGCCATGTGTTTTGAAATAAAACCAGCTCGAGTTAATAATTCTGCATTTATACTTTTTTCATCTTTGGAAATATCTTTGCGGGTTTTTCCAAATAGTTTCGATTGTTTCATATTATTGATTGTTTATAAAATTTAATATTCTTTGCTTTTCTTGCTCTAAAATTTCTCCATCATAGTCACCGCTGTGAGCTGTAGTTCCAGCATAACAAGCAGCTTTTTGATCTAGATGAATAGAGATTTGCAAACCATCTTTTATATCTCTAAGATAAACATGCAATCGCGGGAATTCGCCACTAGACAAACGTTTAGCAAAGCTTTCACCTTTTTTTACTAGATGATAACCCAAGCTACGCATTAAAATTATATGGTTTTGATTATTATTTTGAACAACAAATTTCATACTAAAAAATATTTTTAATTGACTCCCACATTTGACCGCCAAACTTTGTAAAATCTTTATAAGTAATAACGACCAATAATAATATTAATAACAAAAATCCAGAATTATGAATAATAGCTTCTATTTTTTGATTTAATTTTTTACGACGAACTTTTTCTATTAAAACAAACAACAATCTACCGCCATCCAAAGCTGGAAAAGGTAAAATATTGATAATACCCAAATTAATAGATAAAATAGCAGCAAAATGTAATACATAAGACCAGCCCATGCGAACAATCTGTCCAGTAATAACTGCCACACCTATAGGTCCAGACAAATCAGCTGATACTCCTCCACCAGTCACTAAACTAGCAATCAGTTGATAAAAAGCAACTAATACCAACCAAATCATCAAACCAGTATACTGTAAACCTTTCCAAATACTAGTAAAAAACCCATAACGAACTATACCAGTATCCATCATACCAATACCAATAATCAAAGAATCATCTTCTTGAATTTGTGGGGAAACATCAAATTCTAATATTTCATCTTGACGACTAAGCACTATATGTAATGGCTGATCATCAAAAGTTTGAACTTTATTATAAACATCTTCGTTAGTAGTCAATTCTTGATTATCTATAGAAATTATTTTATCACTAACCTTTATACCAGCTTCAGCAGCTGGTGAATCAGGTAAAACTTCAATAATCATTACTTGTCGATCAGAAATATCTTTGGCTTGCATATTTGGCTCTAAGGCCTGTGGTAAACCAACAAAAAATCCAATAGATAAAATCACAAAAGCAAAAGCAAAATTCATCAGCACACCAGCTGATAAAACCAATGATCTTTTCCATACTTTTTGATTGGCAAAACTACGTTTATCAGCTGGATCAGCTTCAGTCTCGCCTTTTATTTTTACATAACCGCCTACAGGGATTAGATTTATTGAATATACTACGCCCTTACGTTTTATAGAAATCAAGCGTGGCGGAAAGCCTATAGCAAATTCTTCAACATCGATCCCCAATTTTATGGCGGAAATAAAATGACCTAGTTCATGCACTAGAATCAAAAGACCTAATATTACAACAAAGGCTATAATTGTTATCATAAATTTATATTGTCATTATTTCTTTCTCTTTATTATCGCAAACTTCTTTCAATTTTTCGTTGTATTCTTTTGTTAGTTCGTCTAGATTTTTCAGATCTTGAAACTTTTCATCTTCTGAGATTTCTTTATTTTTTTCTAAAGTAATAATCTCATCTTTAATTTTATCTCTCTGACCACGCAAAGCAATTCTAGACTCTTCTAATTTTTTGTGTAAAATTTTGACCAATTCTTTACGACTTTCCTCTGTCAATGGTGGAAAATTTAGACGAAGCAAATCTCCATCTACTACAGGATTTACATTTAGGTCAGAATTTTGTAGAGCTTTGTCTATGTCTTTTATAATGCTCTTGTCCCAAGGTTTTATAGCAATGCTGTGTGGCTCAGGACTTGTAATAGAAGCCAATTGCACCAATTCAGTAAATGTCCCGTATGATTCTATCTTTATACTTTCTACTATACTGGGAGATACTCTGCCAGTTCGTAGAGAGCCAATATCCTGTTTGAAAAAATCTAATGTTTTTTCATATTGATCTTTATGATCATCAATATTACTCATAAATTTAAATTAATTATTGTTGAATAAGATAAGCACCTAAATACAAATATTTATTATCAGGTGAAAAATTTAATAACCAAGCATTGTGGGCTGTTGGTAGATTATTTATTGCCCAAGAAACTCCGCCATCTACAGAATGATAAATAGCTTGACTAGTACCATAAAATATTTCATTACTATTTTGAGGATTGACCAAAACTGAATAAATAACTTCTTGAGCTTTAGGGGTCAATAATTTGACTTGAGTCCAAAGATTACCGTCTATCAAACGAAACATACCAAATCTATTTATTAAGATAACACCATCTGGTACACTTTTATCCGATTCAAAGGCTAAAATATCATTGGCATTTTTTAAATCTTTAAGAGCTCTAAAATCTGTTTCTTCTAATTCTGCTTCATCAAAAGGTAATTCCATCAAACTTTTCCAATTATCACCACCATCAGGACTACGAAAAATACCATTTTTTTTGGTACTCATATAAACAACATTACTATCAGAGTGATTTTGAACAAATAGATTTTTGATACCACTAGGCAAACGAATTGTCACATACCAAGAAGCACCATTGTCGGTACTCTTCAAAAAACTACCAGCTGAATTCCCAGCCAAAACAACATTTGGTTCAGAATGTTTGATATCTAAAGTAGTAATAAATATACTAGGGTTACCAGCTGTACCTGTTTCAAAATAAACCTGTTTCCAAGAACGGGCACAATCTTCTGTTTTATAAATTGAATTATGCACAGCAGCATAAATTGTACAACGATAACGTGGATGGACTACAATATCATTTACCGTTCCTTTACCAATCAAGGTCCTAAACCAAGCTTGGCCATAATTGTAGCTATAGAAAATACCATCATGCTGACTACCAAGATAAACAACTGCTGGATCATTGGCTTCAAAAGCCATAGATGTTATATTTGATCCACTAAAATTTTGTTCTTGACCTCCTGGTGTATAGACAGTGGTCGTATGTTCCCAATTAGTACCAGAATCAGGACTACGAAAAATACCACCAGATGAACCAATATTACCTGTTTTCTTAAAACTAATACAACCAGATAAAATCAATGGCAGAATGACTAAAAAAATAAAAGATTTTTTAAAATTTTGCATATTTTTATTTTACACTTAAAAGTAGATTTTCCCACAATAATTGTGGAGACACATTTTTTCTTAATTTTTGTTTTATGTTATTAATAGCTAATAAATTATTTAATAATTTTTCTTGCGTAAAATTTTGACTTAAAATCTGCAGCTCTGATAAATAAATCTGGTTGACTACAGGTCTATCTAGCTTTAACCACAACATATCTCGTAAAAAAACTTCAAATAAATCAAGATATTGTTTTGTCAGATTACCTAACTCATAAATTTTAAAACTAGGATATTCTTTTTTCAAAACATTGAACCATTTGTCGATAGTCTGCATATAATGCCAAGTGTCGCTAGATAATAATTTTATAATAAAATTACAATTTTTCTTAAAACTAGCTAACTCATCTTCCATAAGTCCCAAAGCAATACCAGGTTTACCAAATGACAAATTAATAATAGTTTGTTTTTCGTCTTGAGAAAATTTAAAATTTTCAAGCCAATCTTCCATATTTTGTCGAGCCAATGATTTGAACTTGAGCAATTGACAACGAGAAATAACAGTAGATGGTAAGTTGACTATACTATCTGCTACCAAAATAATAGAAGTATTACGGGGTGGTTCTTCTAGAGTCTTAAGAAGAGCATTGGCACCATGTAAATTAATCTTGTCTATACCATAAATAATAGCTAATTTTTTTTGACCTGATACATGTGACAAAGACAATTTGTGTAAAAATTCTCTAATACTTTCTACTGACAGTTCACCTTCTCTGGATCCTAGAGTATGTAAATCTAAAAAAGTTTTTTTGTCTATCAATCTACAATGATAACATTTATTACATGGGCGGATTTTAGGATCTTGGCAAAACAGGCTTTTGGCAAAATATTTGGCTGCTAATTTTTTACCTAAACCTCGTGCTCCATAAAACAAATAAGTATTGGCTAATTTGTCATTTATTATAGCTTGCTGCAAAAATTGGAGCTGGTTTTGGTGACCATAAATTGGCCATTCAAATTTGTATGACATTATCTATAAAATACCATTTTTAAGACTAAAAATCAATATTAATTATTTTAATCCTTGACAAAATATAAAATATATGCTATAATACTATAATTCATTGTTCCTAATCCCTTGTATTTGGAGGTCTAAAATGTATTACACGGATCTAATTTCCAGGTCAACTCCTGACCTGGCGAGCCGTGCACACACCATCGAGATCATGCTGCGTCATACCAACGAGACGCCCAACTGGATCCTGCGTTTCCTGATTGTGAGCTGGTGGCCCTACTGGCTTGATGAGATGCATTCTCATTACCAGGGCAATGACTGGGCCACTCAGATGGGACAACGCATCCTAGAGCAGAGCCCAAGCTATCGGGACCTATGTTTTGTCAAGAAGCACATTCCGCCTCTGGCCGAACAAGCCATCCTCATGATCCTGGGACAGCACAGTCCTGGCTCTTTCCAGCGTCAGCTCTTGACCAAGGAACTGCGTCGCCTGCGAGCGACTTAGTAAAACCCCCTCTTCATCTCGAAGAGGGGGAATTTTTTATTTAAGTTGTTTATCCAGTGCTTTATTGACTAAAGCATCAGCCTGAGTATTCTTTTCACGCCTGACATGATTGAAAGTTACTTTGTCAAACTTATGAGTCAAATTATATGCTTTGACAAATAATTTTTGCAAAACAGGTTCTTTGATCTTCCAATTTTTATTTACTTGTTCAACAACAAGCTTGCTATCAAGATAGCAATCAAGTTTTTTTATTTTATGTTTAATAGCTAATTTGAGTCCAGCAATAATTGCTTCGTATTCTGCTTGATTATTTGTAGCTTCACCAATATATTCTGAAAACTCGGCAATCAGTTTGTCGCTATCAAATAAAACACCACCAATACCAGCTGGTCCTGGATTATTACGAGCTCCTCCGTCTGTATATAATTTATGACTCATATTGTTTTATATCTTTAATCATTAACTGAATCTCTCGATTTCCATTCCATTGATTGATACTTAAATTATACACTATATCTACCTTATCGCCTACAGATAAGTCTCTATCTGCCATACCAAAAGCAATGGCAGCTATTTTTTTGTCTGCTTTAGTAAATTCCATTTTTAAGTGAGTCTGATCTTTACCTACTTTTCGTAAAGCAGAAATACTGACAGCTTTTGATACAAACAACGGCTCTTCATTGTCTTTACCAAATGGCGAAAATTTATCTACAACATCAGCCAAATCCCAATTTATATCTTCAAAATTAACTTGCATCTCTATATCTAGAGTTTTTTGAAATTTTTGATTTTTTAATTTCTGATTAGCAATATCTTGAATTTTAGTCTTGAATTCTTCAAGATTGCTTGGATCAATAGTAAAACCACAAGCTTGGGGATGACCACCGTATTTTATCAACAAATCTTCATTGCTTTGTAAGGCATCTGTGATATTAAAACCTTCGATACTTCGTCCAGAACCTACTATTTGATCATTATTATCTGTCAGTACAAAAACTGGCCGAGAATAATCTCTAGAGAGTCTACCAGCTACTAGACCTGTCAAACCAGCTGGCCAGCCTGATTTATAAAATATTAATAAACTTTGTTGAGTGTCTATCTCAAATTCTTTAGCTTCTCTAATAATCTGCTCTGTAAGACGTTGTCTGGCTAGATTACTATTATTTAACTCTATAGCTTCTTTCATAGCTTCTGATTCATCTTCTTGCATCAACAAATAATAAGCCAAATTAGCATGATCCATACGACCAGCAGCATTGATACGCGGAGCAATAGTAAAACCAATACTACGAGCGTCTATTTTATCTGGATCCAATTTGGCTACTTCAAGTAATTTTTGTAAACCAATCCTTTTTGTTTTTTTCAAAACAACTAAACCAAATTTGACTAAAGTCCTGTTTTCTCCTAATAAAGGCACCATATCAGCTACAGTAGAGATAGCTACCATGTCTAAAAGCCATTTTTCTTGTTTTTCTTTGTCTTGATCATCTAGTTTATTGCTTTTATGATGAAGTAAGCCTTGAGCCAATTTAAAAGCCACTCCTCCACCAGCTAAAAATTTGAAAGGATATTTTTCATCCACTTGCGGATGGATAATGGCTGCTGCTTCTGGTAATTTGTCCAAAGCTGCATGATGATCTGTAATTATTACTTTTATATCTTTTTCTTTGGCAAATTCTACTTCTTCTATATTCGTTACGCCGCAATCACAGGTAATTATTAATTTTGTATTATTTTTTGATAATTCTTCGATAGCTTTAATATTTAGACCATAACCTTCTCTTTCCCGATGAGGTAAATAAACTTCTACTGTAGCTCCTAATTTTTTGAGTATAGTAGCTAAAATTACAGCTGAAGATACTCCGTCAGCGTCATAGTCTCCATAGACTGTAATAAGCTGATTATTTTCTATAGCTTGGTAAATTTGCTGACAAGCTTTGTCCATGTCAGAAAATAAAAATGGATCATGAATATCCTGACCATAATCAGGATGTAAAAACTCGTCTATTTGTTCTTGAGTTTTTAAATTTCTATTAAATAAAAGCTGGGCTACAATAGGATGTAACTCAGGATAAAGATCTAGAGTCTCTTGTTTTATTTTATCTGGAGTTTTCCACAAATACGACATAAAAATAAACCACTAATAGTGTGGTTTATTTTAGCAGTATTTTGTTATTTTGACTACTTTACTTTAACAACCTTAACTTTGACTGGTTTGTTGCCTGTTTTTCGAGCTTTGTTTGGATCTAATTCTAACTTAAACTTTTGTTTAATTTTCTTTTTATTTGTTTCTTTAACTGATTTTTTACTAGGTACGTGATATTTATCTTTTGGTTTACGAGCTGTAGGGTGTGATAATTCTACCAATAAAAACAATAAACCTAGAGCCAATAAAATCAAACCAGCCAAAACTATCCAAAAATAAAAATTTCCAAAATTAAAAAAAGAATAAATATCAGTATTAGCTGTCATATTATTGTATTGTTGTTGAATATCTCCCAAACGATTATTAAGTTCACCAAGTTTGGCTTCAGACTCAACTAAATTATTCATTACTTCAGTTGTAGTGCTTATGTCAGGCATTTGATTGTTTGATTAGCAATATTTATCATTTCCATATTTGGCATAGCCAAAATTTTACATTTTTTTGGTAAATTTATACCTTGGGTTATCAATTTTCTGGTAACTGCACTATGAGTACCAATTGCACCAGTAAAAACTACAGCATCTAAAGATTGACTCATACCAGCAAAACTAGCTAAATATCTTTTGGCATCATAGATAAAGATTTTTAGAGCTAGACGAGCGGCTTGTTTTTGTTTGACTGTCCATTTTCTTTTGACTTTATAACCTTTTACTTTATAGCCATTGGCTGTCAACAAATCTCGGAAATCACTATAACCCATTAGACCAAAGATACCAGATTTTTTGTTTAATAATTCACTAATCTTATCAGGAGACATTTTTAGTTCACTAGCTAAAAATAGAACTACAGCAGCTGAAATATCACCACTCCTAGTACCCATAGTAAGACCCTCATTGGGACCAAAACCCATAGTAGTATCAATAACCTTACCTTTATCAAACCAAGTAATACTAGCCCCAGCTCCCAAATGACAAGAAATAACACTAGTCTTTGATAATGGTTTTTTCTTTTTGTCAGCTACAAACTTGACTGCCATCTCATGACTCAAGCCATGAAAACCATATTTGCGTATCTTATATTGTTTATAAAACTTTGGTGGGATAGAATAAAAATATTGTTCTGGCTTCATGTCTTTATAAAAAGCAGTATCAAAACTAGCTGACATTTTTACTCTAGGCATACTTTGCCGCACAGTTTTGATGAGTTCTAGAGCATAAGGATTGTGTAATGGTGCTAATTTGTTATAAGGCGTTAATTTTTTCAAAAACCGTTGATTTATTTTGCTTGTTTCCACAAAATTTTCACCACCATGAACCACTCGAAAGCCAATATAATTTATATCAAAATCTTTTAATAAACTATTTATAAATTTCCAGGCAGTTTTAACAGAATAATTATTAGAATAATTTATTTGCTGTTTCTTATTTTTTAATTTATAAGACAGGACAGTTTGATTGCCTTGTTTATCTACAGTGCCGTCCAAAATCTGTTTATTTATCTGGTTTTTATCAACTTGATAAACTGCAAATTTGACGCTACTACTACCACTATTTAAAACTAAAACATTTTTCATATATCTAAATATATTTTTGAACAAGACAATAAGCCAGCGGCATTGGCATCATCGGTATCTATATGAATAGTCGTTCTATAATCCCCTACTCGCACAATAATATTTTTAAAAACCAAAGCTTTAGGACCGCCAACTTTAGCAGAAACTGATTTTTTGTTTTTAAGTTTCCAGAGTTTGGCTTGTTCATGTGAAATATGTAAGTGCCTCAATGGCACTATAACACCTTTTTTGATAATAACATTACCTTTAGGGCCTTTTAGTTTAATACCAGGGGTCTTTTTGTGGTCACCTGAAAGTCGCCAAACTGGGTTAATACCAACTTGTCTGCAATCTGAAGCAGATAATTCTACTTGAGTTTTTTTTCTAGTTGGGCCGATTATTCTTACCTTTTCAAATTTGCCTTTAGGGCCAACAACCTGGACAGTTTCTTTGGCTGCAAACTCACCTGGCTGAGATAAATCTTTTAATTTTTTTAATTTATAATCTTTACCAAAAAGCTTAACTAAATCTTGAGAACTTAGATGAAGATGACGGGCTGAAATTTCTGCAATTACTTTTTTCATAATTTATATTTTTTCAAATCACTTGTTTTGAGCAAACCAACTTGTGCTCCAATTTTTTTTATAACATGAGCACTATTTACAATAGCTAATTTCAAAGCTTTGTCTATATTCCAATCATATTTGATCAAACCAGCTACTAGAGCAGAACCAAAACTATCACCAGCTCCAGTGGTATTGATACCTACGCCGCCTATAGCTTTGTGTGAATATATTTTTTTACCATCATAGACATGAGCTCCTTTGCGACCATCAGTCACTACAGTGACTTGCTGACCAGCTTTGTGCAAATTTCTTAAAATAAAATTAATATTATTTTTATTTTGGATTTTTTTGTCACTAACTAATAATTCTAAAGCTTCATCCCTATTGACTATAAATACACAAGTCTTGGCCATAAATTTTTTGAGTTTTGGTAAACCCATTTTAAGTTGATTGGAGCCTGGATTCCAAGCAATTTGCTGATTTTTTTTATAACAACCATCAAATAAAACTTTCATCTTAGTGCCAAAATTTGCTGGCAAAGAACTAATATAAACCCATGGAGTATTTATTTTGCGTAAAACACTAGAGTTTAAGTCAATATCATTATTAGCTCCCCGATAAGCAAAAATAACGTGTTCATTTAATTGACCAACATTGGCTATAAAAGAAGTACCAGTTTGTTTTTTAGAGTGTTCTTGAATAGCACCAGTATCAATATTTTTCTTTTTAAGATATTGTAAAATTTCTTGGGCTACCAAATCATCTCCTAATGACAAAATAGTTTTAGTTTTTATACCTAAGTTGGCTAAGCTAACTGCTGTATTGGCTCCGCCGCCGCCCCAAGTAAAATAAACTTTGTCACTATAAATCTTGGCACCCCACTCAAAAGCAATTAATTTTTGACGTAATAAATCTTTTTTATTATCTATAAGCAACATATCATCAGTATAAAACATGATATCGCGAGTTACTCCACCAATAGTTGTAATTTTGTTTTTCCTCCTCATTTTAGGTAAAACGATTAAATTCTTTAATCCTGTCTATAATCATCTTCATGATCCAGAAAAAAGATACAGCCATACCACCTAAAAACAAAGTTCGGTAATTTTGTTCTACTCCCATAGAATCTAATTCGTGTAAAACCGAAATGCCAACCAGAACACCCAAAACAAATACTGATAAAAATAAAAGCATTACAATCGTGAAAATAATTTCAATTATTTTTCCTAATGACATATTTTTATTATATCAAAAATATTACTGTTTGTCGTGATAAACCTCTTCTCGCTTTTCTTTTATAAAACTAAACCAATCTTCTACAGCTGCTACAAACATCTTAAATGGTGCTTCAATAATAAAGTCCATAATAAAAGCAAATATATTTAATTTTTTGAATTTGGTAGACAGCCAACGACCCACTGCAATAATTGGTAATGAAAAGAAATGTACAAAAAATGAAATAAAACCTTCTTTTCGTTTTACGATTATATATTCTTTGGCAGAATTACGAATACGAATGGCAAAAAAACTAACTGCTGTCAAGAAAAATAAAAATATTGCTCCAGAAATAGTATTAAATTCTAGTTTTTGTAAACCACCGATAATAGCACTAAAAACTACAACATATAAAGCAGTATACATTAAATAATAAAATATCTGATAGCCAATATTTTTTCTGTATTTAGATTTTAATTTACATAAAATAGAATTGGCTGGTTCATTGTAAATAAGGTTTTTGATATTTTTCAAAATTTGAGTAGTATTTTGCTTACTTGGTGGTAATAAAGATAAAGTTACCAAAAACATCAATACTGGTGGAAAGGTGACATTGATTCCTAAATTTATATAATTGACGTGTCCTAAAATATATAATTCATATGGAAATTCTAATATTATAGCGAATAATACCTTGGTAATAAACAAATAAATAATTGCCCTGACTGAACTTTGTCTAAGTTTACGTCGAATAATCTTGTATTTTTTACCGATCATTAGTTTAGCTTCAGCCTCCAGTGCATCAGGATCAGTCAAAATATTTTCTAGTCCTTCACCCTTATCTAGTATTAATTCATGTAAAATTTTGAAGGTCACTACTGGTTCACGAATAGAATTGTATATTTTCATCTGATAAGGGTGATTGAGCTGGTGTTGAACTGTGCGATAAATCTCTGGCAAATGGCCAGCTACTATCTTGATCAGTTTTTCATCGGCTTGTAACCATTTATCATAATAAAGATTGAGCAAATGATAAGAAATAATAGTATCATCAGACTTTACTAATGACTTATGGATAGCAATATAAAGCTGGAGATTTTTTTCTCGGATATGCATATCATCACCTTGCATTTTGACACGAGATTTAGTGACTTGATGCATGGTTTCAATCACAGCATCAGCTATATCTTCTGGATCAAGCAACATGTCTATTTCACAAGCTTCAATACTAAGTAACCAATCAGAATATTCTTGTACTTCTTTACCTCCATACATTTCATTCATTATCAGAAATAAATCATTGTATTTGACAATAATTTTTTCTACGTCTTTTATCATTTCTTCTGGAATAGTATTGTTTGGTAAATATCTAGCTCGGATCAATTCTTCAACTAAACTCTCTGCTATACTAGGTTTCAAGGTTTCCATAATAAAACGCCGTTTGATATTTCTTTCAATAGCAAAACGACGCAACAAATGCATTTCTTTGAAGTCAACTGTATTACGTAATTTTTCATAAAGTACTGCTACTTTAGAAGTAATTTCATCAACTTCAATTTTGTTTTCTGATTCTATTTGAGCCTTACGACGACGATAAATATTTTGCAGTTTTTGGTGTAATACTACAATTTCTGGTGATATTTTCATATAGCTTTATTATAGTATAAATAAGCAAATTTTTCAACATTCAAAGCGTTAGCGAAGAATGTTGCCCGCCGTAGCTTTAGCGAAGGTGAGCTTTGTTTATATCAAACCACCACACTTCGCTCTGTTGGAGCTTCGAGTGGTTATTTTTGTTCTACAAAAATAAAAGCCCGCCGAATAAATTCGACGGGCAAAGGTGCTAATTCTGGATGTGGCAGGTCAGTTGCTGCAAAGCTAGGGTGTGAAGAGAGCTGTTCTCAGTGGCTAACTCAGCTACCAACGCCCAGTCATCCACAGTCTGACTGCGTTCGATGATAGTGGTGATCAACTTGGCTTTGACTTGAGCCGAAGGCGCACTGTACATATGAGTACCACCAGACTGATAAATCTGGATCAAATGTCCCAGATCTCCAACTACCAAAGCTTGGTAAGTCTTGTGCCAAATGACATCCTGTTGCTTACGATTACTCAAAGCATTTACCAAAAGATGGAACGATCCATCACTGCCTAGGGTTGGTCGGTAAATACTCAACAAGTAACGACGATGTTCGTCAGTCACATACTTGTTGTCGTAGAGATCAGCAATGTAGCCAGGTGTCACTTTATCAGGATCCACGGTTCTCACTAAAGCGTCATAAATGACGTAATTCCGCTCTTCAGGAACCCAATGTCCTCTGCGTGACAACCGGTTCCAAAGATTATGATCATCTCCAGCCAACTCAAACATTTTGTCATAAGCCAACTGACGATCTTCATGATCGGCATCACGCCACTCACTGTAGATCTCCCAATCACGGAAATCACTGCAATTGATCTGTAGACTGTCACTAGCTGCTACCTTCTGCTCATCATTGAGCAGACCATAGGCATAGTGAGCTACCAAATTCCAATCGCTATGACTATCAGCATTGTTGAACATAGCATTAGCAATAGTGGTTGCATGCTCTCTGTAAGCTGGAAAATCACTATCGTAGTGAAATTCATCCAAAACCTCGTACAAACCATACACATCAGTGTAGTTGTCAGCAAACCATTGTACAATTGCAGCTATCTCATCCCAACTCTCTACTCTATAGCTGTACTGAATGATTTGCTGCATCTGATCAGCATTATCAGATGTTAAATACAAACCTCGCAATATCTGACCTTTGTACAGATCTTTAAATTCCTGAGGAGCATGGAAGTAAAAAACAGGATCTTCATAAATTGCTTGCCATTCCTCATGGGTCTGAGCACTTTGGATGTCGATTTCCAGCTGTTCGATAGCTTTGTCAAGATTATTTTTACCACAGCCCATTAGAGTCATGATAATCACCATGGCCAACAGCCACATCATTTGCTTGAACATAAGTTTCCTCCAAATTTGGGGGTTTTTCTTTTCCAGTTAAGTAGCTTGTAAAAAACTAAAATTCTAGTCAATATAACATATTTATTAATATTTGTCAATAAAACTTGACAGATATTAAATATTATGCTAATGTCGATATAACAACCAAATACAACCTGAATTTAAGTGAGGCAAAGATCAATCATCTGTAACTTGGACGCTTCGATGATTGGGAGCCACTAGCGTAACCGGCACTGTTTTTTTGTACTCTTTTGGAGAATGAAAATGCCTCACTTTGTGGGGTATTTTTGTTCTTTAGAATCTAGGAGGCATTTCATGCATATGACACTCACTACTGAGCCAGCACCAAAGATAGCCAGAAAACTAGAAAAAATCTGGCCACGCATCTTTGTCGTTGAGCCCAACTACAGCACTGCTATTACCCTTAAAGCAGTGCTAGAAAACGAAGGTAAAACTTGGGAACAATATGATGTCATGATCACCAACGGCGACTTTCGTTCTCTAGAAGATACTCAACATATCCGAAATCAGATTGTCCATTGGCAAGCAGATATCGTGATAGTTGAATATCTGGATATTCCAGGTGCTGATTGGTTGATCGAGCAACTCAAAAAATTGCCCAATCCGCCGATCGTGATCGTTACTTCACATCATAGTAGTAGTATTGGCACTAAAAAGTTCAAAACCAGTTTACAGCGTGAATTTGGTATCGAAGATTATGTGCGTAAGCCTTTCAATCCCCACATTATGATGGAGATAGTCAATCAGCATTGGCTACCCAAGACAGTTTTGGCCTGAGTGGGAAAGAGAGGGTGGAGGTCGCAAGACCTCCACCCTCTCGGGCCTTTTTTACCTGTCCTGAGCTTGTCGAACGGATTGACAACATTGACAAAAATTAGCTATGCTAATAATATAATATATTAAAGCTTTTTAAGCTTTAAAGTGAGGCAATGAACAATCATCTGTACTTGGACGCTTGGTCCCCTGCTGTTGGCGGGGTAGACAGGATGATTGCGAGCTAGTAGCGTAACCGACACTTTTTATAGACCCAAAAAGATGCCTCACAGGAGAGGTATTTTTTGTTGCTTTACGACTCTGCGCTAAGAATATTATTTATTTAATATTTTTAGCGGAATGTCGTAAAAAACGACTCCTAGTTCTTTGACATCAGGAGTTAAAAAAAATGAAATGAAAGGAGACGCTAATGCGTTACTTTAAAACTGGTCTACTGATCATGCTGGTTTGTATGATCACTACGACTTCTTTTGCTGAAGAGCAGATTCGTGCCAAGGTTTTTGCCTATGGTGTAGAAATCTGTGATCCACCGGTTTTCACTGGTGTTGGTGAAGATACTCTGTATCTCAACGGCTTTCCTTATGAGCCACGCAACATCAACGAACGTGAACTGCCGGATGAAAACAATGAATTCTTCCAAGCTATTGCAGAATTGGCCTGCAACCAACACGAACTAATGCAGTCAGCCAAAGTAACTGGCTATGCGACTGCTGATCGTGATGGCTACGAGGCTGGTCTGCAAGCTCGAGCTGAAGTACTACTCAACTCAGATCTTGTACAGTCTGTTGAGATTAATCCGACCGGACTGTATATTATCTGGGCTGATGGTGAAAGTGAGTCTTTGACTGTTCCTCGCCAGCGTATCCAGCGTCCTAGTACTGAAGAAGTGCATGAACGTTTGATGGCTAAGTTCTGGCGCGATTATTCCAAGGGCAAGTTTATTGCCTTTGGAAACCGCTACTACGTGACTTCGCCGCCCGAACGCCAGGCACAGATTGCTCAGTTGATGGCTATCATTGACACTGGTGAAACTAGTGACTTTGATAATACAGCTCTCAAAAATGAGCGTCTGCGTCAGGATTTGCAAAACACTGCCCGATACAACGAAGGGAGTGAGTAATGAAATACCGTCACCGCTATTTCAGTGGGGTCGGACTCTTACTCATCATCCTTCTGGTGGCTACGACTCCTGTCTTAGCTGACATAACTAGCACAACTCCAGCTAGCTATAGTGCTGGTGACATCCAGCCTTTTGCCTATGAACTAGATGAGGCTATCAATGCTGGCGATGGTTTGGGAGATGCTGGTTATAGTGTTTCATCAATGATTGACAACACCTGGCCTGATGACGAAGTCAATGACTCTGATATCTACATCCCCGATGTTCTGACAGAGTTTGGAGCCAACAATGGTTTTCTCAACATTTTCACCCACGGTGCTGATGAGGGTGATGATGGTGGCTTTCCAGGTGGAATTGCTATTGAAAGCTTTCCCTATACAGAAGATGGACGCATTGCTCGTGACTTCTGGTACACTTTGTACCGCAACAGTGGTTACAGTGATGTAGTCTTCCGGGGCGGTATTGAAGACGTAGCCTATAGCATCGGCCTCAAATACAACGATGGCTTGGCCAATCGTGTCAATATGGCTGATGGTATTGTCTTGCTCAATGCTTGCAATGCTCAAAACTCTGACTACCATGACTGGACTGGTTCCAGAGTGGTAGCCACTTGCAGTGGTGTCATCGATGCTGGTGAAGCAATTAGCAACATCAATTGCTTCTTTAGTGGAGTAAACAGTCAATATGGCTATCGCTCTGTTGGTGAAGTGTGTGAAGATTGTAGCGGTCTAAGCAAAAGCGGACATGGCTGGACAACTATCACACCGGGTGTCTATGATACCTCACACAGCTACAACGACCCTGTACCAGCTGGTGGCTTGGATTTCTGGTTTGAGTTTGACACGCGTGTCAATCACTATGTTCCAGCTAGCCAAGCTATCTTTACTACTGGTATTCTGCAGGTTGATTCTGCTTGGTGGGAATCAGACACCAAACTCTATGCTCATATTTCTACCACTGGAGTTGGTACTGGACAGGTCATTGCTTCTGGCAATACTATCTACAGTGCCAATTGTTCCAACATTTTCCTTTATGGTGGATATAGTGACATGGTGACCTTGCGACATCCAGATGAACCAGCAGCTGATGTAAACAGCTTTGGTGTGATCGATGGACAGGCTGAGTGGATGGCTGAAACCGAACACAACACTCTGTCCTACGAGATCTGGGCCAGTCATAGCAAGGATGGGCCTTGGGAAGTTGTGGCAACCATTCAAGCTGGACAGTACAACGGCTACAAGGTCAATGTGCCTGAAGGTTACAGTTATTACCAGCTAGTTGAAATCGAAACCACTGGCAAGCAAATCTTCCATGATATGGCTAAGTCAGCGACTAGATCCACCAAGAGTAGCATACCTATGCCCAGCAAGGCAGAGCTACTCAACAAGCTGGAAGAACTGCAGCAAATGCGTGATGAAATGGGTGGACCTCCTCTACCCTTGATGGGTGATGGTCAAAAGCTGGTCATCTACACTGTCGAGGCTCTGGCTGAGGCTACTCAATACGCAATTGCCAACTACTGGCATGACTGGTGGAACTACGAAACCCTGGTAAAAACTGTGGATGATTTCCCAGCAGATAACGATCTCTTCCGTCAGACTCTACAAGCAGACATTGCTACCGAGAAAGACAATGGAACTGATTACTTTTTGCTGGTGGGTGATTCCAACGACTGGGAAGCCTGGACAGCTGATTGGGGTCCAGAATGGCAGTTTGCCAAGGATTACTACCTCAATCAAGGCTATCCGCCTGAAGGCCAACCTGAACTGGATCTAATTCCCACCTACATCGTTTGGGATACTAGACCACGGGGCGAAGGCATGCCTTGGTTTGTTCCCTACTACTTCACAGACAAGCCCTATTGGGATACTGACTGTGATGGATCTAGTGATGTGGTTGGTGGTCGTCTACCCTTTAGTTCAGAAGAACAAGTGTATGCCTATGGCTACAAGCTTCAGTACGCCTCGCAATTCGGCGACTTTGGAGCTCATTTGTCCGGGCATTACACGCGTGACACTGACTATGACGACTATGGCGACGGTGCCTTTGCTCTGCAAGTAGCTAATGTCCTCAAAGATCTGGTACCACCAAGCATACCGCAGATCGACATGCTTCACTCTGACTATCCGGTCACTTCCGAACGGAATGACCAGGCAGCCCAACTGTGGAACATGTATGCCTTTGAGGTTCTAACCTTGATCAGCCCCTTATCCAACCGTTCACGTCCAGGAGATAACTTTGTCCAGACTGATCCGTCAAATCCCTGGACCATGGACATGATCCAGCCTTATGGCAATCATGCACCATTGATCTTGGCTGGATCTTGTGACGGAGCTGACTGGGCTCGTACCGAAAAGCCGGCCTATGGTCGACCGATTGGTGAGCGTTTCCTGGAAAGGGATTATGGAGCTATTGCCTGGGTCGGTCCGACCATTGGTACTTGGCAAGCGCCTAACATGACTGTTCTAAGCTACTTCATGGAAGAGGTCTGGAATAATCTAGATAGATCGCTGGCTGAGTCCTTTATGATAGCTGAGCAGCGCATCCGGACTGACTACCCTGATTCAGAAGATGTGCTCCAGGTACTGGATAGCTATATTTTCTTGGGAGATCCGCTGACTCGTCTCAATCATCTGCGAGTTCCAACTCCAGTGGAAGATGAGCAAGCGCCTCGCAAACTAGCTCTCCAGAACAACTACCCTAACCCCTTTAACCCAACAACTGCCATCAACTTTGCAGTTCATAAGCGTTCACACGTCAAGCTAACGATTCATGATCTGTCTGGCCGCCTGATTGACACCCTGGTTGATGAAATCAGGGCTCCAGGCGACTATGTCGTGGAATGGCACGGCTCTGATCATCGTGATCGTCGAGCTGCCTCTGGCGTGTACTTCTACAGTCTGATCTGCAATGGTCAGAAACTGACAAAGAAGATGACACTCCTGAAGTAAAAAGTCCAACGAGCTTTGGACTCATGAGTGGAGACAACTTGTCTCCACTCACTAATCAAAAGCTTGTTATTTAAATAATTAATTATAAAAAAATGAAGTATTTTTTAAGTGGAATATTTTTAGCTTTATTTCTAGCTGGTGGAGCACTTGGTGTTTTTACAGCTAAAGTCAAAGCTTCATCTATTCCAGAGGAAACAATGCCTTGCACTTGGAGTGAAATCAAACTTTGCTATTCTGGTGTACCTAATCGCTGTTGTCCAGATGGTAAGAGCGATGGTTAAAGTTGTATTTAATTAATTATAAATATACAAAACTATGAAGTATTTTGTAAGTATCTTACTTTTAGTTATGGTTTTTGGCAGTCTAGCTATCACCAGTGCTAAAGCTTCTACTGAAGACAGTAGCTTTAGTGAGATCAAAAGCCTATATGGTGATGGTAGTGGCGGCAAAGGAGACGGCTAAAAGTAAACAAAAGATCGCTTTAATAAGCGATTTTTTGATTGGCTTGGGGACAGAGAATCCCAATATACAATTTACAAATTATTCTTTAAAATTCTCAAAGATTTCATTTAAGTTATTTTTCCAAGTTCGAATAGTTAATTTTAAAGTTTAATAATATTAATTTTTGGATATTTATCTTCTATTTTTTGTACTTCTTCATCAGATATAAAGCGGCCAAAAATTACATTTCCTTTAATAACTTCAGGTAAAACTAATTTTTCTGTTGACTTGAGACCAGTAAGAAAAAGATCCCCACTTATATATGTAGGCAAAACAAGCCCTTCGGCAGAACTAAGTTCTTCAAGAAAAAGTCTTCCATCTATAGTCTTAGGCAAAACAAGTCCCTCAGCAGAGGTAACGCTATTAAGCCGAAGATCCCCACTTATATATCTAGGTAAAACAAGTCCTTCAGTAGAAGCAAGACCACTAAGATTAAGAGTACCCTGCATTCTTTCTGGTAAATCCAATCCATCTGTGGATGTAGTATACCTAAAATCAATATCAACAAAAGTGACCTCTTCTTGTTTTATTTCTTGCTTTATTACTGGAGTTTTTTCTTCTTTCTTGTCTTCACCAAAAAAAATATAAGCAGCTCCAATTAGTAATGGGATAGTTAAAACTAATAAAATCTTTTTCATACTTTTAATTTAAACTTTATTATGGCCCAGGCCACCCTCTCTGGCTTCGCCATTCACCTTGTTTTTAGTATATCACTTTTTTATAACAAACAAAAAAGTCCAATAAAATTGGATTTTTTGACTGACTCGGGGATAGGGAATATCAATTTATTTATTATCTTTATTTATAGAATGAATTTCTTGCTTAAGGTTTTCGATTTTATTATTTTGTTTTTTTATTTCTGATTCCATTTTTCTAGTTTTTTCTATTTGTTTCATTGTTATATAAATAATAAAGCCAACAACTACAACTACTATTAATTTAAACATACTAATATATTTATTTTAATTATTTTATTTTTATGAAAAGAGAAAAAAAGAACCAAGTGCTTGTAGTTCAATTAAGTGGCTCTCCGCCTACGAAAGAATACGAAAGGCTCTGCAGAGCGGCGGCTGAAAAT
>CAZEWH010000003.1:0-83183 GCA_964515785.1 uncultured Gammaproteobacteria bacterium
AACACTTAAGCTTAATTTGCATCCAAGCAAAATATCTATTAGCACCTTGGCATCATATGTAAACTATGGAGCTCAGGTATGGCGTGAGATTTTTAGCATAGACACTTTTAAGAAAGAGGATTATGGACATTTAGACTTTTTTCAAGCACTATTAGCATTACATAAAGAAAAATTTATAGAAATAATCTCCTTGCATTTTTTAGATGTAAGAGAGGATACTCTGACTATAAAAATAGAAGTTGATTATAAAAAAATTCCCGAAGAAAAACCAACAAGCAAAAATATAAAAAATCCTTATTCTGACCGAATAAAAAATATAAGAGATTTGATGCGAGATTGTAGCTTGGTAAAAAAATTCAGAGGGGTATTTATGTATGGTGATGGAATAGAACGTGGGCATCGCTACACTATACCAACTGATGAGAAAAATGATAGCTTTATTTCTTTATTGATTGATTTAGGGTTAGCAGAATATAATTGGGACGCACTCAATAAACAAACCCACAGAGAGGTTGGCAATAGAATTATAGAATTTAGTTTCAATGCAGATAGCATCATTGATGTTTTTGACCAATTAAATGGCACGGGTGCTTTTATACAGAAAAAATCATTAAAATATATCTCCCAACAAATAGCAGATTTTGATACTGGTGCTAATTTAGCTGAATTACTACAAAATTGGGGAGTGCCAAAACCTCTAATAGACTACCCAAATACTAAATGGATGATGATAAACACTGTTCTAACTTACTATGCAACGTCCGAGGAAAAAGACGAACAAAAAATGCTTTTCAAAATTCTCGAGGAAGCTGTCCACCCGCTAATGCACAATGGCAATAAAGAAAAATCTATTGAGTTGCAAGATAACTTTAGTATTTATTTACAGTATGATGGTTATTGTTTCTCCAACGGCAAAATAGTAAAAGCTACGAATAACCTTATTAAAGAAATAGATAAAAGACAAAAGGATAGAGCTAATCAGCCAGTCGACCCAGCTCTACAGGATTTATTATCAAACTTTTTTACTCCCCCCAAACAAGAACAAAAAACCACTGAACCAATACCTATAAAAATCGTTGAAGGCAAAGTGGAAGTTGACGGTCTAAAAAATGGGCTAAATTCTATTACTAAATCAACCAAGCAAAAAGACCCTCAAAAATTCCCTTATAAACTACCATCAGGGACTCAATGGCAAAACATAGCTATTAAATTTGAGGACGAAGAAAAAGTATTTATTCAGGCTAAACAATATAAATTATATACTGATTATAAAGAAATGGGATTTGTGGGTAGAGGTAAAAATCCTAATCCAAGCGAGGCTTGGACATTCCTAAAAGTATTATCACTTGTAAACGGTGAACTAACCATAAAAGATGCCGAGGCAAAAAACAAGTATAAAAAACAAAAAGAGCTTCTAGCCAAATCTCTTAAAAATTATTTTTCTATTGATTATGACCCATTTTATCCTTATAAATCATCACCTGAGAAACAAGGGAACTCGTATAAAATAAAGTTGACTTTAATACCACCGCCAGATAAAAACGATATACCCTCAGATGAAGAAGATGAAGATATTTTGAGTAAAAAAGAGTATCTACCTTAAAATTATTTGTCTATAAAAATTAGTTAGCGAAATTTATACATAAAATTTAATTTATTAACTCCCCAAAAAATGGGGAGTTTTTTAATTTTTCATAAAACAGAGTGAAATTCGCCATTAAGGTTAGAGAGATACAAAAATTACTATTAAAAATTATTATGAACAAAAAATTACCAAACAAACAAAAAGGCATAAAAGTCTCTAGAGCAGACAACGACTGTTTTGCTACTTATGACTTAGGTTGTGCAGCCGCTTTGACAACGGCTGATTTTGAATTGCTAACTTTGGATAGGACAAATCCCCGTAAAGTCCAATTTGTCTTTCGCCGTGATGCTGATATTGAAAAAGTGGCTGATGCTTTTTGGGCTGACCGCTTAGAACAAAAATCACGCTCATACTGGGACAATGTTAAGAACCTAAAAAATAGGCTCTACTCAAATTAGGTTTGAGCAATGGCTATAGGTTATAACACACCCAGATATGCTAGACACTATAAGGCTAAAATTCAAATATGAAAGGAAAGATACCTTTTTCTTTCAGGAAAAAATACACCAAAGGGCATTAAACCTATTTTACGCTACAGGAAATAGATACATTTGGACTAATAATGCTTGGCGTAAGGAGAGGCAGGAGCAAGGTATCTACACACCAAAATACTGGATTGAACAGGATTTTCTAAACCCAGATAAAACCTATTTTGGCCTTGAAACTTCACTGCCAAAACTATTATACGGTGAAAACCACTCAATCATACACGAGCACCAGCTTAATGACATAGTAAAAGCACTGAGCGAATTTATGCAAGAGATAGGAGTCTACATATTTTCACATCAGATAAAAGAAGCTGTGCCCACTCTACTGGCTATTGGAAAAAACATACAATTAGAAAAAATCTGTTCCTGTGATTTGGCCTTAAAGGCACTTAAGCCTTTCGATTACAAAGCTCATTCCAAATATAGAATTGTTGACTTCTCGGATTACAAATATCGAGGCAAGGAAGTGATATTTAGCAAAGGCAAAACAAGCTCTGAGACTATTAAGGCCTACGATAAAAAACGAGAAATTTTGAATAATGCCAAAACCACAGAGGAAAAAGAAGTGGCCAAAAAATTTGAAGATAATGGTGCAGAGGTTTTAAGAATTGAACTTACGCTAAAAACTCCTAAAAAAATCACGGCTAAATTCAGACCTTATCTTGGTCGAAATAAACCAACTTTAGAGGCTATCTTCAAGCAAGATATTTGGGACGACTTACTAAAACAAGAAGTTAATACCGTATTCAATCATCCGTTGCAAAAAATCCTATTTCTATCTTTAGAAAGCCAACCGTTTATTGAAAAATTTTTAGATGAACATTACAGCCATATACAGACCAAAGACACTATAAAAGGTATTTTGGTCAGCCTGCAAACCTATGGACTGGCTGAAACCAGAAACAGATACCTTCAAAGGTATAAAAGCCGCCAAACTTGGTATAACTACCTAAAACGCTTAAGTAAGCTACAAAACAACTTTGATGTTAAGGCTTTGAGCAATATAACTAATATCAAAATACACAGCCATATACTAAATCAATTCGGAATTAGCACGGCTACCCAAGAAGAATTAGGCTTAGATTTTAATAACCAAGTGTCCAAAAATATAGACATTAAACGATGTAATACTTAGAAACATTTTAGACTATGCCCGTGTCAAAAAACACAAAGAAAAAAGAGCACCAGATAACTTATCAATTTGTTGATAAGGAACTGGAAAATAGCGATAAATTAAATCGTGCTTTTGACATACTTTTTGAAGAAGTATTGAAAGAAAAAGATGACTTGACAACTAGGGACAATTAGGTATATAATAAATATATGGAATTTCTAACAAAAGAAGAAGTAGCAAAAATTTTTAGGGTCAACCCCCGCACAGTAGCCCGCTGGCTCAAAGAGGGCAGTCTTAAGGGTTATAAGCTGGGTAAAGGCAGAACCGCCTTATTGCGTATTCCAAAATCTGAAGTAGATAGATTTATAGCCAAATCAAAATATAAAAAATAATATAATGGATACTATAAAAGAAAAACCAATAAAGTTAATAGCTACCTACGCTCGTGTTTCTACATCACATCAGGAGGAACAGCAAACAATTAAAAACCAAGTGCTTTCGCTCAAGGAATTTTCTCAAAAAAATGGCCATACTATTGTTGAAGAATACGTTGATGATGGCTGGAGTGGTGATATTCTAGCCAGACCAGCTCTTGATAAGTTAAGACAAGACGCTAAAAATAAAGTATGGGAAGCCATACTTATTTATGACCCAGACCGCTTGGCCAGACGTTACTCGTATCAGGAGTTGATTATGGACGAATTAAAAGAAGCTGGTATTGAGGTATTGTTTGTTACTGTCCCCTCTCCTAAGAATAGTGAGGATAAAATACTACACGGTGTAAGGGGTTTATTTGCTGAATATGAACGAGCAAAAATATCCGAGCGTTTCAGATTGGGTAAATTACGAAAAGTAAAAGAAGGCCATATTTTAGTAAGTGAGCCTCGCTATGGCTACGACTATATACCAAAACAAAATGACAAACACGGATATTATAAGATAAATCCTGAAGAAGCACGTGTTGTAAAGATGATATTTTCTTGGATAGCTGATGAAGGTATGACACTTAGAGCGGTTGTGAGACGACTTCAAAAAGAGGGTATAAAACCACGAAAAAGCAAACGAGGTGTTTGGAGCACTAGCACCTTAAGCACTATGTTACGCAACCGTGCTTATATAGGAGAGGCTTGTTGGGGTAGCTCTTATGCTGTTATTCCAGATAAACCACTAAAAGAGCAAAAATATAAAAAAGTAAAAAAGACCAGTCGTAGAAAAAAGCCCAAAGAAGAATGGATAACAATACCTGTGCCGCCTATCATTACTACAGAGCTTTTTGATAAAGCAAGAAAGCAAATAGAGGCAAACTTTGCTTTGTGCCCACGCAACAAAAAGAATGACTACCTTTTAGCGGGTAAAATTTCCTGTGCTTGTGGAAGAAAACGAACAGGCGAAGGCTATGCTAATAAACCAAACCTTTATTATCGCTGTAGTGATAGGGTTTTAAGTTTTCCTCTACCGCCAAAATGTAAAGAAAAAGGCATCAATGCAATACTTGCAGATAAGCTCGTATGGAAGAAAATATCAGAGCTTATGAGTTCGCCAGAGCTAATGACAGCCCAAGTCAATCGCTGGTTCAAAGAAAGGCAGGCTAAATCCAAGGGGGCTTTAGTTGATATAGATGCTCAAAAACGACAAATTGAAAAATTAAAAAAACAAGAGGAAAGGTATAATAAGGCCTATGGTGTAGGAGTGTTTGACTTAGGGCAACTTAAAAGCTACACTGTGCCAATCAGAGAAAAAATTAACCAAATAGAAAGCCAAATAACCAAAGCTAGGAGTAGAGGCAATCAAAAACAACTGACAATGCCAAATAAGCAAGAAATGAAAAAATTTGCCAATAAGGCAAAAGGGGCATTACAGGGCCTAGACTTCACAACTAAAAGGTCGATAATACTTAATACTATTGAAAAAATCGTGGGAACAAGGCGAGATTTGCAAATATCTGGCTTTATCCCTATACAACAATATGCCAAGTTCAAAACTAACGGTCGGAATTGTAGGCTTGCCAAACGTCGGTAAATCGACCCTTTTTCAAGCCTTAACAAAAAACAAAGTAGAAGCTGCTAACTACCCTTTTTGTACTATTGATCCCAATGTCGGAGTAGTAGCTGTACCAGATCCCAGACTAGACAAACTAGCCAAGCTTTCAAATTCTGCAAAAATCATCCCTACTACTATTGAATTTGTAGATATTGCTGGTCTAGTCAAAGGCGCTTCTGAGGGTGAGGGTTTGGGTAATAAATTTTTGTCTAATATCAGAGAAGTAGATGCTATTGTCCAGGTAGTCAGACAATTTAGCAACGATGATGTCATCCATGTGCATGGCCAGATAGACCCTGAAGATGACAAACAAGTAATTAATCTTGAATTAATTTTAGCAGACCTTGAAACTGTAACTAAACATCTAGACAAAGTCATTGATAAGCTAAAAGGTCCTCATGAAAAAATATTAGAACAAGAAAAAAAATTATTAGAAAAAACAAAACTTGTTTTAGAAGATAATAAATTATTAAATTCTCTAGATCTGGATTTAGAAGAGAGAAAAATATTAAAATCTCTGAATTTACTTACTATCAAACCAATAATTTATTTATATAATATTTCTGAAGATCAGATTGGTCAGGATTTAAAATTACCAGACAATAGTATTGCAATCTGTGCCAAAACAGAAGCCGAATTAGCTGATCTACCAGAAGCAGAAACTCAAGAATATCTACAAGAGCTTGGAATTAAAAATAGCGGCTTGGATAATTTGATTACTACTAGTTATAAACTATTAAATCTAATTACTTTTCTTACTACTGGACCAGAAGAAACCAAAGCTTGGACAGTGATCCGAAATACCAAAGCTCCACAAGCCGCCGGAGTCATCCATACTGACTTTGAGCAAGGTTTTATCAGGGCTGAAGTTATCAATTGGCAAGAGCTACTTGAGTCTGGAGGCTGGAATGACGCCAAAGACAAAGGTCTAATGCGTATGGAGGGTAAGGAATATATCATTCAGGACGGAGACACAGTACACTTTCATTTCAACTAACATGCCTGTCCGCCGAAGCCTCTCGCCTCCGCATAGCTTTAGCGAAGCGGGGTGGCGGAGGAGAATGCATTTTCATTTTAACTAAAAAATGATAAAATTAAACCATGCATAACAAAACATTGATTATAATTGGCACTTATAATGAAGCAGCCAATATAGTAGAACTGATCAGCCAATTACAATCCTTGGGTGTTAATATTGATATCTTGGTTATTGATGATAATTCTCCTGATGGCACTGCTCAAGCAGTCAAAGAACTCCAAAATAGATTTGATAATATAAATATCATAGAGCGGTCTGGTAAACTTGGTTTAGGGACCGCTATTATTGCTGGCTTTAAAGAAGCTTTACATTGTGATTATAAAAAAATTATTACTATGGATGCTGATCTCTCACATCAGCCAAAATATATTCCTGATATGATCAAGGCTCTAGACAAATATAATCTAGTAATTGGATCTCGTTATACAAAAAATGGTGGTACAACTGGTTGGCCTTTTAGACGTAGATTTTTGAGTCGCTATGGCAATCTTTATGCTAAGACAATTTTACATGTACCAATCAATGATTTGACAGCTGGCTTTATGGGAATTGATAGTGATTATCTTAAAAAAATAAATCTAGATAATATTCAAGGTGTAGGTTATGCCTTTATGCAAGAAATAAAATACAAACTTTATAAACATGGCGCCAAGGTCAAAGAATTGCCAATTATTTTTCAGGAAAGAACTATTGGTCAGTCTAAAATATCTTCTAATATTATCAAAGAAGGAATTTTAATGGCCTGGAAATTAAAATTTAAAAAATTGGATAAATAAAAACTATGAAAAAAGCATTAATAACTGGTATAACAGGTCAAGACGGAGCATATTTAGCTAAATTTTTATTATCTAAAGGATATAAAGTCTACGGCTTGGTTAGAAGAATTGTAAATAGAAATTTTTCTAATCTGACCTATCTAGGCATAGAAAAAGATATTGAATATTTTGATGGTGATCTAACTGATGAAGCATCACTGATACATGCTATCAGAACAATCAAACCCGATGAAGTATATCATCTAGCAGCCCAATCCTTTGTAGGTACTTCATGGGATCAGCCAATAGTCACCTCAGAAATAAATGCCATGGGTACACTAAAATTGTTGAATGCTATCAAAAATAATCATCCATCAGCCAAATTTTATCATGCAGCTACTAGTGAAATGTTTGGCAATAGTAATGAAGATGGTATACAAACAGAAGACACACCATTTCATCCACGTAGTCCTTATGCTATATCAAAATTATTTGCTTATTGGATAACTGTCAATCATAAAGAAAGTTTTTCTATGTTTTGTGTTAATGGAATTTTATTTAATCACGAATCTCCAATAAGAGGAAAAGAATTTGTATCTAGAAAAATTACTGATGGCGTGGCTCGTATAAAATTGGGCCTAGCTAAAGATATAAAACTAGGCAATCTAGATAGTAAAAGGGATTGGGGTTTTTCTGGTGATTATGTAGAGGCTATGTGGCTCATGATGCAAGCCAAAGAAGCTGATAATTATCTAATATCAACTGGCAAAACTCATAGCATTAAAAATTTCTTGGATATTGCTTTTAAGCATATCGGTATAAATGACTGGTCAGACTATGTAAAAATAGATCCTAGATTCAAAAGACCAGCTGAGCTTTTTACTCTTCAAGGAAAAAGTGATAAAGCACAAAAAAACCTTAATTGGAAACCTAAAGTTAGTTTTGAAGAATTAGTAAAAATGATGCTTGATGCTGATTTAGAAAGATTAAGTAAATAAAAAATGAAAATTTTTTTTCAATCATATTTTGAATTATACAAAAAAATAACTAAAAAAGTCTACAAAAAAATAGGATTAGAAATGATCATTTTTTTGCTAGTAATGTCTCAATTTTATATTTTTATCCCCAAAAAATATCCTATTTTTTCATATACTCTTGATCTTGATATCTACATACTTTTTATAATAATCAGCTTGATGCTGATTTATTATTTTGCTTACCAAAAAAAGAGCCAAAAAATTAAAATAGTAATTATTAGTATTTTAATAGTTATATTTGCCAGTATTTTGAGCTTAGCTATTTATCTCAGATTACAAGATAATGTCAAATTTATTCCTCATGACGGTATTAGTCAAATAGAGGTTTCAATGGATTTTTTATTAGCAGGCCAAAATCCTTATAGTGAAACTTTTTATGGTACTATTATGGACAATCTCCATGATCGAGTTCTGTGGTGGGAAAGCAATGGCACATTTTTCTGGATTACTAATCCAGCTTTAGAGAATGTAGTTTACACTCCACTTAGCTTTTTACTACCCATTCCTTTTAAAGTGATTTGGCAAAATATAACTGACTGGTATGATCACCGAATATTCTTGTTTATTTTTTATATTATATCTTTGTTTATAGCTTATAAACTACCAGACAAAGATAGTTTACGCTGGCCACTATTATTATTCTTTGCTTTTAATCCTTTTTTACTGCATGATATTTTATTTGGTATTAATGATATTGTCTCAATCTGTTTGGCTTTATGGTCTTTGTATTTATTAAAACAACAAAAATTTAAATCTTCTATTTTATTAATCACTATTAGTGCTTTGATAAAACAAAATATGATTTTTTATTGGCCATTTTTCTTGTTTTATATTTTTGTAAAGAAAAAATACAGATTTAATATAAAATCAATACTTAAATTTTCAAAATATTTTATTTATATTATAATTCCTGTTTTGTTAGTCCTACTACCATTCATAATCTGGTCACCTAGCGACTATTATCATGATACTATCTATTATCTAGGACATCTTTATCCTATTAAGGGTATAGGTTTTTCTTCTATATTATTTAATCTTAATATTATTAAAAGCCCGTTTGTTTACCACCCTTTTTGGATCTATCAAATTATTTTTATTTTGGTTACTTTACTAATTTTATTAAAAAAACAATACTATAAAAATAATATTGCTAAAGTATATCTCTATGGTTCTATTTTGATGGGTGGAGTTTGGTGGCTATCTAGATACTTCCATGAATCACATGCTAATGTAGTGACTACCAATATTATTATAGCTTTATTTTTATAGATCTCTAAATATGCTATAATACTAATAACATGTGTTCCTATTCATTATATTTTTAGTATTATCAACAACAACTAAAGCGTATTATTTAATATAATAATACACA
Organism: uncultured Gammaproteobacteria bacterium; assembly: GCA_964515785.1. GTDB lineage: Bacteria > Patescibacteriota > Patescibacteriia > UBA1558 > GWA2-36-10 > CAZEWH01. The sequence goes on from CAZEWH010000003.1 coordinate 9,491, forward strand.
AAAATAAAAATAAAATAGTTGTTGGATAACAACTAAAAATCTACAATCGAATAACAGGAATACATGGAAGTTTTTTGAACTCTACCTACCTTGGGGCAGGTAGAGTTCTTTTTTACTTCGATTTTTAAAAGTAAATCTGAGCGCAGCCGAATGGTTATAGACGATTTTTTGTGATAAACATGGCATCACCAAAAGAAAAAAATCTATACTTCATATCTATAGCTTTTTGATAGGTATCTAATATCAACTCTCTGCCAGCTAAAGCTGATATCATGAACAACAACGAACTTTTAGGCAAATGAAAATTGCTAATCATGTCATCAATAAACTTATATTTGTAGCCTGGATAAATATATATATCTATATTTTTATTGCCACTAGACAATTTACCAGATTCATCTGCAAAAGCCTCAAGAGTTCGAGCACTAGTCGTGCCAATGGCAATAATATTTTTATTTTGTTGTTTTAATTTATTGAGTTCTTGAGCTGTGTCTTTGTCTATGCTAGCCCATTCACTATGAATCTTGTATTTTGTAATGTCTTCAACATCTACTGGCGCAAAAGTGCCTAGTGAGACGTGTAAAATAATTTTGAATATTTTTATTTTTTTAGCTTCAAGTTTTTTGAATAACTCTGGAGTAAAATGCAGGCCAGCCGTAGGTGCTGCTACTGAGCCTTTTGATCTAGCAAAAATAGTTTGATAATCTTGCTTGATCTTGTCACTGTCTTGAGTCTTGATATATGGAGGAAGTGGAGTTTGACCAATTTGTTCTATAAGATCTTCTAAATCTTGTCCCGATTTATTAAATTTAATTTCCCACAATTTATCGCCCAGATCTTTAATAACTTCACACTCAAGATTATTAAATAAAATTTTATTATTTAATTTAATTTTGCCGCCAATCATGCATTGTCGTAAGACCCCGAGCGAAGTCGAGGGGCCAGAGTTTATTAAAAACACCTCAACTTTACCACCAGTTTGCTTCTGACCAATCAAGCGAGCAGGAAATACTTTTGTTTCGTTTAACACCAAAACATCATCTTGATTTAGATAATCTACTAGATCATAAAACTTTTTATGCTCTACTTTTTTAGATTCTCTATCCAAAATCAAAAGCCGCGAATGATCACGCGGTTTTATTTGCTCTTGAGCAATTAGTTCTTGAGGTAAATGATAATCAAATAATTTTATATTCATAGAAATAATTATTTCGGGAATTTTATCACGAATTAATCTGTTGTATTTTTAGGCATTTTTAATAAAGTCTTTTATGCTAGCTCAAAATCTGAAATAGCACATTATTCATCTACTTCGTCTAAAATTTCATCTAGAGTAGAATTTTCTTCTGAAAATAAAGTCTCTACAATATCGTATAATTGATCCAATAAGTCTCTTCCTTCATCGTCTAATGTATCTGATTCTACGCGTTCAATTAGAGTTCCATTCCTCTTGTATATTGACAACCTATAAAAACCATTAGAAATCTTATTAAGATTCAAAACGCCACTATTTAAAGTTAAGTTATAATAATCTTGAGAGCGGTGTTCCCAAGTATAAGTTTCGTTAGTAGTTTTTGTTAATACTCTACTGATTATATTTTTTATTCTGGGTAAATTAATCATAATTTTTTAATTTAATTTTAATTTTTATTTACTATAGTATTTTTTATGTCAATCACGTCGTGAGTGGATACAACCGCAATAATCTTGGCGGTAAAAATCTTGTTCTTTGGCCAGCTTACTAGCTATTTTGAAACCATCTTTTTTCTTCCAATCAATGTCTAAAAACGGCACTTTATATTTTTCTTCATACAGTCTAGCCACACAATGAATCTGGTCAGTGTTTTTGTGTGGACTAATACTCAAAGTAGTTGCCCATATGTCATAATTTTCATTTTTGGCTTTGCGAGCTGCTTCACCTAGACGCATATCAAAACAAACAGTACAACGCTTGCCACGCTCTGGTTCATTTTCTAGACCTTTGGTAACAGCAAACCAACGCGCTTCGTCATAAGGACCCTCTTCCCAATTGGCACCAATAGTTTGGGCATAATTTTTTAGCTCATCACGGCGTTTGATATATTCTTCTTCAGGATGAATATTGGGATCATAAAAATAAATAGTAACTTGATATTTTTTAGCAAGCTCTTGAAGGGGATAAATAGTACAAGGTGCGCAACAGGCATGTAAGAGTAATTTTACCATATATTAAAATAATTTATTTTGATCTTTGGCTGGTTTGTCTATACCCAGATATTCATAAGTTTTGTCAGTGGCAATCCTACCTTTGGCTGTCCGAGACAAAAATCCCAATTGCATCAAATATGGTTCAAAAATATCTTCTATTGTACCAGCTTCTTCTTGGAGAGCAGCTGCTAGAGTATTCAAGCCTACTGGTCCACCACCAAAATTGTCTACCAAGACTTTGAGTAAACGACGATCTATATCATCAAGGCCATATTTGTCGATGGCCATCATGTCTAGAGCTTTTTTTGTCATATCCAAGGTTGCTTGACCATCACCCTTGACTTGAGCGTAGTCACGTACTCGCTTCAAAATACGATTGGCAATCCTCGGAGTGGCTCGACTGCGACTAGCAATCTCACTGCGTGATTCATCAGCCATTTTGACTGTCAAAATATCAGCAGAGCGTTTGATAATATCTGAAATCTCGTTTGGATTATAAAAGTCCAATCTAAATGTAACCCCGAATCTATCTCGTAGTGGTGAAGAAATAAGATTGTATCTAGTAGTAGCTCCTATAATAGTAAACTTTGGTAAATCTAATCTAAGTATTTGAGCAGATGGGCCTTTGCCTAAGACAATATCTAAAGCAAAATCTTCCATGGCTGGATAAAGTATTTCTTCTATGGTTTTGTTTAGTCTGTGAATCTCGTCGATAAACAAAACATCGCCATCTTGGAGGTTGGTAATAATAGCAGCCAGATCACCTGCTTTGGAAATAGCTGGCCCAGAAGTGACTTTGATACCAGCTCCCATTTCTTTGGCAATAATATAAGCAAGAGTAGTCTTACCTAAGCCCGGAGGTCCAAACAATAAGACATGATCTAAAGGCTCAGAACGTCCTTTGGCCGCTTGTAAGACAATATCAAGATTATCTTTGACCTGTTGTTGACCAATGTATTCACCTAAAGACTGGGGACGCAAACCCACATCCCAAGTCTTATCGTCTTTTATTTCTTTGGCTGAAATTACTCTATCTGACATAAATACAGATTATCATTAAAAGGCTTGTTTTACAAGAAAAGCCTATACAACGACTCCTCCCCTTACGAAGGGGAGGCTGGGAGGGGTTAACTCCACATCAGTGTAAAAAAATTGGGAGGGGTTAATTCAAATATCGCTTAATTTCCTCCACGACTTTATTTAAGTTTTCATAAACTTCATTATTTGTAAATCTTATAACTTTTATACTAAGCGATTCAATAATTTCTTGTCTAAATTTATCATATTCAACAACATCTTTATTTAAATGATTATCTCCATCTATTTCTATAACTAATTTTAATTTGGGACAATAGAAATCAACAACAAAATTATCAATACTAAATTGACGACGAAATTTATAACCCTTTAATTTCTTATTTTTAAGCTCATCCCAAAGAATCCATTCTGCTTTGGGCATATTTTTTCTAAGTGCTTTTCTTCTATATTTTAAGAAATCTTTATTAAAAATTTCTGTCATAATCGCTTTTCTTTTTAACCCCCTCTAACTCCCCCTTCGTAAGGGGGAGAACCTAAATAAATGTAACGTTTGAGACTTTATCGCCCGAATCTTTGAAACGCATCAAGCGGACGCCTTGAGTAGCTCGCCCAAGTATATTGACTGACTTGATAGGCAAGCGAATGACCTGACCGTGCTTGGAAATAATAATCAAATCTTCGTCTTCTACTTTTTGACTGACAATCTTGGCAGAAGCAAGCTTGCCGGTTTTGGCAGTCACTTGGACTGTCTTGATACCAGAGCCTCCTCGACCTTGGACTTTGTAAGCAGACAAAGCAGTCCGTTTACCAAATCCATTTTCAGTAACAACTAAAAATTGTTCATCCTTGGCAGCCTTACCATCTGGAATCATATCAACACCAACTACTTCATCATCTTTTTTGAGTTTCAAAGCTTTGACACCAGCCGCTGATCTACCCATAGATCTGACTCCTTTTTCTTTGAAGCGGATAGACTGACCATTGAGGGTAGCCAACATGATATCATCTTTACCAGAAGATGGTCGCACCCAACGCAGGGCATCACCAGCCTTCAAGCCAATAGCTATCAGACCAGAACGACGAACGTTTTTGAACTGAGAAACTTCAGTTCGTTTGATAATACCATGCTTGGTAACCATGACAAAATATTTGAAAGCATCAAAATCCTCGCTCTGCAAGACAGAAGATACTTTTTCTTCTGGAGAAAGTTGCAAGAAATTGACAATATTTTGACCCTTGGCAGTCCGAGACTGTTGTGGGATTTCATAAGCTTTGAGCTGGAAGACTCGTCCACGAGTAGTAAAAAACATCAGATCAGCGTGAGTATTGGTAGCAAAGAAAAGTTGAACTTCATCTTGTTCCTTGGTAGTCAATCCCATCACACCTTTGCCTCCGCGACCTTGAGTCTTAAATGTCTCTGGCTCAACTCGTTTAATATAGCCATCATGAGTCATGGTCAAGACAGTTGATTCATTTGGGATTAGATCTTCGGTAGTCATCTTGTCGACTGCTGATTTGACTACTTTGGTACGACGTTCGTCAGTATATTTATCTTTAACTTCTGCTAATTCTTCTTTTATAATACTCAAAACTTTAGTTTTGCTCTTCAAGATTGCTTCTAGTTCTTTGATAAGTTTAAGTTTTTCTTTGAGCTCGTCTAATATTTTTTTACTTTCTAGATTGGCTAAAGATTGCAAACGCATTTCTAAAATAGCTATAGCTTGTTTCTCAGAAAGTTTGAATTTTTTAACCAAATTAACTTTGGCAATTTCCTTGTCTTTAGAAGCTTTGATAGTCTTGATAACCATATCTATCTTGTCTAAAGCTTTTTTCAAACCTTCTAAAATATGTGCTCTGTCTTTGGCTTTATCTAGTTCAAATTGAGTACGACGAGTAACTACTTCTTGCCGGTGTTTGATATATTCTTCTAAGATGCTTTTGAGAGTAAGCACACGAGGTTGAATACCATCGATCAAAGCTAGCATGTTGACGTGAAACTTTTCTTGCAATTGAGTATGCTTGTATAAATTATTTAAAATCTTTTTTGGATAAGCATCTTTTTTAAGATCAATCACTACTCGGACACCGTCTTTGTCAGATTCGTCTCGTAAATCTTTGATGCCATCTAGTTTTTTGTCTTTGACTAGAGTAGCGATTTTTTCTAATAAATTTGCTTTGTTTACCTGATAGGGCACAGAAGTAATTACAATCTGAAACTGACCTAGTTTATTTTCAGAAATTTCAGCTTCACCACGCATAACAATACCACCACGACCAGTTGCGTAAGCAGTCTTGATATCTTCTTGATTATAAATCACACCACCAGTAGGAAAATCAGGTCCTGTGACATATTCAGTCAATTCTTCGACTGTAGTATTTGGTTTGGCAATCAGAGCATTTACTGCATCGATCAACTCACCTAGATTGTGAGGTGGGATATTGGTAGCCATACCTACGGCAATGCCAGTTGTACCATTGAGTAAAAGATTTGGCAGTTTGGCTGGCATGACGCGTGGCTCTTTGTGAGAACCATCATAGTTGGGAATAAAATCTACAGTATTTTTTTCAATATCAAACATCATTTCCTCAGCTATTGGACGCAATTTTGCTTCAGTATAACGCATAGCCGCAGCATTATCACCATCCATAGAACCAAAGTTACCCTGACCATTGACTAGCATATACCGCATAGCAAAATCTTGTGCCATCCTAACCATAGAATCATAAACAGCTGTATCACCATGAGGATGATATTTACCAAGTACTTCACCTACGACTGTAGCTGATTTTCTAAATTTACCAGAATGCCGTAGACCAAGTGTCCACATAGCATACAAAATGCGACGATGGACTGGCTTGAGACCATCACGCACATCTGGCAAAGCTCGAGCCACAATAACACTCATAGCATAATCAAGATATGAGGTTTGCATTTCTTCAACAATAGACAAAGGTTCTACTCTACCAACGTTATTTTCCAAATCAACTTCTGTCACAGCTATTTCAGCTTTTTTGACTGATTTTTTAACAGGTTTTTTCTTTATTGGCTTACTTTTTTTCGGCATATATAATTTTAGTTAAAAGTTTAAAGTATAAAGTTAAAAATTAATTTTATTTACTAATGAGACTTTTTACTTTTTACTTGTTACTTAATACTTTTTTTTTCTTCTTCAGTAGTACTAGCTTTTTCATCTAGATACTCCTGAGCTGCTTCTAAAAGGGCTTGCTGATTAGCAGCTATTTCCAAATCATTTTTAACATTGTCTAACTCGGCCTTGGTAATTTCAAAATCATTGCTAATAGCTTGAAAAGTGTCGCCTGATTGGCTGGCTAATTCTGCCCAAAATTGATCATCTGTTTGTGTACCGGCATTTTTGATCGGCTCTGTCTTGAGCCAAGCCCAAAATATAGCAACAATAAAAAAACTTACCAGAACAAATAATAAAACTTTTTTATTTTTTTCATTGCCTAAAAAAATCATACTTGAGTTTTTAAAACAATTAATTTTATATCTTCTTGGGGTAAATCTTTTTTAGATACTTTAAATTTTTCTTCTTCTTGAGCCTTTACACCAAACTCTTTGATAAAATTACTGACATTGTCTAGCTTTAGTTTGCCTGATCCTGCTGCGTGACAACTAGGAATGACTACTCGTGGCTCTATCTGAGAGATAAGCTTACTAGCTTCTTTGGCAGTAGTCAGATCATTGCCACCAACCGGCAAAATCAAAACATCAGCCCCCTCGACTAATTCTAAATCACTATTGGTTAATTCTTGATGACCATATTCTCCTAAAAAAGCAATTCTAATATCTTCAAACAGAATTAAATAAATAATATTTCCGTTGATCTGACGACCATAGACAAAAATATCGTTGTGTTCGTATTCACCAGGTGAATCAACCACAAAAGCTTCTTTGTGATATTTAGCATCTTTGATCTTATCAGGATCAGAAAATAAGACTACATCAGCTTTGGTCTTGGGAAATTTAGTTGTTTTGTCTAGGCTATAGGGATTAAAAACTATAGCTTTTTTAGTATTTTGAATCTTAAAATAGTTAAATCCGTACCATGAAATTGTCATATTTTTTAGCTTATTTATTTACTCTAAAACGCTATTATTTTAGCATAAATATCTATAAAAGTAAAGACAAATAAGGCTATAAATAGCCTATTTTTATTGACTGAAATCAAGTAAATTTTATGCATAAAAAAGACCCCACTTGTTCTCACAAATGGGGTAAAAAAACTAGACAACTACCTGACGGGAATGCAGGTTGACATGGGAATCAACAGAAAAGCACCAATAGATGCTGATCTCGTCATCACGAAGGTGCGAATAAACGCTCGGTACACCGTCATTGGAGACGCGCGAACCAGCACAAAGTGTCGCATTCTGGATATCCAGATGCTGACCTGTTTCACTCCAGTACTTGAGTTCATAGACCAGACGCTCTAGCAAGGTGATGGAATCAATTCCCCGCTCTTTGAGCTGGTCAACTGAAGTATTTTCCAGCTCCTCGTCAGATTCCTCTCTATCGCGAAGACGGATGACGTAATTGCAGTCAGCTACGCGGTCATTCTCGATAACATCCTTATCCAGATTATCAACACATGTCCAGACTTTGAAGTGTTTGCGCATGACTTTAATCAAGTCGTTTAGCTTCAATCCCTTGGGGATGAAGATGACACGGTCAAAGCCGCCGGGGTTGTCGAGAATTTGAATATCAGAGAAGTCTACCGACATACGGAGGTACCTGCGGTAGAACTCCTGCCATTCTTCGCGTATATCCGAAGTAGTAAAGCAATGTTCTTCGCGCAGAAAACGCTTTAGGCTCTGAAACCACATCTGGCCATTGGGACCAGCCAGTTTTTGCAACAGGTCATACAGTGTGCCTAGCGTAACTACCGGCAGCTGTACGAGCTGAGCTCTAATCATACCGAGCATGTCTCTAGACATGGTCAGTCTCCTTTATTTAAAGGACAGTATCACTCCAGGCTTTCTAGAGTAATATGCAATAATAGCATATTTTGTTTATTTTGTCAATATTATACATACATCTAAACATTCTTGACCTTTTTCATAATTTATGGTAAATTACAGACCAATTCAATAATAAATTTTCTCATGTCCATGCGTGAGACACTCAGTTTAAAAACTGGGTTAACGATTAATAATTAACATGACAAGTACACAAACAAGTCCAATGGAGGCCTTACTTCAAGACGAAAAGGCTGTCCAAGTCCCAAAAATTGGTGACATGGTCACAGGTAAAGTGATCTCTATCTCTAAAAACGAAATTTATCTAGATCTAGAAGGTATTACGACCGGTATTATTCGTGGTCGCGAAATCTACGATGAATCTGATGAATTTTCAAATCTTAAAGTCGATGAAAAAGCAACCGCTACTGTCATCGGTCTTGATAATGAAAATGGCTACATGGAATTATCTTTCCGTGAAGCTGGTCACAAAAAAGCTTGGGACAATTTAGAAAAACTTTATAACGATGGAGAAATCATTGCCTCTAAAGTATTTGATGCCAATAAAGGTGGCTTGATGATCAAATTAGGTAATGTGATTGGCTTTTTACCAGTTTCTCAATTAACTATCGAACACTATCCTCGTATTGAAGGTGGTGACAAAAATAAAATCTTGACTCATTTGAAATCATTTATTGGTCAAGATATGAAAACAAAGATTATCGATGTCAATGAAAAAGAAGAAAAACTGATTGTTTCAGAAAAAGCTGCTTGGGATGACAAACAAAAGAAAGTTATCTCCAAATATAGAGTTGGTGACAAAGTCAAAGGTAAAATCACTGGTGTGGTCGACTTTGGTGCTTTTGTAGAATTTGGTGACAACCTCGAAGGTCTGGTCCATATCTCAGAGCTAGCTTGGCAGCGCATTGATGATCCTCGTGATATCGTCAAAGTTGGCGACATTGTCGAAACTGCTATTATTGATATCGAAAATACAAAGATTTCTTTGTCTATCAAAAAACTTAAGAAAGATCCTTGGGTCGATGTTGATAAAAAATACAAAGCTGGCGATATAGTCAACGGAAAAGTTATCAAAGTCAATCCTTTTGGTGCCTTTGTAGAACTAGATGACGATATTCATGGCTTAGTCCATATTTCTGAAATCAGTAACAAAAAAATCTCAAATCTAGAAGATACTATAGAGGTTGGTAAAAAATACGACTTTAATATTTTGAGTGTAGAACCACATAATCATCGTCTTGGTTTGTCTTTAAAAAAGAAAGATTCTAAAAAATCTGCAGACAAAGAAACTCCAAAAAAAGAAGATAAACCTGCTAAAGAAGATAAAAAAGACGAAGAAAAAACTGACGAAAAAAAAGAGGTTAAAGAAACTAAAGAAGAAAAAGTAGAAGAAAAAGCTAAAAAATAATTTTTATGAAAAAAATCATCAAAAATTTTGTAATATTTTTCCTTATATTTGCAGTCTTAGCAAGCATCTTTGCTGCTTTTGATAAGCAAGATGATAATATTGAATCTATTACTATCACTCAACTTGTCCAAGAAATAAATAATGAGCAAGTAGAGAGTATAGAAGTAACTGGTAATGAACTGAATATTACTCTAACAAATAAAGAATCTCGTTTGAGTCAAAAAGAAACCAACGAATCTTTGAGTACTTTACTGAGTAATTATGAAATAGCTCCTGACAAACTAGCCAAGGTCAATATTACTATTGGTGATGAACCAACTAAAGGAGTTTTCATGACTAGTATTTTTCCGTTTTTGATTCCTATCATCTTTATTATTGCTTTGATCTGGTTTATGATGCGCCAGGTCCAAGGTGTAAATAATCGAGCTATGACCTTTGGTCAATCTGGTGCTAAGGTTGCTGACCAACAAAAGCAAAAATATACTTTCAAAGATGTAGCTGGTGCTTATGAAGCTAAAGAAGATCTCAAAGAAATAGTAGAATTTTTACAACAACCACAAAAATTTATTTCCCTAGGCGCCAAAATCCCTAAAGGTGTACTATTACTTGGTGCTCCTGGTACTGGTAAGACTCTATTAGCTAGGGCAGTGGCTGGTGAAGCTAAAGTTCCGTTTTTTCATATTTCTGGTTCTGAATTTGTAGAAATGTTTGTAGGTGTAGGTGCTAGCCGTGTTCGTGATTTATTTAAAAAAGCAAAAAAAGCTGCTCCTTGTTTGATATTTATTGATGAAATTGATGCAGTTGGTCGCCAACGTGGTGCTGGATTAGGTGGTTCTCATGATGAAAGAGAACAAACTCTAAACCAAATCTTGGTAGAAATGGATGGTTTTGATAACCAAACAAATATTATCATTATTGCTGCTACCAATAGACCAGATGTCTTGGATCCTGCCTTGCTCCGACCAGGACGTTTTGATCGTCAAGTAGTTATAGATATTCCAGATATCAAAGAAAGAAAGGCTATCTTAAAAATTCATGCCAAAGACAAACCCTTGGAAAAAGACGTAGACCTCAAACAAGTGGCTCAACGTACTCCGGGATTTTCTGGAGCAGATCTATCCAATGTCTTGAATGAGGCTGCTATCATGGCTGCCAAAGAAGATAAAAAAATTATTAATCATCAAACTATATTGGACGCTATTGAAAGAGTCTTGTTAGGACGTGAAAGAAAAAGTCATATCTTATCTGACAAAGAAAAAAAAATAACAGCTTATCATGAAGCTGGTCATGCTATCGTAGCGCATGTCCTACCAAATGCTGACCCAGTCCACAAAGTATCTATTATTTCTCGTGGTAGAGCAGCCGGCTATACTATCAATCTTCCTCAAGAAGACAAAAAAATGCAAGGTTATTCTGACTTTTTGGATAACATGGCCGTCCTACTTGGTGGCTATGCAGCTGAAGAAATGTATTTTGATGAAGTGACTACTGGAGCCAGTAATGATCTCAAAAAATTGACCAGTATTGCTCGTCAGATTGTCACTCAATATGGTATGGACAAAAAACTAGGGCCACGTACTTTTGGTCAAAAAGAAGAAATGGTTTTCTTGGGTAAAGAAATCCACGAAAGACGTGACTATAGTGAAAAAACTGCTGAAGTAATAGATGAAGAAATTTCTAAATATGTAAAACAAGCTCTGGAAACTGCCAAGAAAGTAATCACTGACAATAAAGACAAGATAGAAAAAATAGCCAAAGTCTTGGTAGAAAAAGAAACTCTAGAAAAAGAAGCTTTTGATGCATTAGTTGCTTAAATAGAAAAACCCGCTGAACTTAAGCGGGTTTTTTGTTTTAATAAAAAAACTGGAGTCCCTATTTATATAGTTACTCCAGTAAAGATTCAAAGATCCAAACCCTCCACCTTAGCGGGGTCAAGTTGACTGCCACCATTAGGGAAAAGAACCATCGGGCCCATGGTCGGCATCATACACATGATACGACCATTACTAATCTCCTGAGGTTTAATCTCGTTACCGTTTACAGAGCTAGTAGTGATGTCCCATTTTCTCCAGGTACCCTCACCTGGGGTCATGGCAGCCATCCACTCATTTTCAAAGCGGACCATACCATAATCGTCGATGGTAATACTCTTGATGGGCCCACGATAAACACTACCGCCCTCTTGAGTCTCAATATCACCACCAATAAACTTGCCACTGTCGACTACTTCTTGCCATTCCATAAACTGACCTCCCATTAGGGTTTAAAAACAACAGATGAATTCATAATAAATTAACACTAAGCTAAATTATTGTCAAATAGAAGAACCAGTGCTTCTGATGGATAGACCTTGCGGCGCACCATCCACACTGGTTCAGCTCGGTCCTCAATGACCATGATTTAGTCACTCCGCGTACGGACGAGGACCCTTCGTTAGATCCTAGTTATTCAAATAAGCCAATGTGGCTCTCCATCTACCGGTTGCTACCGGCAGGCTTGGAAACAGCAGATATTGTATCCAGCTTTCGGCCTATCATGTGGTGAACCCACTTCGCCGCAGCACGCAATACATAGAGCTACTGCTCACGTTTAGAATCTATTTATGAGATTAGCAAATAAATTATTTTTAGTCAAAATATTTACAGTTATGGATATCTCAGTTAAAATAGTAATATAAATTAAATAAACACTATGAAAAAAATTATTTTAACTATTATAATTTTGGCTCTAGTAATTTTCTTTTGGCCAAAATATAATGGTAGTGGCGGTAGTGCTGTTGACGCTAAAAATACTCAATGTCAATGCATTGGTATTCAAAAAGATTGGGTAGCTATTGGCTCTTGGAAGTCTACTTGTTATGGAATTCCTATAGATTGCCAAACTACTTATGGAACAAGAGACCATCTAACTACTATTTCTGAAATAAAAAATACTAAGCCTACTACAGGTAATTTTATTGTAGAAGGCTATGTAGTAAAAATATATACTTGCCCCTCATGTCCGCCAGGAGCTCAATGTAAACCTTGTATGAAAAATAATATTATAATTTCAACTAATAATAATTTGCTTGAAACTTATGATCTATCAGATAATGAATTAATATTATTTATAAACGACCTTGAAGGACTTGAGTTAGGTAAAAAATACGAATTCTCTATAAATATTCTAGATTATAAATCTACTTTGGAAAATATAAATGATATCAAAATAGCTGGATGGAATCCAATAGAATAAAATAAAAAAGTCGTGGTATAGTCCACGACTTTATTTTTTAAACCTCGATGATCACCGTATGATCGGCTGTGCCATGCTCCCAGCGAGGATTAAAATCCGGCTGCTGGAAAGTCTCATGGTAACGTGGATGAAGATCACTCTCCAGAGAGCAAACGTCTTCGGTAGTCATCACGACTAGACAAGTGGCATCGCCAAAGCCTGTCCGTAAAGCCAAGCTATGAGCCTCTTCGGTACTCAGTGGCCACTTGGCTGCCAAGGACTGAGCCATGGATTTGGCCAACATACCATTACAGCCAGCTACGACTTTCATGACCACCTGACCATCTGAAGTGACTGTTACTAAACCTTGCGTTGCCATATCCACCTCCTTAGGATCTGAAAATGTTTAGAAGAATCCAGCTGTCCCCCCGATCATCCTCCTGGCCGCGGGCCAGCTCCTGATCTAGATGAGGGCATGATGTGGCAATGAAAATCTGCTCATCAGTGCGGGCAAGACCGACTGCTAGGGGTATTTCAGCTGAGGCCCTGCAATCGTACTGCTTGCATTCGCAAAGAATTGCCTGTGTTTCCTCGACTGCTTCGGACACAACGGCCTCCTTAATGGTAGTTCTACAAACCGATTCGACCTTTGATCTGTCTTTCGGTTTCATCCATTTTCTTTTTAAGAACCCAGAAGGCTCTTATCTGAAATCCTCCGCCGATTGTGATAATCGCCAAAGGAAGGACAATCCAAGCTGGATGCGTTGTCACATCTTTGAGAACAAAAGCTAATATCGTTCCAATAACGATAAAGCAAATACCAACTAAGAAATTCTTCATCTTGCACCTCTTTGACTTTTGAATTTATGTACGTAAAACATAGCAATATAACATAAATATATTGCTTTGTCAACATGTACCACTCACACTTTGTGTTCGGGTACATGTTTAAAAATACTAAATAAAAAGACCTGAATGATTCAGGTCTTGAAATCGTAATTCCAGCTGATTCTAATAATGAACTGGCTGCACTGTTTATCAACTCGCAGAATAGTAGAATTCAACTCCCAACTGTCCATCACAGCTTGATGACCATACTTTTTGCGTAGCAAACCCAACACATATTCATCAGTGATCTTTGTCTCACTAGGACGGACAATCCAAAAAGTGCTAGTCCTCAAGCCGTTTACTACCTTGGGTTTACCTCTAGGAAAAAGCATTCCCAAGATATCCGGGACACCGGAAAAACCATCTCTGTCTATGAGAAAAAGACGATCTGACAAAGCAAAGTTATCACTAGGCCGCATTGTTGTGCCTCCTGTTCTGTTGATTTAGAAGAACTCAAGTCTATACTTAGACTAGCTGAATTAAATAAATATAGCAAGTAAAAAAGAGCTAGCAAATTGCTAACTCTTTGAAAAACTAGTCCTCGTCCTGATTCCGCGGATCGCGGAACTTGAGCTCATGCCTGTCGCAGAACTTGGCCAGGAATTGGTAAAAACGCTCTTCATCATTTTCCCAAATCTTGACCTCAATATGCCAACCATTGGGATGATCGCGATATGTCTCAACGGGTTGAAACATTTTTCCAGCGTGTGTATCATGCACAGCAAACTCTTCGCCGTAGTTAATGATGAACTCCCAGACATGCGGCAGGGGAATTACAATATGAAGATAGATAAAGCGCATGTAAATACTTACATCGTGCTCTTTAGGCATTAGATCCCTCCTGGTAAAGGTACAAAAACAAACTTAAATTACTCTTTTATAGTAAAATTGTCAAATTGCTCAAGAATTAAAGCAATGTTATAATAAAAACATTATTAATATAATAAAATATGTTTAAACCAGAATTAACACAACAACCAGCCGAAGGTGCTGAGCAAAGTCGAAGTACTGAAAATTCTGAACCAGAAATGAGTCCTGAGCTCAGAGCAGGTCGTGAAGCATTATTAGCTGATCTAGAAGAAGCTGGCGAAGAAGGTTTGCGAATAATTTATTATGCAGCTGATGTAGTCATCAAGCCAGTACCTGGAGATCCGGAGCGCGTCACTTTTGAAACGCAGCAAGGCAATAGTCGCTGGACAGGTAAAAGAAAATTTGGCAACGAGACCGTTACTCTCAATAGCATGGTTTTGCACTCCAAATATAAAAATACATTAGATAAAGCCGCTTAAAAAATATGGATTATATTATTGTAATTATTTTAGTTTTGTTATCAGGATTATTTTCTGGCCTGACTCTAGGACTCTTGAGCCTCGACAAAAACGAACTCAATCGCAAAATTTCACTTGGTAATAAACAAGCTAAAAAAGTCTATGCAGTACGAAAGCGGGGCAATCTCCTGCTCTGCACTTTATTACTCGGTAATGTAGCTGTGAATTCTACTTTAGCGATTTTCCTAGGTGATATTGCTAGCGGCGTAGTAGCTGGTTTGATAGCTACAGGCTTGATTGTTATCTTTGGTGAGATCATACCACAGGCCACTTTTGCTCGCTACGCTCTAGAGGTTGGTGCTCGCACAGCCTGGCTAGTCCGTATATTTATGATAATCCTCTTTCCAGTATGTTGGCCGATTGCCTGGATCTTGGACAAGACCCTAGGTGAAGAAATGCCAACTGTTTATTCCAAAAAAGAATTGATGAAAATTGTCGAAGAACATGAAGGATCTAAAGAGTCTGATGTGGATGCTGATGAAGAAAGAATTATCAAAGGTGCTCTATCTTTTTCTCATAAAACAGCAGAACAGATCATGACTCCTCGCACAGTTGTCTATGCTCTGCCTCATGATGCTATATTAAATAAAAGATTACTTAATAAAATAAAAAAAGAAGGATTTACTAGGATTCCAATTTATAAAGAAAAAATAGATAATACTATTGGTGTGCTTTATGTCAAAGATTTGATCAATATCAGGACAAACACCAAGATTGAAAAAGTCTACCGCAAAGAAAAAACCCTAGCCATCCAAAAATCTATGAAACTAGACAACTTACTTCAAACTTTTATAAAATCGAAAAAACATATGGCCTTTGTTCAAGATGAATATAAGGGCCTGGAAGGTGTTGTCACCCTAGAAGATATCCTCGAAGAAATTATTAGACAAGAAATTGTCGATGAAACAGATCGAGTAGTTAATTTACAAAAAAAAGCGCGTGCCAAGGAAAAGAAAAAATAGATTTTTCTTTTTTCAAAAAATATTGTATAATGTAGGTAGCTAATAAATATACAAATAAAAAACTAAAAATAAAAATATGAAACCTTTTTACAGAAAAATATACCCTCGATCTTGGAAAACAGTCAAAAACAATTTTTCTTTATTGTTTTTTGGTCTATTTGCTTCGATTCTGGGTTTTCAAGAAATGACAATTATCTTTAATTTTAACGAATTAGAGGCTGACTTCTTGAGCGCTACTATCATGTCTTTATACGAATGGATCAGTATAATAGCCATGACTCAAATAACTTGGGCTAATGTCCCAGCTATCCTAAACCTTGTACTAATCTTTATTATTTTTGCTGCTATTATTATTTTGGCAATATCTTCACAAGGTGCTTTGATCTCTGCAGCAGTTGATGCCACTAGTAAAAGCAAAAAAACAATTAGTACTTATTTTTCCAAACATTTCCAAATTGGTTTAGAAAAATTTTGGTCATTACTTGGCCTTAATATAGTAAATATCTTGATTGGTTACTTCTTTGTTAAACTAATTATTCAACCATTAATTTATTTTATTGTTGTTAGTAATACTGGTCCTGGTCTTTACCTATTATTGTCTATAATAATCTTCTTTATTCTTGTACCACTAGTAGTAATTATCTCTTTTGTTACACGCTACGGAGCAGCTTATATTATTTTGAAAAACCAAAACTTTAGTAAAGCTTTTGTAAACGGTTGGAATCTATTTAAAGCCAATTGGTTGATTACTATAGAAAATGCAGTATTGTTGATTTTGATTACTTTTGTCTTCTTTTTACTAATGATATCAGCAATGGTCTTTGTCTTTACTCCATTTTTGATTCTTAGCTTTTTGATAGCAGCTAATACTCTAATTTATTGGCTAATCATATTGATAGGCTCTTTACTAGCTGTTATCATTTTTATCCTAGCTGGTGGTATGTTTGGTGCCTATTATAATATAACCTGGGCTAATATCTGGATTCAATTAACTGCTAAAGGTAAAAGTCACAGTAAAATCCAACGAGCTACTAAAAAATATTTACCCTAAATAATATTTCCTGCCCCGCCTTTGGCGGGGTTTTTTGATTGACTTTAAAGACTAGTAAAAGTATAATTATCTATATATTGATACTTAATTGTATAAAACATGTCTGACAAATCAAAATTATCCATAAGCTCTGGAAAAAGTAAACAAAAATTGTCTTCAAAGCTTTCTGAATTGGAAATAAAAGAAAAAGAAAGACAGACCGAGGAACAAGCTACCAAAGATGGCTTGTCTTATATCAATCTTCATAAATTTCCTATTTCACAATCAGCTGTAAAAATGATTCCACGTGATAAAGCTGAATCTCTACAAACCATTTGTATTTTGTATAGCGGAGAAGAATTACGCCTAGCTTCATTGAATCCACGTAACCCACAAGTATCCAAATTGGGAAAAGAACTCGGCGATAGATATCATGCTAATGTAAAAATATACTTAACCTCAAAATACAGCTTTGAACAAGCTTTAGAAATCTACAAAACTATTCCTATTATTACCCAAATGGAAGGAGTTAGTATTTCAGAAGAAGATCTAAATAAATTTGATGAAAAACTACAAAATTTTAAGGGCTTGGAAAAATTAATTGAAGAAACTGGCCTAACAGAATCAATCAATTTGATCATGGCTGCTGGTCTAAAATTTGATGCTTCAGATGTACATATTGAAGCTGAAGCTGAAACTGTCAAAGTCAGACTTAGAATTGATGGAGTATTACATGAAACAGCCGTCTTACCAAAAGAAGCCTGGAATAAAATTGCTTCTCGTATCAAATTATTATCTGGTCTTAAAATAAATGTTACTGATAAACCACAAGATGGTCGTTTTGCCATTAAACTTAGTACAGAAGAAATAGATGTTAGGGTATCGTTTATTCCTTCCAATTATGGCGAAAGTATTGTCATGCGTTTATTACGTTCTTCTAGTATCGGTCTAGAATTTGAAAAACTGGGCCTACGCGGCAAAGCCTATAATGATTTACTCAATGAATTTTCAAAACCAAACGGTATGATTTTGACGACTGGTCCGACTGGCTCTGGTAAAACTACTACTCTTTATGCCATTTTAAATAAACTCAACCAAGAAGACACAAAAATAATTACTTTAGAAGATCCAATTGAATATAAATTACCAGGTATTATCCAAAGTCAAGTTGATACTGGTGAAGCTGGAGCCGATGTCGCTCCTGCTGCCGCTACTACTATAGTCAAACCAAGTGTTCGTTATACTTTTGCCAAAGGCTTGAGAGCTATTTTGCGTCAAGATCCTGATATTGTGATGGTTGGTGAAATTCGAGACCTAGAAACAGCTGATACAGCTATAAATGCAGCTTTGACTGGTCATTTATTACTATCTACCTTACATACCAATTCAGCTGCTGGTGCTATACCCCGCTTTTTAGCTATGGGAGTCAAACCATTTTTACTAGCCCCTTCACTCAATGCTATCATTGGTCAGCGTCTAGCTCGCCGTCTTTGCCAAAAATGTAAAGTAGAAGATAAAAAAGTAGATAATAAAACTATGACTCTGGTCATGAATACTCTAAATGAAATCGATGCTAGTTCTGGTCATAAACTCAATGATCTATCTGATCTTAAATTTTTCAAAGCTAAGGGCTGTAAAGAATGTCATGATCTAGGATATAAAGGACGGGTTGGTATTTATGAAATTTTTACAATGAGTCCAGAGATAGAAAAAATGATCCTGAGTGGTAAAGTTTCAGAATATGAAATAGAAAAAACCGCTATCAAAGGCGGCATGATTACTATGATGCAGGATGGATTTTTGAAAGCACTCGATGGATTGACTTCTATCGAAGAAGTACTCAAAGAAGTCAAAGCTTAGACTAATTATAAAACCCCGCCGTTGGCGGGGCTTTTTTATTTCAACTTATTTTTAGCTTCAATTAAATTTTGTTTATTTTGCTCTATCACTTGTGGTGGAGCATTTTTGATAAACTTTTTATTAGCTAACTTTGCTTCTAAAGATTTTACATATTTGGCTAGATCAGCTTTTTCTTTATCTGACATAGCTTTAGTTAAATTAATCCAACCACTAGTCTGATTGATAGTAAATTTTTTGGCTCTGCTAATTTCTGTAACTAAATTCACACGACATAATTTAGATATATTTTCTAAGTCTTGTTTAGAAAACAATTTACTTTCTAATTTACAATCTGGTAAATCTTTAGGAGGGATCTTATTATCAGCTTTTAAATTTCTGATCTTAGTGACCAAATTTTTTAGTTCAGAAAAATCCTTAATAGCTTTATTGTCTGCTTTACTAGCTGGTGGCCACTTGTCTATCAACAATAAATTTTTAGAGCCAAATTCTTGCCAAATAACTTCTGTGATAAAAGGCGTAAATGGATGCCAAAGAATTAATAATCTTTCTAAGATATATAATAATATCTTGTCTTTGCCTTTTTCTAATTTAGCAATTTCCAGATACCAATCGGCCAATTTTGCCCAGGTAAATTCATAAAGCTTTTCACCAGCTTGAGAAAATCTATAATTATCAAGATCTTGGGTAATTTCTTGAACCAAGTTATCAAACTCAGCCAATATCCACTTATCAGCTAAAGTACTTGGCTTTGGTCTAGTTTTGACTATCTCTATTTTATTTACTGTAGTAAAAATAAATCTAGAAATATTCCAAAGTTTATTTACAAAATTTCTATAGCCAGCAATTTTTTCTTCATAAAGGTTTAAATCAGCCCCTGGTGATGAACCAATTACTAATGATAACCTCAAAGCATCAGTACCAAATTTATTGATCATATCTAGAGGATCTATACCATTACCTAAAGACTTGGACATCTTGCGACCTTGCTTGTCACGGATCATACCATGCAGATAAACAGTTTCAAATGGCTTGTCATCCAATAAATATTCAGACATCAGTATCATACGAGCTACCCAGAAAAACAAAATATCATAACCAGTCTCCATCACGCTGGTCGGATGAAAATTTTTGAAATCTGTAGTCTTATCAGGCCAACCTAAAGTTGAAAAAGTCCATAAAGAAGAAGAAAACCAAGTATCAAGAGTATCTGGGTCTTGCTTCCAACCCCCACCTGTTGGTTTATCTAGGCTAACTTTTATTTTATTGCCCTTGTACCAAACAGGTATCCTATGTCCCCACCAGATTTGTCTAGAAATACACCAATCATGCAAATTATTCATCCAGTGATAATATGTTTTTTTAAATCTATCAGGTAATATTTCAATATCGCCTTTTTTAACAACTTCAGTAGATAGTTGTTTAAGGGTTTTGTTACGACCTGGTATTTTTTTGTCTACTGCTACAAACCATTGCTCAGAAGTAAGTGGCTCAATAGCTGTACCACAACGATAACAAACTGATAAATTATGTACATAATTTTCATCAATTTTTTCTACTAGGTCTTTTTTCTTTAAAATCTCTACAACTTTTTGGCGGGCATCTTTGACTGGCAAACCAGCCATATCACCGGCTGCTGAAGTTAACTTACCATCTTTGTCTATAATCTGTTCTATTTCTAGATTATGCTTTTGAGCTAATTCAAAATCAGCAAAACTATGAGCTGGTGTGATTGTCATAGCACCACTACCCATTTCCATGTCAGCAATTGGATCAGCAATTACTTTGGCCTTGATCTTACCATTGATCCATTCAACATCAAATTCTTTGCCAATTATGTTTTTGTATCTTTTGTCTTTAGGATGAACTATGATGACTTTATCAGAAAACTTTGTCTCTGGACGAGCCGTACCAATCACTACTGGACCATATTTAAAATAATAAAATGGACTTTTCTGTTCTTTGTATTCAACCTCGTCATCAGCCAGGGTCGAAGCACAGCGTGGACACCAATTTACTATGCGATTACCTCTATATATCAAACCATCTTTGTACATTTTGATAAAAGCTTGATTGACTGCATGAGATAAACCATCATCAAAAGTATATCTTTCTCGAGACCAGTCACAGCTAGCTCCCATCTTACGAATCTGATTACGGATAGTATCTTGGCTTTCGGCTACATATTTTTTGACTCGTGACAAAAACTTGACTCTGCCTAGTGTGTGTCGGTCAGTACCTTCATCGGCTAATATTTTTTCTACTTTGGTCTGAGTAGCGATCGCTGCATGATCAGTCCCTGGCAACCATAAAGTCTGATATCCCTGCAAACGCTTGTAGCGAATCATCAAATCCTCATAAGCCATAGTCGAAGCATGGCCAAGATGCAAAATGCCGGTCGCATTGGGAGGCGGCATGGAAATAGTAAAAGTCTTGCTTGTTTTTTTGAGATTATCAGGATTAAAAAAACCAGACTGTTCCCACAGCTGATAGATATTGTCTTCATAAGAAGCCGGTATATATGCTTTTGGTAATTCTTTTTTACTCATTCTAATCATCAATTACTATACGACGTTTGGTGTCATTGATATAGTCAAATTTAACATTTATAGTATTAGTTGGCAAATTGCTTATTTTGTCAGCCCATTCTATAACAATCACAGCATCCTCTGCTAAAAAATCACTCAAGCCAATATCTTTGAGGTCCTCGACTCCATCAAGTCTATAACAATCAGTATGCACAAATTGTTTTATACCATTGTGTTTGATTTCATATACTTTCATCAATACAAAAGTCGGACTAGTGATCTCTTCTTTGATGCCTAGAGCTGTAGCAAGTGCTTTGACAAAAATTGTCTTACCTACACCCAAATTTCCAGACAAAGCAATCACTTCTCCACCCCTTAATTTATCAGCTAAAATTTTAGCTATTTTACCAGTTTCTTCTATATTATTAGTAACAAATTCTTGCATAAATTTTTATTTTTATTGTTAAGTAATTATAAGTTATTTCTCAGTTAATTGCCAATTGGCTTTTGGCTGCATTGACATTAAATCTTGTTTTTTAAATACTTGCCCAGAGTTGGCAACTTGATAATAAGCTGCAGCAGCTATCATGGCTGCATTGTCCCCAGTAAATTTTAGATCTGGATAAAATAATGGCAACTTATATTGATCAGCTTTAGTTTGTAAAGCTTGACGTAGAGCATTATTAGCTGATACTCCTCCGGCTATCATGATAGATTTGACACCAAACTCACCTGCTGCTCTCATAGTCTTGTGTATTAAGACATCTATGACTGCTGTCTGAAAACTATCACACATGTTTTTTATTTCTTTGGTATCTACATCACCTTCTTTTTCTAAAGCATAGAGTACGGCAGTTTTAAGACCAGCCAAACTAAAATCATAATCTTTATTATTTATCATAGGGCGAGGAAGTTTGTAAGCTGTATGATCTCCACCTTGAGCTAAGTCACTGACTATTGGACCACCAGGATATCCTAATTCCATGAGCTTGGCTACTTTATCAAAAGCTTCACCTACTGCGTCATCCAAAGTCTTGCCTAATAATTTGTATTGTCCATGCCCAGTCATGAGTATTAATTCTGTATGCCCACCTGAGACTATTAATACTAAAACAGGAAAATATTTCTTATCATCTTTTACTAACTTATCATGACCAAGCCAGTTAGAGTATATATGCCCTTCTATATGATTGACTGGCACAAGTGGCAAATTATTAGCAAAAGCCAAAGTCTTGGCTACTGTAGTACCAAGCAACAAAGAAGTGATCAAGCCTGGCCCTTGCGTGACTGCTATATAATCTATTTTCTTAAAGTCTTTTGGTTTAATAGTGCTATCCAATAAAGGCATAATAGTTTCTAGATGCTTGCGTGCTGCTACTTCTGGTACTACTCCGCCGTATTGTTTATGAATGTCTATTTGGGAATAAATCTGATTTTTTTCTAATTTTAAACTACCTTGTTTAGCAGACAACAAGGCAATAGCTGTTTCATCACAAGATGTTTCTATAGCAAGTATTTTCATAGCTATATTATAGCAGAAATCTTGACAAAATATAATCAAAATGTTAAGTTGAGTTGTTTTTCGTAGTACACTTCAACCTTAAAGAAAAAAGGCAAGGTAAATAAATGAATAATCGTACTGGTATTCTGGTCCATGGCTGTCACGTACAAGCCGAGGACTGGGAACGCATTGTCTGGGGTGAACCACCCTATCAGTTAGGTCGTATCCCCGCAGCCGTGTTACTGGCTATCAAAACTGAAGCCAGAATGATCATCTTTGGCACTGGTGCCTCTCAAACTCCTGAGGGTATCAAAGAAGGTCAGGCTACTCTCAATCTCTTGAAAGAGCGTTGGGATAATCTGTGTGACTTCATAGACCTGGAAGAAAAGTACCAAGGAGGTGGCTGGCCTAATAAGGAAAACTTCCTCGATATTTGTGTTGCTGAGATCGAATCTCAAAACACTGTCGATGAAGTCCGTAACGCTGGTCAAATCTTCGCAGATGCTGGCATTGACAGAATCTGTCTGGTCTCCAGCCCGACTCATTTGTCACGTTGCCTGCTCAACGCCATGCAAGTTTTTGGCAAGACTCCGGAACTTCAGCATCTGATGCGTGGACTGTTTGCTCATCCGAGTGACACCTGCTATGCTGGAGCGACTACCGATGACATCGTGGTCCTTGAGCCAAATCACCGCGGTGATATTGAGCCGACTAGTCCTCAGCTCAACGAATTAGTTCCTCGATTCTTTGGACTCCAAGACAAACAAAGCTTTGTCGAAGATTTTGAAGCTCTGTTGCGTAAACACGGCGCTTAAATCTTCAAAGACTCTCAGAATTTTGAGAGTCTTTTTCTTTTATGTAAAATATGCTTAGATATAATTATGCCCAGAAAAAAATTAATAAAATTCAAAGAATTAAACAAACTAACTAATACTATTCAGTTTGACCAGCCAGATATCAAAAATAGACTAGCTAATTTTGTAGTTGATCAAGATATTATTTTAGAACTAGCTTGTGGTAAGGCTGAATATGCTAATGAGTTAGCTAAAAAATATCCAGATAAAATAGTCATTGCCATAGATATCCAAGGCGAACGCTTATGGCATGGCGCCAAACAAGCTCAAGATAATAATATAAATAATATTTTATTTCTAAGAGCTCAAATAAAAAATATAGAACAATATTTTAAGCCAAATTCTGTAGCAGAAATATGGATTACTTTTCCTGATCCTTTTCCTCGAAAAAGCCAAATCAAAAAAAGATTGACTAGTCCTAGATTTTTAAAGATTTATAAAAATATTTTGAAACCTAATAATTTACTTCATCTCAAAACTGACGATGAAAAATTATATAATTATTCTATAAAGTCTATTCAAGATTTTAACGGCAAAATTATTAGTAAACAGCAAGATAGCTTATTAGATACACAAAGCTATTTTGAAAAAAAGCATTTAGCTAATAATAAAAAAATATATTACTTGAGATTTAGTTTAACCCCCTAAATCCCCCTTGTCAGGGGGACTTGATGAACATAGAACAATATTAGTTAATTAGTTCCTCTCCTGACAAGGGGAGGTCAGGAGGGGTTAAATAAAAAACCAGTCTTGTGTGACTGGTTTTAATGTGCTATTTCTTCTTGGTCTTGGACGAAGCAAGACGACTGCCTACATAGTTTTGCAAGGCCTGGAGATATTGCAAATGTTCTGTGCGCAACCTAGGACTAAGCAATTTGTCTTGAAGTTGAGACACGCCACCAAACTTGACCAGGGCTTGAGCACTTAGATCAAGAAGATCGCCATCATAACCCTTATGAGGATATTGCAATAGGGTTTCAATGCACTGCTGATATGCTTTTTTGGGAATATGCCCTCTAAGCATGAGAAGAACAGCAATGCGCGTTGGCCAATCACAAGGGTGACGAATTATCATGGCCTCAATTTTTTCGAGAAAAGCAGTCTCTCTACCACCAGTAAACATTTTGATTAACAACTCATGCAAAGGCGGACATTCGGCTCCTGGCTTATTAGACATTAGAATCCTCCTATATTAAATGAACGCTTTAGTTGGAAATAAACACTTATTTTTATCAAATATACATTAACTTGTCAATTAGTGCTTAAATGCTATATTAAAAACACGTGGCTCATGTAGTGAGCTTTACGTGTTGACAATTTGCTATAAATATGCTATAATATCTAATTATGAAAAATTTAGTCAAAATCCTAATAGTTACAAGCTTAATGCTCTCTGCTCTGCCTACTCAGGCTACAGGGCTAGCTTTTGAAAGTATTAATCTTGGTCCTATCACTGGTAATAGTATAGATATTGTTTGGGAAACAAACCAAGCAACTATTGGCACTGTTTATTTTGGTACTAGTCCTTATAATCTTTCTAACCATCTTGGTACTAACGTCTATAGTATAAACCATACTACTACTTTGACTGGCTTAGAAGGTGACACTACTTATTATTATAAAATAGTAGCTAGCAACCGATCTGGTGAACAGATAGAGATTTTTACTCGAGACTTTACTACTGGTGATGTGATCGATGGTTCAAAACCAGAAATTATAGCCACCCGCCTTTTACAAACTACTGGTGACGTAATTGCTTTTTACTTTGAAACAAACAAACCTACTCGTGCTACTATCAGATATAGTGAACATACAGCTGGTGTATTACATACTCTTCGTTATCCTAGAGGGTACACTACTCGACATACTGCTCATATATCAAGATTAATACCACTCTCTAGGTACGATATTAAAATAATTGTAGAAGATAGAGATAATAGACGAGATTCAAAATATATGGACAATGTTGGCACTACTTCAAAAACAGGTGCACATTACCCACATATGACTATAGAAAATATACGACCTGATGGTCCTGGCTCTGATATGATTTCTAGTGATTCTGTGACTTTCACTTATCATACAAATCTAGTGGCTGAGAGTTATATTAAATATGGTACTACTCATGGTGTATACAAAACCAAAGTTTATGCCAATGATGGTATACAAGACACCAATCATAAAATTGTTTTGAACAATTTACAACCAAATACCAGATACTACTATATCATTGCTACAAAAAATGGCTTGTATGGTAAAAACGCTCAAATCAATGAACAAACTTTTACTACTAGACCAGCTCCTCGAGTACTAGGCTTAGTAATTCATAGTGACAATGTTGACAATGACAATGATGGCTTATCAAATAATCGTGAATTAGCTCTAGGAACTGATCCAAATAATCCTGACAGCGATGGTGACGGTTATAATGACGGTCTAGAAATAGACAATGGTTATAATCCTCTTGGTCCTGGTAGATATAATATTTTTAAATACAATAAACCTCGCTTATCTCATGATTATGAAATGTCAAAGTCTATTGAACTCAAACAAGAGTTAGAAAAAATCTTGGGTGGCCTAAACCTTCAAGCTCAAGATTGGTTTACTGTAGTCAATGCTTATATCTACGGTGAATATCCAATAGAGGCTATTGCTCAAAGTATCAAACACGGAGGTAAAACTGTACATCCAAATATTGCCTGGGACTTTTGGCAAAAAGCTAAAGACTATCTTAATTATATAAATTTATAATTTTATATTAAAAAATACCCCCTCTCTTTCTCCCCCTAGTCTAGGGGGAGATGTCCGTAGGACAGAGGGGGTATTTTTTATTTGACAGCTATTTTATCTAAGAGTATAATACTAGGCAGAATGCTAAAAATAATAATCCATAAGAAAAGGTATTATCTCAATGATGGCTATTTAAATTTTTTCAAAAATATATTAATCAATAAATTCCGCTAATAGCGGAATTTTTTTATTATTAACCAAAAAAACCTATGCAAAAAGCAAACGTAGCTAGTCTTGAGGGCTTTGTACTCAAGGCCGCTCAAGATTTTTTTCACAACCAAGGCTTTACTCCTCTGTTTCCACCGAGGATTGTCAGAGCTAGTGGGGCTTGTGAGAACGTCAACACTTTATTTGAGGTCAGTGTCGATAATGACCACAAATGGTTTGACCGCAATGCCTATCTAGCTCAGACTGGCCAACTTTATCTAGAGGCCTTTGTACCTAGTTTAGACAAAGTATATTGTGTTGGTCCATCATTTCGAGCTGAACCAAAAATAGACAGTCGCCATCTAACAGAGTTCACTATGATGGAAATAGAATTTGCTGGTAATTTTGAAGATTTATTATCTTATATCGAAAGCCTGATTCATCATGTAGCCCAGGCAGTAGCTGATCAACCACAGGCCAAAGAAAAATTTGGTCTTAGTGACCAAGATTTGAAAAGACTCAAATCTTGTCCAGCAAAATTTCATCGCTTTACTTATGACCAAGCGATAAAAAAGCTTCAAGAGCTTGGCGAAGATATCAGATGGGGAGATGATATCTCCAGTCAACGAGAAAAATTATTAATTGCAACGGTTGGAAATCAACCGTTATTTATTACCCATTATCCTGACCCAATGTATCCAGAACATCAAGATATCGAAGTAGAAAAATTTTTCAACATGCTACCTTCCAAAGATAATCCTGGTAGAGTCTTGAGCTCTGATTGTATCTTGCCCTTTGGTGGCGAGTCAGTCGGTGCGGCTGCCAGAGTTCATACACTTGATGAACTGATTAATAGATTAAAAAACTCCAAGATGTACAAACGCTTAGAGAAAAAGGGTGGAGATATATCTGACTTTGAATGGTATATTGATAAAATCAAAACCAACGGTGCTGTACCCCACGCTGGCTGTGGCTTTGGTATGTCTAGAATATTACAATTTATCTCTGGTAAGACAGATATCACTGATGCTGTCACTTTTCCAGCTAACAAAGGACAGATTATTTAAAAACGGACTCAAAATTTTGAGTCCGTTTGTACTATAGCAATTTGCTAATACCCCAGAGGGCTAGCAAATGCATAGTATTGTCTACCACCGCATAGACTAGACAGGAAAAAGCAATATCAATTTCCCGATATTGATCAGATGATTGCCATGCTTTGACAAAATTCCTACCTCTGATCATGTCTAGCCATTTTGCACCCCAAGACCATCTATCCAAAGGCCAATGACTCAAGAATACTAAAGCCATGAGCCAAGGATGGAAATTCCATAAGAATAGACAAACACTAAGGGTATAAACCAGACAGTGCCAAGTGCACCATCCTGCACCCTTCCAGCCTTTGACTGACTTGTTGAGAGCCATGGCTTTGGTTTGCAGGAGATAGTCACCTACTAGATGACCAAGTACGATTCTAGCAAAAAGATCTTCCATGATGGACTCCTTGTCTAGCTTGAGATCTCAGATCTTCAAGCGAACCACTCGAGTCAATGCACTGCAGAAACAGTCGATGTTGTCTAACAATGTCTACTGTCTGTTGCCAGCCAGGAATCTTGTCAATAAAAGCTGCCAGTCTAGGAGTACCTCTCCCATTGACCCTGCGCAGATTTTGAGATTCATCCTGACAACCCACATAGATGACTTTGCCACCGATAAAACGCCAAAACATTTTATCGGCCTGCATGCCATAGGGGACTTCAACAAAGACATTGCTATGCTGAGGCACAGCTCGCAAAGCTTGTTTGAGTAAATCCATCCAAGGCTCTTTGATGACAGCCTTGAGCTCTTCTTCACGTTCTAGAGCTAGCTGTACTAGATCCTGTCCTGGAAATCTCTTTTCCAGTAATGGCTTTAACTGATCATTGAAATCATCAGTGTTGATATGCACATTACTAGTAGATTCTTCACTTAGCATCTGCAAAAAAGTAGATTTACCAGAACCAGGCTTACCAACTACTAGAAAGAGATTGTTGATCATTAGCACTTTCTCAAGCAAAGCACTGATGACTAGTGGCGATACAAATTGACTCAATTCTTCCAAAGCCAATTCTGTGGCTAGTTGCCTGACTTTGGAAGAAGAAATGCCGTTGTGTTGCTCGTCACTGATCAGGTAGAGATACTTATCAATGCCATACTCTTGGCTATTGAGAAGCATAACTTCTGTTTCATGTTGCAGGTCATTGTGATCGCGAATACCTCTGATCATCACCAGTTGTGATAGATCGTATTTGCCTTCACCAAAAACCTTGACTTTGACATTGCTTGGCAAGTCATAGCTTTGCCAAAGTTGTTTGCATTCTTCGGCTGTAAACCAGCTACCATTTTTTTGAGGATTTCTCGAGCAAATGATAACTAGTTCTGGCAACATGACTGCTGCTTTACGAACAATAGCCAAATGCCCAAAAGTCGGCGGGCAAAAGCTACCAGGATAAACATAGGTGACTGACATGATCTTGCCTCCTTGTATTGGGTGATAGATTTGTCAATGTACTATGTTTGTATTATTATATAAATAAGAGATTTTGAACTATTTTTAGTCAATTTTTTGATAAATTATTGTTTTTTAGCTAGTATTAGCTTCAAAAATATAATAAACTGTCGAATTTTTTCGACAACAACCATAAATATATGATCAAAGAAATAAAAAACAACCTAAAAGAATTGGGCTTTAATAACAATGAAATCAAGGTTTATACTGCTTTGACTCAATTAGGTGAAGCTACAGCTGCTCAAATAGCCAAAAAATCTGATATCCCCCGTACTACTGCTATAAGTATTTTGGATAAATTGGCTAATAATAAGCTACTTACTACCCATGTCTATCGAGGTAAGACATATTATTGGATTGAATCTCCTCAAACACTTAAAGAATCTTTTGTTCACAAAACAGTTGTTGCAGAACAACTCAGCGACCTACTCAATGATCTGTATAGATCAGAAGCACACTTTCCTTATTCTAAGACTTTTGATACAAAAACTGGCATCAAAAATTTTATTGAAAAAAATATTGCTAATTTAAAAAAGAAATCAACTATCTATACTATAGATAGTCCTGGGTCCGGTAATTATGCCAAAATATATTCAGAAAATTTTTCAAAAATTATGTTGGCTGCCAAAAAAAATAAACAAATTTTTACTAAAAGCCTAGTACCAGCTGGATCACTAAAAAGTGTAGCTGAATATAAAATAAAAAACCAGAATATTGAAATTCGGGAATTGCCAAGTGATATAAAATTTGAAGCTTCGTTATGGATTATTGAAAATAAAATATTTCACTTTTCTGGCAATCCTCCATTTATAGTTATGATCAAACACGATTTGATATATAGTGGTATCAAAAGTATTTATGATTATTTCTGGAATATATCTAGAACTAGTTAAATAGGGTTGACTTTTTCCTAATTTTTAGCTATGCTATTGAGCGTTGTATTTCTTGGCCCCATCGTCTAGTGGTTAGGACTTCAGGTTTTCATCCTGGCAACCGGGGTTCGATTCCCCGTGGGGTCACCAAAAAATACTCATCCTTGTGATGGGTGTTTTTTATTTGACAGTGTACTTTCAAAATTATAAAATATAATTACACACAGGAGGATGATATCATGAAACGATTCATGATTCCGCGAGTTGCTCATTGCATTGTTGGCTCCTGGCCAGGGGTGAGATGATTAAGTAGAAATACTATATCGTCTCACCCTATTTTTTATTAAAATAAAAACAGAGACTCTAAATAAGAAATCTCTGTTGTATTTTTTTGAAAAAAATTAGGCGATCTCAGAGTGAGCTACTCCTCTGTCAAAATCAACAGAAATGACTTTGACGTCACCCTCGCGATCTACTGCTTCAGCAGGGATGTGCAGAATGATCACTTCTGCGGCAACCTCTTGTAGCTCGATGAAATCATAAACATTGGAAATGGCCTCAACCATCTTGAGTGGTACCTGACAAACACCATCAGATCGCGTGCCGGTCTTAATACCACGAGGAACGCTCAGGGAAGATCCCTTCATCAAAATGAAAGGAGTTGTTTTTGAGATATGCATTCTTTGCCTCCTTGGCACATTGGGATGAACTACAAACAATCGTATCTTACATTATCTAAAAAAACTGTCAATATAAAAAATTATTCAACAGTCACTGACTTAGCAAGATTGCGGGGCTTGTCTACATCTAAGCCTTTCATGTCAGCAATATGATAAGCTAATAATTGCAATGGTATGACATTGATTACTGGTGACAAAATATCATCTACCTCTGGGACTATAATAATATATTCTGCCAGGTCTTTGATTTCTGGGGTGGCATTATTTACTATAGCGATAATACGACCATCACGAGCTTTGACTTCTTGCATATTGGCAATGATCTTTTGCGATAGATTATTTTTAGTAGCTACAAAAACTACTGGCATGTTTTTGTCTATCAAAGCAATCGGACCATGTTTGATCTCAGCCGCTGGATAACCTTCAGCATGAATATAAGAAATTTCTTTGAGCTTGAGAGCTCCTTCTAAAGCTACAGGAAAACTAAGTCCTCTGCCTAAATATAAAAAATTGTTTATGTCTTTGAATTGCCTGGCTATTTTCTTAACTTTGTCTTCGGTTTTCAAAACTTGCTCAATATGATTTGGCAAATCTTTCAAATTATTCAAAATCTTCTGATCTAGTTCTAGGCCTTTGGTTTGTCTAATATAAAAAGCTAAAATCAGCAAAGCTACAACTTGTGAAGTAAAAGCTTTTGTACTAGCTACACCAATTTCTGGACCAACATGCAGATATATTCCAGAATCTACTTCTCGAGTAATAGTCGAACCAACTACATTAACTATACCTAGAGTCTTGGCATTTTTTTCTTTGGCTTCCCGCAAAGCTGCTAGAGTATCAGCTGTCTCACCAGATTGAGACATAGCTATAAGCATGTCTTTGTCAGTCAAGATAGGATTGCGATAACGAAATTCAGAAGCATAATCTACTTCAGTTGGTATCTCAGCAATTTGTTGCAAAATATATTTACCAATCAAGGCAGAATGCCAACTAGTACCACAGGCTGTGATCATGATACGCTGTATTTTGGTGATATCAAAATCAATTGTTAGTTTGATCTGACCATCTTTGATACGACCACGAATAGTATTGGCAATAGCAGCCGGCTGTTCCATGATTTCTTTGAGCATAAAATGCTTATAGCCTTTTTTCTCCATTTGCTCAACATTCCATTTTATTTCTTCTATTTTTTTATCTATCTTTTCACCTGACAAATTTTTGATAACATAATTGTCCTTGGTGATAACAGCCATTTCATTATCATTGAGGTAAATAACTTTTTTGGTATATTTCAAAATAGCTGGTACATCAGAAGCTACAAACATCTCTCCGTCCCCCAAACCAATGATCAAGGGTGAGCCACGACGAGCCGCTATTATTTTTTCTTCATCTCGATGAATAATAGCTATGCCAAAAGCTCCTTCAATCAACTCTAAAGCTTGACAAACTGCTTTTTCAAAATCTTTTTGATAAAACTTGGCTATCAGATGAGCTACAATTTCTGAATCTGTTTCAGAACTAAGTTTAACTCCGTCTTTGATCAATAATTCTTTGAGAGCTTGATAATTTTCAATAATACCATTGTGAACTATAGCAATTTTTTGACTAGTATCTAGATGAGGATGAGCATTTTGCTCGTTGGGTTCACCATGAGTAGCCCATCGAGTATGAGCAATACCAATAGTACCAGACATTTTGTCTAACTTCACTTCTTTAGCTAAAGCTGAAATATTACCCTTTTTTTTGATAACTTTTAATTTATCATCGCCAATTACACAAAGACCCGCACTATCATAGCCACGATATTCAAGTTTTTTTAAGCCCTCCAAAAGTAGGGGGGCTGTTTGTTTGTTACCAATATAACCAATAATTCCACACATATTATAATCTACCTTTTTGTAATTTTAATAAAAATGCTAAATAGTTTACAGCTGGATGCAAAATCAAAGCTAAAACCAAAGATACCAGCCATATATCCCATGATAATTTGATATAAAAAGAAATACAAAATAAAGAACCAACCATCCAATCTAACTGATCAAATGGAGGCCAGGGTTCACCAGGCATAACATTAACACGTCGTTTAAAAAAACTACGCACCAAATCACCTAATAAAGCACCAGCAGCTAACAATAATCCCAACAACCAAATATTACTCTGCTGATAATCAAGCATAGTAATAGATTGGACATAAGGATAGAGCAGTTGCTGAATATAAACAATTATTAAAGCAGACACTACACCAAAAAATAAGCCTCGCCAAGTTTTGTGGCCACCAAAAATACGTTTACCATTAAAAAGCTTTCCGTTATCAACTGGATAATTCAAAAAATTGATACGTCTAAAAAGAACTGGTGCCATGTTGGCAAAACCAGCTGGTAAAAATAGCCAAAGCAATTTTAAAATATAAATCCACATTTAATAATCTTTAATTTTAAATTTTTTAGATTTTAATTTATAGTTTACTTTCAAAAAACTATTTACTATAACTGGTATCATAAAAATAGAAAAAAGAAACAAAGCGTCATTGAGGTAATTTTGAGAAGTAAATACTAGCCAAGCAAATAATGCATAAACAATATATTTGGTTCGTAAAACAAAACGTGGTTTTATTCTTAATAAATAACGTATAATCACTAGGCAAATCATAACAACATACAAAAATACATACAATAATCCTAGACTAGGGTCTACGTATCCATAAAGTCCTAAAGTCCAAACAATTATAAACATCCCAGTATAATCTACAAAAGTATCCATAACTTCACCAGCTGTATTGTCTTGTTTTGTTAGACGAGCCACTGCTCCATCTAGACCATCCAATAATAAATGAACAACTAAAAATAACAAAGATAGTTTTAAATTAGTATCAATATAATAGACAAAACCAAATAAAATTACCAAACCAAACAAACTAATTTGATTAGGGGTGATACCAGTCTTGGCTATCAAACAAGATAAAGGATAAAAAAATTTATCACGCCAAGCTTTACATGTTTCATATTGCTTTAAGCCGGTCATTGACATATATATTATTATACATTAATAATACCTTTTTTCTAGTGATTATTCAATAAAGATATGTTATAATAAAAACAAGATAAATAAACTAAATTTATGCTTGATAATAACCAACAACTTAATAATACTGAACCAGCTACTATGGACATTGATAATACCAATACTACTCCACCGCCTGGACCACAAATTCCTAATCCTGTTAGTAAAATAAACCCAGGTCAAGCTACTTCCAATCAACTAGCCAATCAAGGTGTGGCTCCTGATAGAACTAATCTAACAAATCCAGCTAATCCTGCTCCTCAAGCTCCACCTGCTCCTCAGATGACTCAACAACAAAATCAGACTCAAGAACAAACCTTTGGTAAAAGTGAATTACTTGATGCTGGGAAAATACTCCAAGAAGTATTGGAAATACAACCTGGTCAAATAGTAGCTGATCTTGGGGCTGGTGGTGGTATGTTTACCATCCAGACAGCTCGTTTGGTAGGTGACCGTGGCCAAGTCTATGCTGTAGATATCATGAAGAGCTCATTATCTGATATAGAATCAAAAGCTCGCATGACTGGCTTTAATAATGTAAAAGCAGTTTGGAGCAATCTAGAAATAGTAGGTGCTGCCAAAATCAATGAAGCCTCTCTAGATCATGCTATGCTAGTCAATGTTTTATTCCAATCCAAAAAACATTTTGAAATGATGACTGAAGCTACTAGACTTTTAAAACCAGGAGGAAAATTGTTGATTATTGATTGGAGTGATAATGCTCCTGGCTTTGCCCCACCAAAAGAAATGAAAGTTGACCCAGCTCAACTCAATGCTCATGCAGTAAAACTCAATCTATCCCTAGAACAAGAATTCAAAGCTGGTAATTATCATTTTGGCTTAATATTCATAAAACAATAAATACCCCCTCTTTTTCTCCCCCTAGACTAGGGGGAGATGTCGAATTTATGAGACAGTGGGGGTATTTTAATTGACAAAATATCAAAAATTTCTTAATATATTCTTATGAATTTAGATAAATTATTAGATTGGTCATATTTATTTTATCGTTTGCCGCCAGCAGGCTTTTCTTGGGGCATGAGAATTTTCTTATTAGTCATTTTTATTAGTGCTTTGATTGTGGCTATCATTGCTGGCATCAAATATGCCAAAAAACAAGCTATTGTCAAAAACTTTTGGCGCAAATTGCAAGTCTGGGGTTGGACTACTGGCTTGGTTGGCTTATTATTGTTTTACTTCCGAGAAGTTAGAGCTATTTATTTAAGTTCTCGAGCCTGGCTATTTCTATGGCTAATAATAATATTTATTTGGTTAATATTTATTATTGTTTACTTATTTAGAGTTATTCCTAAAAAACAAGAAGCTAAACAATCTAAAGAAGCTTTTGATAAATGGTTACCAAAGAAAAAATGACAGAGTCATCCTCGGGCTTGACCTGAGGATCCAGAAATTTAATTTACTAGATCCCCGCCTACGCGGGGATGACATTTATAAAAACAGGCAAGATCATTAACCTGTTTTTTATGTACAAAAAATCTCTAGGCACTCGCGGTGAAAATATTGCCGTCAGATACTATGAAAATTTAGGCTATAAAATAATCCAGCAAAATTTCTGGACTGTTTTAGGTGAACTAGATCTTGTTTTAGAAAAAAATAAACAAATATTAGTAGTAGAAGTAAAAACCCGCTGCAATGACAAATTTGGTTGGGGTGAAGAATGTATTAGTCCCAAAAAATTGATAAATATCCAGCAAGCCTATTATGTCTTACAGCAAGAAATGGACTTACCTGAATATTTTGAAATAGAAATCTGTGCTATAGAGCTAAGCTATAAAAAAGCTAAGATCAAGAGATTTTTGATATAATATTGACTTTTTTACCTAAATAAGCTAGACTATTGTTACATTAAGCTAGTTTATTAAACTAGCTTATTTTTATAAGTAAATTTTAATAAAATGGCAAACGACAAAAGTATTGCTACAGCCATCAAACAGATTTGCGAGGAAAAAAACCTTTCAATGGAAGCAGTTATTTCTGCTATAGAGGCAGCCCTAGCAGCCGCCTACCGCAAAGAATTTGGTAACAAAGATCAAAATATCAAAGTTGTCTTCAATGCTGATAATGCTCAGACAGCTGTTTTTGATGTAAAAACTGTAGTAGAAGATGTTGATTTGGAAGAAGAGGAAAAATTACTCGAAGCTCAACGCGAAAAACGTGAAGCTGGCGAGGAAATTCCTGAAGAAGACATTATCAAAAAATTTAATACTCGTGCTGA
This sequence comes from uncultured Gammaproteobacteria bacterium, assembly GCA_964515785.1. GTDB lineage: Bacteria > Patescibacteriota > Patescibacteriia > UBA1558 > GWA2-36-10 > CAZEWH01. The sequence goes on from CAZEWH010000003.1 coordinate 45,619, forward strand.
AATTATGATCTCTGAAGCACTGGAAATAAATCCAGATTATAAAATCGGCGACATCATCGAAACAAAACTAGAAGTCCCAGAAGAATACGGACGTATGGCAGCTCAGACTGCCAAACAAGTCATTGTCCAGCGTCTACGTGAAGCTGAGCGTGACCATATATTTTCTGAATACAAAGACAAAGAAAATGAACTTGTACTTGGCACAATCCAAAGAAAAGAAGGTCGTCGCTTTATTGTCGATCTTGGCAAAGCCAATGGTGTCCTACCACCAGAAGAGCAAATACGTAGTGAAGGATACAATATTGGTACTCGCCTCAACTTTTTTATTGTCCAGGTGCATATGACAAACAAAGGACCAGAAATTGTCTTATCTCGTACTCACCCAGAAATTGTCCGTGAATTATTTGCCACTGAAGTACCAGAAATAGCCGCTGGCTCAGTAGAGATAAAAGGCATTGCTCGTGAAGCAGGAAGTCGTTCTAAAATTGCAGTAACTGCTACTGAAGAAAACATAGATCCAGTTGGCTCTTGTGTTGGTCAAAAAGGCTCTCGAGTCCAAACAGTAATCAACGAACTAGGTGGTGAAAAAATAGACATTATTGAATGGGATGAAGATATTAAGACTTTTATTGCCAATGCTTTGAGTCCAGCTGAAATTGATAAAATTGAAACTGACGAAGAAAATAGTACTGCTTCTGTCATGGTTCATGACGATCAATTGTCTCTGGCAATTGGTAAGAGTGGACAAAATGCTCGTCTAGCTGCCAAGCTATCTGGCTGGAAGATTGATATTATCTCTCCTAACTCTGAAGGAAAAATAGACAAAGAAGAAAAAGAAGATAAAACTGAAGAGAAAGATGAAGTAGCTGAAGAAGTTAAAGAAGAAAAACCAAAGAAGAAAAAAACTACAACTAAAAAATAACTATAATTTACAAAATTATGTCACACATTATTTTACTTGCTATTTTAGCATCTGTCATCTCTATCATTTTTGGAGTGATTTTAATCCAAAAAATTCTCAAAAAACCTAGAGGTGATGAAAAAATGAAAGCGATTGCTGACGCTATCCAAGCTGGCGCCAAAGCTTATCTAAGTCGTCAATACAAAACTATTGCTTACCTAGCTATTGCTTTATTTATTGTTCTGGGTTTTGTAGTTGATTGGTATACAGCTATTGCCTTTTTGATAGGAGCTGTTTTATCTGCTGCAGCTGGTATCATTGGTATGAATATCTCTGTACGTACCAATGTCCGGACAGCTGAAGCTGCCAAAAAGGGAATCCAACCAGCTATGAAATTAGCCGTCTTGGGCGGTGCAGTGACTGGTATGCTTGTCGTGGGCTTAGCATTACTTGGTGTAGCAGGGATGTATCTTATCCCAGCTGTTACTGTCAAACACTTGATTGGTTTAGGATTTGGTGGAAGTCTTATTTCTGTCTTTGCTAGACTTGGTGGTGGTATTTTTACCAAGGCTGCTGATGTTGGAGCTGACCTAGTTGGAAAAGTCGAAGCTGGCATCCCAGAAGATGACCCTCGTAACCCAGCTGTGATTGCTGACAATGTTGGTGACAATGTTGGTGACTGCGCTGGCATGGCTGCAGATCTGTTTGAAACCTATGCAGTCACACTTGTAGCTGCTATGTTACTAGGTTCTTTGACTTTTGTTGATTTTGACAATGCTGTGCTTTATCCTCTAGCCCTTGGCGCTGTAGCGATTGTTACTTCTTTAGTTAGTTTAGCTTTTATCCGTCTCAAAAAAAATCAATCAGTTGAAGAAATCCAAAAAAATAATGGCATTATGAAAGCTCTATACAAAGGTTTGATAGCAGCTGGTGTTTTGACTGTAGTTGGCTTTTTCTTTGTAACAAAATACATGATGTCCGATCTAGTGACTGCCAACTATATGAATATTTACTATGCTAGTTTAGTTGGTCTAGTAGTAACTGCTTTTATCGTTTGGATTACAGAGTATTATACTTCAGATAGATACAAACCAGTCAAATCAATTGCCAAAGCTTCTGAAACTGGTCATGGCACAAACATCATCCAAGGTTTGGCTATTAGTATGAAATCTACTGCTTGGCCAATTTTGGTAATTGTAGCTGGTATTATCGTAGCTTTCCAATTGGCTGGACTTTATGGGATTGCTATTGCTGCTATGAGCATGTTGTCTCTAGCTGGTATTATAGTCACTATCGATGCCTATGGACCAATCACTGACAATGCTGGTGGTATTGCTGAAATGGCTGAACTAGATGACTCTGTTCGTAATATTACTGATCCTCTAGACTCAGTCGGTAATACAACAAAAGCTGTAACCAAAGGATATGCTATTGCTTCTGCAGGATTAGCTGCTCTAGTATTGTTTGCTGCTTATACTCAAGACCTCTTGCACTTTGGTCAATCATTTTCATTTACCTTAGAAAATCCATATGTCTTAGCTGGTCTATTTATTGGCGGTCTATTACCATATTTCTTTGGAGCCCTATCTATGGAAGCTGTTGGTAAAACTGCTGGCTATGTTGTCAAAGAAGTTAGACGTCAATTCAAAGCCAAACCTGGTATTATGCAGGGTACTGAAAAACCAGACTATGAAGCAGCTGTTGATATTGTGACTAAAGGAGCGTTGAAACAAATGATTGTACCAGCTTTGATCCCAGTCTTGGTACCTATTTTGATAATGATTATTTTTGGTAAATTTGTTAGCTTAGAAGCTGGCTTACTGGTCTTGGGCGGTACTCTAGTTGGTAGTATCGTAACTGGTATCTTTATTGCTATTTCTATGACATCTGGTGGAGGTGCTTGGGACAATGCCAAGAAATATATTGAAAATGGTAATCATGGTGGCAAAGGTTCTGAAGCTCATAAAGCTGCTGTAACTGGTGACACAGTTGGTGATCCCTACAAGGACACAGCTGGTCCAGCTATCAATCCTATGATTAAAATTTTGAATGTTGTTGCTCTATTACTAATTATTATTATTTTTGCTTAAACTTACTTAATATAAATTATTATGAAAATCACCAAAAAAGACCTAGACAAAAGCCAAATTGAATTGACTATTGAAGTGTCTCTTGAAGAAATCAAACCTCATTTAGACAAAGCTGCTAATCAAATTGCTGAAAAAAATAAAATTCCTGGATTTCGTCCAGGTAAAGCTCCTTATGATTTGATCAAAAGCAAATTTGGAGAAATGGCTATTCTACAAGCTGCTGTAGATAGTGTTGTGTCTGAAACTTATTTTAAAGCTGTAACTCAAGAAAAATTACAAACTATCGGACAACCTCAGATCAATGTTGAAAAAATTGCTCCCAATAACCCTATAGTTTATAAAGCAACTGTTGCTTTATTACCAAAAATTACTTTGGGAAAATGGCAAGATCTGTCTATAAAAAAACAATCAGTCAAAGCAACAGATGAAGAGATAGAAAAAACTATCCAAGAACTCCAAGATATGAATGTCAAAGAAAAAATAACTGACAAGGCTATTGCTAAGGGTAGCAAAGCAGAAATTGATTTTGAAGTTACTTTTGATAAAGTTGTCATCGAAGGTGGCAAACATAGTAAATATCCGATTGTGATTGGTGAGGGAAATATGATCCCTGGTTTTGAAGATAATTTAATTGGTATGAAAAAAGGAGAAGATAAAAAGTTTTCTCTCAAATTTCCTGACAAATATTTTCAAAGCAACTTAGCTGGTAAAAAACATGAGTTTGCAGTCAAGATACTTGAAGTATATGAAAGAGATCTGCCAAAACTAGATGATGCTTTTGCAAAAACTATTGGTTTTGAAAGTTTAGATAAATTTAAAAAACAATTAACCGAGAATATTACCCAAGATAAAGACACCAAAGAACAACAGCGAGTAGAAGCCGAAGCTATCAAGACTATTATTGATGCTTCTGAGCTGGCTGATATTCCTGAAATCTTGATCCATAACGAAATACATAAAATGATACATGAATTAGAACATAATATTGAACAACAAGGTATGGATATGGATGGATATTTAAAATCTATCAAAAAAACCAAAGAAGATTTACAAAAAGATTTTGAACCTCAGGCTATTGAGCGTATCAAAGGGGCTCTAATTTTGCGACAAATCTCTGACGAAGAAAAAATTAATATCAGTGATAAAGAAATTGATGCAGAACTGACTAAGCAAGAAGAAATGTACAAAGACAACCCTCAGGCAATGCAAAATATTAAACAACCAGAATATCGTACTTATCTTCAAAATTTATTGGCCAATCAAGCGGTCATCAAATTTATCAACGAAAAAATCATCAAGTAAGATGATTTTTTCTTTTAAACTTGCTATAATATAAGCTATGTATGAAACCGAATTAAAAATAGCTAAACAAGCTGTCCGAAGTGCGAGTAAATTTTTGAAACCAGAATTTTTTAATTGGAAAATAGGTGGTGGTAAACTAAAAAATGGCGATGAAATAGTTACTTATTGTGATAAAAAATCTGAAAAAATTATTTTAACTAAGTTAAAAAAACATTTTCCCAAATATACTGTACTTTCTGAGGAAAAGGGATTAATAGATAATCATAGTGATTATTTTTGGACTATCGATCCCTTAGATGGTACTTCTAATTTTACAAATCATAATCCGTTTTGGGCGGTATCTATTAGCTTGTTTTATAAAAAAGAAGTAGTGCTTGGCGTGACCTATTGTCCGATTTTAGACGAAATGTATTGGGCTATCAAAAATCAAGGAGCTTATAAAAATAAAACTAAACTCAAAATATCTCAAGAACAAAATATAAAAAAATATATCATTGGTTACAACCACGGTACTTCTTCAGATGATACCAAAAAAATATTCAAAATGTATTATCATTTTCAAAAGACGGTTCATCGGACTAGAAATTTTTATTGTACTAGTTTACAAATGGCTCTGACAGCTGGTGGTTATCTTGACGCTTATATGGTAAAAAACCCACACATATGGGATGTGGCTGCTGGAATTATTTTGTTGCAAGAAGCTGGTGCTACATTGACTGACTGGAAAAATAAACCTTGGATTAAAAATTCAAAAAGTATCTTAGCTAGTAACAAAAAAATGCATCCTATTTTACTAAAAGAACTAAAAAAACTCAAACTTGCCTAAAATATAAAAGTCTGCTAAATTATTATCCTCAAGGCCACGTAGCCAAGTGGTAAGGCAGGGGTCTGCAAAACCTCTATTCGGCGGTTCGATTCCGCCCGTGGCCTCCATCTCGCAATGCGAGATTTTTTTGATACAAAAAAGCCCGACTATTCAGTCGAGCCTTGATTTGATTCTTCTTGAGGAAGTTTGCAGCAAGCATCAGCTTCGTCAAAAGTCATGTATCGCATCCCGCAGACCGGGCAACGATAACGGCCATCGATACGGCCGTGTCGTTCGGCTTCAGACAACAGTTTGTGGTACTTGACATACTTCTTGGTTGCGGCATCATTTTGACTACCACTCACGTTCATCCTCCTTGCAAAGGTACAAAGAACTATTCTAAATTATCATAATTTTTTAGCTATGGCAAATAAAAAATCACGTAAAGACGCGAGCGTCCACGTGATAAAACAAAAACAAGCTAAAAGCTTGAATGGCGTGCCACGAACTTGAGCGAAGCGAATAGTTTGTGGTACCGGCGATCGGACTTGAACCGATACGGCCAATGGCCACAGGATTTTAAGTCCTGCGTGTCTACCAATTCCACCACGCCGGCACGTTCTCAAACTGGAGCGAGTGACCGGATTCGAACCGGCGACCTTTTCCTTGGCAAGGAAACGTTCTAGCCAACTGAACTACACTCGCTTGTATAAATAATATAACTGGAATAAACTACCTGCCTTCCGAAGCTTTAGCGTAGGGAGGCACTCGCTTATATATACGCTACATATTATATAGAAAACAGCTAAAAAGTCAAGTATTTACCCTTGTTTTATATGCTATAAATGATATTATTAATATACTTATTTCAGACAAAATATGGGCAAAAAGACCAAAAAACTAGTTGTTATAGATAGTCATGCATTGTTACATAGAGCTTGGCATGCAGTACCTCCTTTGAGTACCAAAGACGGCATTATGGTCAATGCAGTTTTTGGATATACCTCTTTACTCCTCAATATTATCAAAGAAATAAAACCAGATTATCTAATAGCTTCTTTTGATGTAGCTGGTGGTACTTTTCGTCATGAACAATATGAAGAATACAAAGCTCAGCGAGTAAAACAAGCTGATGAATTTTATGATCAAATCCCCTTGGCTTATGAAATTTTAGAAGCTTTTAATATTCCTATTCTCACAAAAAAAGGTTTTGAAGCTGATGATATAATAGGCACAATAGCGGCTCAGACTTATAAAAATCATGAAGACGTAGAAACTATTATAGTAACGGGAGATTTGGACACTTTGCAATTAGTCAATGGCCGCGTCAAAGTCATGACTTTGAAACGTGGTTTTAATGATACAATTATTTATGACAAAACTGCAGTAGTCGAACGCTATGGTCTTAATCCAGATCAGCTTATAGATATGAAAGCAATCATGGGTGATAGTTCTGACAATATCAAAGGTGTGGCTGGGATTGGTCTCAAAGGAGCCACTGATCTTATCAAAGAATTTGGTAATCTAGAAGATGTTTATAAAAATCTAGATAAAATTTCCAAAGACAGAACTAAAAAATTATTATCAGAGCAAAAAAAAGAAGCTTTTGAGAGTAAAGAGCTAGTTACTATTGTCCAGGATGTGTCTATCAAGTGGAAATTAGAACAGGCAAAATTTTCTGACTTTGATCCTGAAGAAGTTTACGAAATTTTCAAAAAATTTGAATTTAATTCTTTACTAAATCGTATTCCACACAAAGAGGCTAAGCAAAATACTAATGAAATTTTTTCTAAAAAAGGTTTTGATTATAAATTAATAAACTCAAGACCTGATTTTGCTAAATTTTTACAAGAATTAAAACAACAAAAATTAATCTCTATAGATACAGAAACTTCTGGGCTAGATGTCTTGACTGAAGAAATTTTAGGCATTTCTTTTGCTTGGAAAAAACAACATGGCTATTATATTAATTTGTCTAATAAAGATTTAAAACAAGAAGCTCTAGGCAAACTAAAACCAATCTTAGAAGATAATAAAATCAAAAAAATTGGGCATAACCTAAAATTTGATTATAAAGTTTTTAAAACTCTAGACATAGAATTAAACGGTATTGCTTTTGATACTATATTAGCTGCTTATTTGATCAATCCTAGCCGAGGTTTACGCCTAGAAGAGCTGGCTTTTAGCTATCTTGGTTACAAAAAACTTAAACTTATAGACTTGTTTGACGAAAAGCCTAAAAATAAAAAAGCCCTAGATATCAAAGCTATCCCTCTAGATAGATTGGCTTGGTATGGAGTAGAAGATGTAGATATCACGCTGCGTTTATATCAAAAATTATTACCACTAACTAAAGACAATAAAAATTTTGAACTATTACAACAGATTGAAATACCACTTATTCCAGCTTTAGCTGATATGGAACTTAATGGCATTGCATTAGATACTGATTTCTTAAAAATCATGTCCAAAGAATTTGCTTCTAATATCAAAAAAATAACTAGCAAAATATATAAATTATCTGGACAAGAGTTTAATATTGCTTCTCCTAAGCAACTTAAGGAAATTTTATTTGAAAATTTAGAAATCAGTGCCGACGGCATCAAAAAAACCAAGACCGGTCTATCCACTGCAGCTTCAGAACTTGAAAAACTAAAAAACAAACATGATATCATTCCACTAATTATAGAATACAGAGAACTAGCCAAACTACAATCTACTTATATCAATGCTCTGCCTGAATTATGTAACAAAAACACAAAGCGAGTCCATACTAGCTTCAACCAGACAGTTACTATTACTGGTCGTTTGTCTTCTTCTGATCCAAATCTACAAAATATCCCTATCCGGACTGCTTTGGGTCGCGAGATTCGTAAGGCTTTTGTGGCACCACGCAATCATGTCTTACTGTCAGCTGATTATTCTCAAATTGAGCTACGACTAGCAGCTGCTATTTCCAAAGATCCTAAAATGATGAAAGCTTTTAAGAATAAGGAAGATATTCATGCTCGTACAGCCGCTGAAATACATAAGATAGATCTAAAAGATGTTACCAAAGAAACACGTCGGACTGCCAAAGAAGTAAATTTTGGTGTACTCTATGGTTTGGGTTCTACTGGACTAGCTCAACGTACTGATATGAACCGCAATGAAGCTAAAGAATTTATTACAAAATACTTTACAGTTTACAAAAAAATAGATGATTATATAAAAAATACCAAAGCTTTTGCTCATCGCCATGGCTTTGTCCAAACTTTGTTTGGTCGCCGGCGCTATCTACCAGATATCAATTCTTATATGCCTATGCTCAAAGCTCAAGCCGAACGCATGGCTATCAATATGCCTATCCAGGGTACAGCTGCAGATCTGATGAAACTAGCTATGATCAAAATATACCAAGACTTGCCAAAAATTGATGCAAAGTCTAAAATAGTCCTACAAGTGCACGATGAATTAGTACTAGAAGTGCCAAAAAACTCAATTAAAAAAGTAGCTAAGTTCGTCAAAACTACCATGGAAGATATCTATAAATTATCTGTACCACTAGTGGTAGATATCGAAGTTGGTCGCACTTGGGGAAATTTGGAAAAACTATGATTTTTTTCTACTATGGTGAAGACTCATTTCGAGCTTGCCAAAAGATAAAAGCTATTGAGCAAAAATTTCAAGACAAGGTTGATAAAAATGCTCACAATATACAAACTCTAGACGCTGAATTTATCTCAGCTGATGATTTTTGGCAGGCTATCAGAGCTCAAGGATTTTTGGCTGACAAAAAACTAATTATTATCAAAAATATTTTTTCCAATCGCAAGCTAAAAGATTGGCAAGATGAGCTTATAAAATATTTAAACAAACAAGAAGATACTACAGAAGAAAACTATCTAGTTTTTTGGCAAACTGGCAAAGTAGATTCTCGTCTCAAGCTTTTCAAGGCTCTAAAAAAATTCAAATTTGTCGAGGAGTTTATAAATCTCAAACCACTAGAAATTAAAAAATGGATAGAACGTCAAGTGGCTAATCAAAACAAAAATATCACTCCCCAAGCAATTGATGTCTTGATTAGCTATGTTGGAAATAATCTTTGGCAGCTCTATCAAGAAATAAATAAATTATTAAACTATTGTGATAAAGATATTACAGATCAAGATGTAAAAACTCTAGTCCAAGCCAAGATAGATGAAAATATTTTTAATTTTGTAGATGCTTTAGGAAACAAAGATAAAGCTCTGGCCCTCAAAATGCTCGAAGATCAGATAAACAACGGTGTTAATTCTCAATATATTTTGACTATGGTCACTCGCCAGTACAGAATTTTGATAAAAGCTAAATCTTTAGAAAATCAGATAAAATATCCTGGTGCTTTGGCTCAAGCTTTAAAAATACCTAGCTTGGTAGCTGAAAAAGCTATGACTCAAAGCAAAATGTATGACCTGGTTCAACTAAAAAAAATATACCAGCAATTGCTGATACTTGATGAAAAATTTAAGAGCACTGTTGATCAAGAAAAAATCCTATTTGCTCAAGTTATAAATAGTTTATAAAACAAAAAATCCCGCCAAAGGCGGGAAAATTTGTTTATATCAAAGATCAGTAAAATTTATTTTTTAGTGTCTTCTTTCTTAACTGGTTCAGATGGTTTGGCTTCTGCTTTTTTAGGAGCTTTAACAGCGTCTACTTTGACACCAGCTTTTTTAAGCATAGCAATAAAACGAGTTTTTTTACGATTACCAGTATTTGGTTTCAAGACTCCAGATTTTACTGCTTTATCAATAGCTTTTTGCAAGCTATAAACTAGATCATTGGCTCGTGTCTCGATATCACCTTTAGTAATAGATTTTTCACCTTGCTTGATAAGTTCTTTAATATTACGCTTAACCAAAACATTGGCTCGGGTAAGCTTTGCTGTTTGTTTCAAGTGTTTGATTGCTGATTTCTTATTTGGCATATTTACTGTTATAATTAATCTAACTTACAAGATATTAACATAAAATTATTAAAACGTCAAGACTATGGCAAAATACATATCACCCCAACAACAAATGCTAATTATCGAGAAATTATACCGTTCTCAAGATTCAATATATAGCACTGAAAAGTTTAACAAAGCATATCAAGACAAAACTGGTAAAATGGGCGACAGAACTCTAGAACTCAATGATTTTGCCCGTAAAATGAAGAAGACTGCTTTTACTAGCTTTGATGTAGAGCGTTTTACCAAAGAAATTACTGGTGAAATAATTGATCTAGAGACTTTATAACCTGACTAGTATCTAGTTTATATTTTTGTAAAGTAATCTTAGAAACTTCATCCAATAACAAAGCATTATTTACATCAAAATCGCCAATTTTGGTACGACGCAAGTCTGCTAAAAGCGCTCCTGTGGTCATAGCTTGTCCTAGATCATAAGCCAAACTACGGATATAAGTGCCAGCTGAAGCTGTCACTTTTATTTTTGCCTTAGGATATTCAAAATTTAAAATTTCTAAATTATAAATATTTATTTTTTTTGTAGGCGCTGTGACTTCTTTGCCTGCTCGGGCTAATTTATGTAATTTTTGTCCAGCTACTTTTTTGGCAGAATAAATTGGCGCTTGTTGTTCTTGTTCACCCAAAAATTTATTTAAATTATTTTTTAATTTAATTAAATCAAATTCTTGAGCTTTATTATTTATTTTTATCTCGCCTTCTAAATCATAAGTATCAGAAGTTTGGCCAAATAAAATATCAGCTATATAAATTTTGGGTAGATTATGAAAGACATCAATAAATTTAGTAGCCTGACCAGTAGCCATGATTAACAAACCAGAAGCAAGTGGATCTAGAGTGCCAGCAAAACCAACTTTTTTTATATTTAAAACTTTTCGTAATATAGCCACAGCTTTAAAAGAATTTATACTTTTTGGTTTGTCTATTAAATAAAAACCAGCTTGCGGATCTGCCAAAATATTTTGAATTTTTTGTTTACTTATTTTTATCATGACTTTTTATTAATCAAAATATCTAACTTGTCTCTTAGTTCTATAGCTTTTTCAAACTCCCAATTATCAGCTGCTAATTCCATTTGTTGTCTTAGATTATCTTGTAGCCCCTGAATATCACTAGGTGATAATTCTTTGATTTCGTCTTTAAAATTTTTCTTGATATCTAGTTCTTTGAATTGCACTTCTTTGATTTTTTTAGAAATACTCTGAGGCTTAGTATTATATTTTTTATTATAATCTAATTGAGCCTTACGGCGGCGAGCCGTTTCTCTGATAGCGGCGATGATAGAACCAGTCTGATTATCAGCATACATGATGACTCGACCATCTTGATGGCGAGCCGCTCTACCCATGACTTGCACTAGACTTGATTTTGATCTTAAAAATCCTTCTTTGTCAGCATCCAAAATAGCTACTAAAGACACTTCTGGAAGATCAAGGCCCTCTCGCAATAAATTTATGCCTACTAGGACATCATATTTACCAGCTCTCAAATCTCGCAATATTTCTACTCGCTCTAAAGTCTTGATTTCAGAGTGCAGATATTGCACTTTAATATTGCGAGATAATAATACCTCTGTTAGATCTTCAGCTAAACGTTTAGTAAGAGTAGTGACCAACACTCGTTGCTTATTTTTAGTTGTTGCTTGAATTTCTTTGACCAGATCATCTATTTGACCTTTACTTGGCCTGATATCTATCTCAGGATCTACTATATAAGTAGGACGGATAAGCTGCTCAACGACCTGCTTTGATTTGTCTAGCTCAGTATCAGCTGGAGTAGCTGATATATAAATAGTATTTTTTAGTAATTTGTTAAACTCATCAATATCTAGTGGTCGATTATCAAAAGCAGATTGCAATCTAAAACCAAAATCTACCAGGTTTTGTTTGCGGGCTCTATCACCAGCATACATACCACCGATTTGAGGCAAAGTCATATGAGATTCATCTATAAATACCAAAAAATCATCAGGAAAATAATCAAGCAAGCTATTTGGTGCATCACCTGGCTGTCTGCCATCAAAATAACGAGAATAATTTTCTATACCACCACAGTATCCAACTTGCTCTATCATTTCTAGATCATGATTAGTTCTAGTATTTAATCTCTCAGCAAATAAAGGTTCACCTTTTTTGTGTAAAGCAGCTACTTCTTTGTTTAGATCTTTTTTTATGATAGGTAATACTTTTTTAATCTTATCTTCAGCTGTCAAAAAGTGCTTGGCTGGAAAAATAAAAACTTGCTTAATCTTGTCTTTGACATGATGATTAAAAATATCTATTAGTTCAATGTTTTCTAATTTATCCCCGAAAAAATTCAGACGATAAAATTCATTTTCCTGACCAGAAGCAAAAATATCTATAATTTCTCCTCGCACAGCAAAAGTGCCACGACTCAAGACAGTGTCGTTGCGTTGATATTGTAGATTATTTAAATTTTTAAGTAATCTGAATCTATTATATTCTTTATTAATTTCTAAATCTATTTTAAAATCTGCATACTCAGCTGGATTACCAAGATTATAAATACAAGATACAGAAGCCACTATCAATACATCTCGTCGTGTTAATAAACTTTGAGTGGAAGCATGCCTTAATCTGTCTATTTCTTCATTGATCTGGGTTTCCTTGGCAATATAAGTATCTGAAGATGGAATATAAGCCTCAGGTTGGTAATAATCATAATAAGATACAAAGTAGTGAACTGCGTTATTTGGAAAAAAGTCTTGAAACTCAGAAGCAAGCTGAGCTGCCAAAGTCTTGTTATGACAAATCACTAAGGTCGGTCGATTGGTTTTGGCTACTACATTGGCCATAGTAAAAGTCTTGCCACTACCAGTCACACCTAAGAGAGTTTGGTGGTCATAATTCTTGTTTAAACCGTCAACCAAACTATCAATAGCTTGTTGTTGATCACCGGCTGGTTTAAATTTTGCTTTAAGCTGAAAATCCATACTAGAATATTAACAAATATTCAAAACTTGGCAAATAAAGAAAAATCCCCTATTATTAAAAAATAACGAAAGGGGGTGAAAACCATGAGTAAAGTATGCAATTGTCCCACATCTTTCAATATTGTAATCGGCCTATATTTAATAGCTTTTAGTATTATAAGCTGGATACAACTTTGGGAAATTACTATGCCATCTTGGCTAATATTAGTCAACTTAATTTTAGGATTATTAATTATTATTTTAAATTCACTTAATCGTGCATATGAAAAAGCAGAAAATTTATCTGTTGAAGAAGCCAATAAACTCCACGCCAACGAAGGCTTCTAAACAAAATAATTCAACATAAAAACACCCTGATAGAAAATATCAAGGTGTTTTTATTTTACTCAATAAAATTGACGATAATACCTGGAGTAGTAAATAAATTATTAGATCTATCTTTGACTATCATATAAAATTTATAAACACCTGGGGTAAGTTCGTGTGTTAGACCAACTGATAAATTATTGACACTTGGATTTTCTATATAATTGAACCAACGAGAATTATCTTCAGGGTCAAGATAATAAAAATCCAATTTCTTTACTTTACTAGGATTGTCTATATTAAGCTGCAAGCTCAAAGGCAGATCACTTACTGACAGAGTTTCACCATTGCTAGGATCAAGCCACAAAATATTAAAATCACGATCATTATCGTCAAGCTGTAAATTTATATTTATAGTCTTGTCTTTAAAATTATCCAAATCATCAAAAGCAATTGCTTTGAATTGATGCTGTCCATTACTCAAAAATGGATTTATCTGATAAGTAAAGTCAAAGGGTTCACTATAAGCTGTGCCAATCAAATCATCATCTATAAAATATTCTACTCTCTCTACACCACGCGGTGCTGAAGCATTGACTCGCATATCAAAACTTCCCTGAGTAATAGTCTGATTATTATTTGGTGACAACAAAGAAATATTAGGTTGTAAATCAGCCAAATGAATATCATCATATTCAGTAGGAGCAGACTCTGCTGTATAACCATTTTCTTCAGCCCATTTTTGAACTACTTCTTCCCATAGTTCATACTGCGGATCTGATACTGGATTAGACAAAGGGTCACCCAGAGGATCATTTGTATTTACATAATGTAAAATACTATGAGCCTCTAAATATTGTTTTTCTTTGCGAGTAGTATAGGGTGTATATTCAGTAGCAAGCTTACCTGACATAGTATCAATCATTACTGGTTCACCGCCGCCCATCTCACCACAAACCATTGGCTTGTCACAGTCATCCAAATCATGAAGCTTAAATCCTACTACTGGCATATCTTTGGTGGCCTCACGCATAAATTTGTTCCAAATAGGGGCTGCTACCTGACCACCACTAGCTCCTTTTTTCATCTCAGTATTATCGTTGTTACCTACCCAGACACCAGTCGCAATCTGTGGTGTAAAGCCAATTGTCCAGGCATCTCTATAATCATTGGTTGTACCTGTTTTGGCAGCTACTTGTCTGTCTGCTAGAGTCAATAAATTATTTTCTCCAAAAACATAAGCTCGAGCAGAGTTATCTGATAATACCTCATTCAAAACACGAACTGGTTCTTTATCTATTACTCGACGGCCTTTATTATCTTGATTATCTTCAACTACTTTTCCGTTACTATCTTCTATTTTTAAGATTGGATTGGACTCCATAAAAACACCTTCACGAGCCATAGTAGCATAAGCATTGACGTGCTCCAATAACTTGACTTCACCACCACCAAGTACTAAAGATAATCCATAGCGATCTCGCTCTGTCAAAGTACTATAACCAAACTCAGCAGCCAGATCCAAAGTATTGTAAACTCCTGCTAGATAAAGAGTTTTGACTGCTGCAATATTGAGAGAGCCAGCCAAGGCCTTACGCATGCTTACTGGACCATGTTCTTCTAGATCATAATTGTGTGGCTCATAATCATCACCACCAGAAGCAAAATTGGTCACTAGATCAAAAACTACTGATTCTGGTCTAAAGCCTTGAGAGAAAGCCTCTAAATAAACCAAAGGCTTCATACTGCTACCTGGTTGACGCTTGGCCAGAGCTACATTGACTTGACCATCTATATCATCATCAAAATAATCTTTGGAACCAACCATAGCTAATATTTGAGCTGTCTCAACATCTATAGATACTAGAGCAGCATTATTTGCTTCCCAGTCTTCTAAATTAGTTTCTGCAATTTCTTCAATAGTTGCTTCAGCGGTTTGCTGCAAATCCCAATCAAGTGAAGTAGTAATCTTCCAACCGCTCTGTTCAAGGTTGGTAGTACCATATTTATTTTCTAAAAATTCACGAACATACAAAACAAAATGTGGTGCTTTTATATTTTCTATTCTTTTTTTGAAAATTAATTCCTCAGCTTTAGCAGCTTCAGCATCAATTGAAGAAATAAAATCTTGTTCCTCCATCAAATCTAAGACAATATGCTGACGATCTATTAATTTATCTTTATTGGAGCCATAGGGAGAATAATAAGTCGGACCTTTTGGCAAAGAAGCCAAGATAGCTGCTTCAGCCAAACTAAGATCTTTGGCTGCCTTACCAAAATAATAATGAGCCGCTGACTCTACACCATAAGCAGAACTCCCATAAGGTATTTCATTGAAATAAAACTGCAGAATTTCTTGTTTGGAATATTTAGATTCTATACGATAAGACAAAATCCATTCTTTGATTTTACGAGATACTTTTCTCTCGTTGGTAAGAATAGCATTTTTGACAAACTGTTGAGTCAGGGTCGATCCACCTTGAGCACGCTTGCCTTGCAGACGTGGTACAATCTGTCCTCGGATAATACCCCATAAAGAAATCCCTTTATGTTCATAAAAATTTTTGTCTTCAATAGCAATCGTAGCATTGATTACATAATCTGGTAATTCTTCTATATCTATCAAAGTCCTGTTTTCTGGACCATGTACCTCATAAAGTAAAGTCTCACCTGTACGGTCATAAATCTTGGCGCTCAAAGCTACGCTACGATCCATAATCTTGCCTGGTTCTGGCAAATCTTTGGAATAATAAACAAACAAAATAATAATAAAAATACCAAATAATAGCACCCCAGCTGTGATAAATGGCCATAATCTGCGTATTAAACGCTTGGATAAACTCTTTTTTGGGGTCTTTTTAATCTTATTAGAAGAAGAAAAACGCCTTTTTTTAGGCCTTTTTTTCTTCATTTTAATATCTGCATTGATATTATGACTAGTAAATTTGGGCTTACTATTACCTATTTGCCGGCTACGAAAGCCAGTCTTTTTTAATTGGGGAATTGGCATATATTATCAGTATTTGAATTATACCAAAAATACGCTATAATTTGAATATAATAAGTGAATAAAAATTTGCTATGACTAAAGTTAGTACAGATCAGGAAAAAATTCAAGAACTAATGACCCGGGGTGTTCAGAACATTTATCCAAATCCCGATTTTTTAACTAAGGCTCTAAAATCAGGAAAACAACTGACTTTGTATTTGGGTATAGATCCAACTGGTCCAACTTTGCATCTTGGGCATGCTATTCCTCTCAAAAAATTAGCTGAGTTTCAAGCTCTTGGTCATAAAGTAATATTATTGATCGGTAATTTTACAGCCACTATCGGAGACCCGACTGACAAGGCGGCTACTCGCAAACCTCTTACTCGTCAGCAGGTCTTAGATAATGCATCAGATTATAAAAAACAAGCAAAAACTTTTTTGAAATTTTCTGGAGCCAATAAAGCCGATTTTAAATACAATGCAGTTTGGTTTGATAAATTAAATTTTGCTGAGGTTTTAAAATTATCTTCTCATTTTACTGTCCAGCAATTACTAGAGCGTGATATGTTTGACAAGCGCATGAAGGATGGCAAACCAATTGGCTTACACGAATTTTTGTACCCAGTGATGCAAGCTTATGATTCTGTAGCTATGAATGTAGATGGTGAAATTGGTGGCAATGATCAGACCTTCAACATGCTAGCTGGCCGAACTTTGATGAAGTCCACAGGCAATAAAGAAAAATTTGTCTTGACTATGAAATTGTTGGCTGACAATACTGGTACCAAGATGGGAAAGACTGAAGGTAATATGCTGGCCATGTCAGACAGTCCTCAAGATATGTTTGGTAAAGTAATGTCTTGGACAGATGACATGATCATCGATGGTTTTGAACTTTGTAGTAATACATCTATGAAAGATATCAAAAAATTTGCCCAAGAATTGGAATCTGGTACAAATCCTCGAGATATCAAATTTAAATTAGCTACAGAAATAGTAAAATTTTATTATTCTGACAAAGATGCTGAAATATCTGGACAAGAATTTAATAAAATTTTTAGCGAAAAAGGCAAGCCTAGTGACATGTCAGAGTTTGATATAGCTAGTGGCAAAATAAATCCAGTAGATTTATTAATTAATCTAAAATTCTCTACTTCAAAATCTGAAGCTAAGCGCTTAATTACTGGCAATGGCTTTAAAGTTAATGATAAAAAAATAACAGACTGGCAAACAGATATAGCTATCAAATCTGGCGATGTTATCCAGGCTGGTAAACGTAAATTTGGAAAGATAAAATAATGATCAAACCAATTACCACATTATTTATGCTTATTTCAGTTGATGGTAAAATATCAACTGGTAATACAGATAAACTAGATTTTGATAAAGACCTCCCTAAAATAAAAGGAATCAAAGAAGGTCTACAACAATATTATGATATTGAAAAAACCACTGATTATCATTCTTTAAACTCTGGTAAAGTACTAGCAAAAATCGGAGCTAATAAACCTCAAAAAAATATTGCCAAAACAGTAGTTCGTTTTTTGATTATAGACAATAAACCTCACCTCAATAAAACTGGCGTAGATAATTTTATTAGAAAAAGCAAAAAACTGTATATTATTACTACCAATAAAAAACATCCTGCTTTTTTACGTAAAGACGCAGATAATCTTGAGATTATTTATTATCCAAAAACTATAGACTTTGTAGATTTATTCAAAAAACTAAAAAAAGATTTTGATGTAAAAAGATTGACGATCCAAACCGGTGGCACACTAAATTCTATCTTCTTGAGAAATAAATTAATCGACAAATTATCTATAGTCGTAGCGCCAGCCTTGGTTGGCGGCAAAGATACATCTTCTTTGATCGACGGCAAGTCACTATCTTCTGTCAAAGAATTGTCTCAAATAAAAGCTTTGAAATTACTCACAGTAAAAAAACTAAAAAACTCTTATATACATCTTAAATACTCTATTATTAATAAATAAAAATAAAAATATATGGACGTAAAAAATTCACCAAAACAACATCTGATAGTAGGAATATTTTCTATAATTCTAGTTATTATTCTCCATTATTTATTAGATTTAGAGTGGGCCAAGGCTTTTGCTAGAACTTCATTTTTTCTTTTATTCTTGATAATGATAATCGGGCCACTGACTAGAATAAAAACTCCTACTAAAAGTGCAGAACCCCTAGTAAGTCCCTGGAGATGGCGAGGAGAATTGGGTATTTGGTTTTTTCTGACAGCTCTAATGCATTTTATTCTTTTATTAACAGACAGGTCTTTATCTACTATGATCAAAATTGGTGGATCTGGATATAGCTTGACCAATCTACTTGGTCTCATTGCTTTGATCATGGCTATATTATTAGCTATCACTTCTATAGGAAAAGTTATTTCCTGGCTAGGAGTCAGATCTTGGAAAAGATTACATAGTTTGACCTATGTGGTTTTTTATCTAGTGGCTGCTCACTATATATATTTTCAATTTTTCTCAACCTACGGCAAAGTTGGTCCTGATTGGTTTGGTTGGATAGCAACTATTCTGACTATCATCGCTATAATCCTACAAATCATTGCTTTTATAAAAACTGTTTTAAAACAAAAAAAATAAACTCCCGCCAGAGGCGGGTCCGCCTTTGGCGGAAAAATAACCAAATAGAAAAGACGTTCTAAAAATGAACGTCTTTTTTGAAATTAGAGCTTAGCCTCTAGCTTGGCCCAAAACTCACCTTTAGGATCACTATGCCAAGTACCATCTGGCTCTTCGACATCAAAACGATCCTCACACACTCTGACAGTGATTCCAAACTCCACATTACCTTCACTGAAGAATTTTACTTCGTAATGTGGCACTTGCTCAAGGTCAACCGACTCAATAGACCCATGATCTTCGCGGCCTCCACCAGCTGCCCAAAAGAAAAGGTCGTCTGCTTCTTGTGGATCGTCGATCACTACTGATTGAATTTCTGATTGACCAGGCATGTGTTTGGTAGCTTCAACTCTGACCATTTTAGGAACATGTCCCACGATTAACCTCCTAACCCTCTTCAGAGCTTTTAAAGAAATCTCCCCAAGGGCCATCAACTAACTTCAGAATGGTCAACGGCACTTCAAAACGCTGATGATTCATGCTCGGTACCAGGATCGTAGCTATGTCATTACCAGAAATCTGATCCGGTACATCATCTTCATTGATAATGCCTGTCGTTGCTTCCTCCATTGCCACGATAATGCCCTTGGTGTCAGCTGGTAGATCTTCATGAGCTTCGATCAGAGTGACTTCAGTTTCCATCAGATCTTCAGCTGTGAATTCAACTTCTACTCTTGCTCCCATGTTCAACCTCCTTATAAAGACAACTATTCAAGTAACTCACAAAACATTTTACCAAAGACAAGAGCAGACATATGCTCTAATAGAGTATTCTCACGCCACCACGCAGCTGCTTTTGGACTCTTGATTGCAAGGATCTCTACAGCTTGCATTGCATCCACAGGATATCCCATTATGTTCTCAGGTTCTGCTAGACCACCATGAACACCTGTATGAACACCCCTATTAAGATCGATAGCTTTGATAGGAATTTCCAAACCAACCCATTGTTCTCGCACCCATTCTGGGGCTTGTCCCGCAGGGACGCTGGTAATCCTGATTTTTGACATAGTCAAACCTCCTGGTTAAATGAAAAGATCAGGTTCTTCAATAGATTAACATAATTTATTTAAAAAGCAAACCTCGGCCTAGGCCGAGGTTTTTATAATACTTCTATGAGTTCTAAAGTTATTTCATCTAAATGCGTGACTAGAGTATCCGCGGGATATTGTTTCGACTTATCTGGCACATAGCCAATACACTTCATGTTGGCAGCTTGAGCTGCTTGCATGCCAGATAGTCCGTCTTCGATAACAATACATTCTAAGGGCAAGACATCTAGCCGTTCAGCGGCTAACAAAAATACATCAGGAGCCGGTTTACCGTCTTTGACTTCATGGCCGCTAGTCAAAATATCAAACTTTTTTTTGAGATCAAGTTTATCCATGATTACATTTATATTTGGCAAAGTAGAGGTAGAAGCTACTGCTAATTTCAAGTTAGCATTTACTAATCTATCTACTAATTCAAAAATTCCAGGAATGGGTGGGGTAAATTTTTTAAGAGATTCTATCATTTTATCTCTTTTATCATGGACTAGCTGAGAAATTTTTTCTTGACTAATGTCTATATCAGCTTCTTTGAATAATTCTGTAAAAAAATCTACAGCTCGCCGTCCACTATACCTGGCTGTAATCTCTTCAGCTGTGATATTTATACCATGATTATTCAAAATCTCGGCTTCTAAAGCAGAATGGATTTTCTGAGTATCAGATATCACTCCATCCATGTCAAAAATAATGGCTTTGATCATAATCCTTGTTTATAAAATTTAGCTGCTTCATCTGGATCTATAGGATTGATAATCAAACCAGAACCAATCTCTACTCCAGCCCAGACAGATCCCCTAGGCACGACTTTCATATATAGATGCTGATCATTGTCGTTAATCACTTGATGAAAATAAAAATTATAAGGCAAGTCTAGCTGACCAATCTTACCTAAAACATGTTTGAGTATCTTGGCAAATGATTTCATTTCTGAATCGGTCAATTCTGTAATATTATCCCGATGCTTGATCGGCATAATCCAGATTTCATAATTAAACATAGAGGCATAAGGTGTAAAAGCTACTACATTTTTATCACGATAAACTAGGCGAGGACCTTTGGATTCTTTATGAATAACATCACAATAGACGCAGCGACCGTGTTTGAGCTTATAAGCTTGTTGACGCTGTGATTTGTCAAACAAATGAGGTGGTAAAAATTGTGTAGCAAAAATCTGAGAATGAGAATGCTTGAGACTTGCTCCAGCTACACCACCGTCATTTTTGAAAATCAAAATATAATCAATTTTTTTATTTTTAGAAATTTTTTCAGTTCGTACTTTATAAGCCTTGAGTAGCTCAGCAATGTGACCAAGTGGTAAATCTTCTATTTCATCAACATGATCTGAAGTTTCTATGACTACTTCTTGTTGACCATAAGCTTTTTTGTTTTGTAGAGATACAGCTGGATATTTATTTTTGATAATATTTATTTTCCAATCTGCTTTAGTGCCGTATCGATAAAGACTAGGTACACTTTTCAAATTCTCAGGACAAAAAATACAAGAAGTGACCATTTTTTTGTGGCGCTCCTGTGGCTTGGCTACATCATGAGGTCTTTTTCCTCGACGAGGGGCAATAATAACATATTTTTCCTGAATATAGTCTTTGCGTATTTCAGAAGATTTTAAAGGCATATGATTATTTTAATTTATTATATAATTTGAGATATTCTTTAGCTGATTTTTCCCAAGAAAAATCCTGTTGCAAACAAATAGTCCGTATTTTGTTGAATCTAGTTTTATTTTTATATAAACTCAAGGCTTGGTTCAAATTTTTGAGCATAGCGGTTTGATTATAATCACTAAAAACTACGCCAGTTTTGTTGTGCACTACAGTATCTTTGAGTCCACCAGTCTTACGTACCATCGGAATAGTTCCATAGCGCATAGAAATCATTTGACCCAGGCCACACGGCTCAAAGGCTGAGGGCATAAGGAAAAAATCAGAGCCAGCATAGATACGACGAGCCAAATCAGCATCAAACATTATTTTTACTTTTATCTTTTTTGGTGCTATATGAGTAACAGCTTTTAGCTCTTGTTCATATTTGGCTTGACCAGTACCTAAAATAACTACTTGAACATCATTTTTCAAAAACTTTTTCAAAGCTGGGGCTAATATGTCTACACCTTTTTGTTTGACCAAACGGCTGACCATACCAAATACTGGAATCTTATCATCAAGTGGTAATTTTAACTCTTCTTGCAGGGTAAGCTTATTAGCTATCTTGCCAACCTGGACAGTCTTGGCACTATATTTCTTGGCAATAGCTTTGTCTGTTTGAGGATTAAAAGCTTTTACACTAATACCGTTTATTATTCCAAATAAATGCTTTTTACGACGCAATAAATATTTGTCTAAGCGTTCACCATATTCTTTGGTTAAAATCTCTTTGGCATAATTTGGACTAACTGTATTTATAAAATCTGCTGATAATATTCCTACTTTCATTAGATCTATTACTTGACCATCTTTGTCATAATAATCCTCCATCAGGGCTGGTGTTAATTTGTTGTGCAGGCCAGCATAATCTACAATATCCAAACCAGTAATGCCCTGGTTGGCTAAATTGTGAATAGTAAAGAGCGTTTTTATATTTTTGAAATTATCATGAGTCAGGCTATATTCATCTATAAAAGTCGGTAAGAGGGCTGAATGCCAATCATGACAATGAATAAGATCTGGTGACCACTTCATGGCCTGAATACTATTGGCCACTGCCTTTGAAAAGAAAACAAACCTTTCTACATCACCTATTTCACGTGAATAAACATTTCCTTTGAGATATTTACGGCCACCAGTATATATTTGTTTGCCGTCAAACAACTTATGTTTGACCAAATAGATATTTATGCGGCTACCAGGCAAACTAGTCCTATACAAACTAAATTTATCTTCAAAATCTTCTACTTGTATGGGAATATCTTTTTTGACTAAAGTAGTTTTATACAATTTTTTATCTATCATCCCATAAAAAGGAATGATAATCTTTACTCCAACTCCCAATCTATTGAGTGCTTTTGGTAAAGAACCCATTACATCTCCAAGACCACCTACTTTGACCAATGGCTTGAGTTCTGCGCCTGTAAAAAGGACTTCTAATTTTTGTTTTTTTGGCATTTTGTTTTATTTTTTATTTATTTTAACAATACTATTATAACAGAAAATTATTTTTCTCCCAAGAATTTTAATATCTCATCTACCAATTCTGGATTTGGCAATTGTGAAGAGTCAACTACTAGATAGTCTAATTTACTTTTCTTAATAATATCCAAATATTCTTGCTGTTGTTTGATATATTTATCTGGAGTTTGTGCTATATTGGCATAATGTGGATATAGACTTAATCTGTCTTCTAATCTTTTTTTAATCAAATCTTCATCTTCTTGAAAACTAGTCAAAATTATTTTGGCATCTAATTTTTTGAGTCTAGTCTCAACTCCAGAAAAATCATATTCCCGGTTATTATATAATTTCTGATAAACATATTCAGTAATATGAAATTTTTCTAAAATAATATTCAAATTAGCCAAGCTTTCCAATAATTCTAAATATCCATTAATAACTGTCTGGCCATATGAAGTACCATAGAGACCTACATCACAGTTAAACCAATGACAGCCATCTAAAATACGGCCACCAGAATTATATTTTGGTTCTATAGCTTTATATATCTGGCTCATCAAGTAGCTTTTACCAGACAATTCAGCCCCTTCAAAAATTATTTTATGTGGCATACTAGTGTAGATTAATTTTATGAATATTATTAGTTGCTAATTCCAAATATTTATCACAATCTTCCAATACACCGTCTATAGGATTATTTTCATCTTGCTGATAGAATATCAAAATCGCAGAACGTAAAGCAGTCCAGGCCTGATAGAGATTTATGCGATTTATAAAATCTATTTTTATCTTATCAAAATCTTCATCAAAATACTGTTCCAATAAATATTCTTTATAATTATTTATTCTTTTGCGAGACAAATAATTATGTCCCATAAAATCAAATTGCTGTAAAAAGGCTCCTAAGTCTACCATTGGATCGCCTTTGGCTACATCGGTAAAATCAATCATTTCGATTTCTTTGGCTTTAAGACTAGCGATAATCACATTATCTGGATGATAATCACCATAAATAATAGATGCTTTGAAATTTTTAGAAAATTCTTTTTTCAATTTTCTCATGCGAGCCAATAAACCTTCGACTAGTTTACCATATTCAATATTTTCCTCATAAAAGTCTGGTACAAAACGCTGTGGTGGTGGCACCATCTTGCTAATCCTAAAAATTGGCCAATCGAAATCAAGCTTAGTATCAAAATTATGAATTTTTTTGATCCAGGCAACTATTAATTTAAAAGTGGGTTTAAGATTGGCTTCTGGTTCTTGAGTAAAAAAATTCAAAAAACTACGACCAGGTGATGCTTCATAAAAAAATGCTTTTTGTTTTGTTAAATAAAATAAAGGTTTGGTCACTCTAAATTTTCCTTTATCAAAATTATTATTATATAAAAATCTACAATTATTATAAGCATCTTTACGAGAACCATCTGAATGGGCTGAACAAAAAATATCAAGATTATGACTACGATCGTCTTTACCTTTATATTTTATTTTAAATTCAACCACAAAAACTACATTGCGAGGACTAATATGTCTTTTGAAGGGGTCAAGTTTAAAACTTTCCAATTTTTTGTAATCTGGATAATATTTTGGTAAATATTCACATAAAATATGACGAATAAATTTACGATCCACTAATTTGGTGATATTGTGTTTGACTTCTTCTGATAATATTTTCTTAGTCATATGCTTGTTATTTACTTTTTATGGTGGCGTCGCCAATGACTTAGCCAAGTGTTCTTTTTGATATCAATAAATATTTTTTCTGCTTTTATTTTTTCTGCTGTTGTAGCTTTTTCTAAAGATCGCACTACTCGGATCAACTCTTCTGAGCCATTGTCTATCATATCAGGACTCCAAGTCAGTGGTGACCAATCAGACGGCTTCTTGGCAGAAGCCCACCAAAAAGTACAAGAAGAAACACCTCTGTCTAGATGATTACGTGCCCAAGACCAATTTGGATCGCCTTTGTATTTTTCTACCAAATTACTAGCAAGGTCAACTAGTTTCCATAATAATTTGTGGATTTTATTATTTGGGTCTTGCCACAAAGCATAAGGTATTCGTTTTTTCAATTCTATCTTTGTTGATTCCCAAGAAGCTGCTCTAATATCAATCAATTTTGTTTTATCTAGACTTTTTAGATAATTACTAACACTAAGCACTTGTAATTTTTTGTTGGCTAATATTTTTTCAATATAGCCTCGCCAATCTTCATGCTGGTGACCATAAATTTCACCATCAGTAGCTGTAATAATAATTTCATTATCTTTTAAACTAGCAAACTTTTTATAAATAATTTCTGGCGGATAATGTTTGGAAATTTTTCTATCACGAAAAACAACTTGTAGACCAATTTTTTTTATTTTATATAAAATATTATTGTCTATCTTATCAGCATAATGAATCTGATCTAAAACTAAATATTTAAAACCAGCTCGCTTTACAATTTTGGCAAGCTTATCTGAATAAGCCATTTCTGGTAAATAAAAACCAGTGATTTTTTTGATATCAAAATACTGACTTAAAATCTGATTATTAAGATCTATCTGCCTTTTTACTTCTTTATCAGATAATAAAGGTAAGATAGCGTGATATTTAGCAGAGCCAACTAATTCTATTTGATTTTTTTTAACCAAATGCTGTAAACGTTTCAATAAATCAGGTCGCATATCTTGCCATTGCTCTATTAGATTGGCAGTAATATTGAGGGTAGTTTTAAAATTGGGATATTTTTCCCATAGAGTCAACAAATACTCATAACTTTCACTAGCTATTTGCTCAAAGATACCTCTTTGTTGCCAAGGGGGTTGATAAATATGTAAAAAATTAACCCAAGTTATTTTTTTCATCTCTTTTAAATCGTTTAGCTTTATTATAAAGTTGAATATATTTTTGAGCTGGCAATTCCCAAGATACAGAAGCCTTCATACCTCGACAAACCAGAGCACGCCAGATTTTTTTATATTTATAAGTCTCCAAAGCACGAGTTATAGCTACTAATAGATCTTTGGAACTATAATTTTTAAAAGTAAAGCCGTTTCCTATATTGTTGATAGGATCAAAATTGGTCACTGTGTCATTGAGACCTCCAGTGCTACGTACAATCGGCACACAACCATAACGAAAACCTTTGAGCTGGTTGATACCACAAGGCTCATGATGAGATGGTAAGAGGACTAGATCAGAACCAGCATAAACTTGTGTTTCATATTTTTGATTTTTTTCATGAGAAGGAATAATCACAAATTTATCTGGATATTTTTTTTGTACTTTATTTAAATCTTTAATAAAATTTTTATCGCCAGAACCAATCACAATAAATTGTAGATCAAATTGCATCAAAGGCTTAATAATTCGTAAAATTAATTCAAACCCTTTCTGATAAGTAACTCGAGAGGTCATACAAATGATTGGTACATCATCTCGAACTGGTAATTTAAATAATTTTTGAATAAATTTTTTATTAAGTTTTTTGCGTAATACTTTTTTATGGTCATAATTTCTATAAATCTTTTTGTCATTGCTGGGATTAAATTCTTTATAATCAATGCCATTTACTACACCAAAAAGCTTGTGCTGACGATTGTTTAAGATGCGATGCAGATCTTGACCAAAATCACGTTTCAAAATTTCTTCAGCATAAGTTTCAGAAACTGTATTTATGGCGTCAGCATGCAAAATAGCTCGTTTGGCAAAATTAATATATTCTATTTTTTTGTTATCAAACATTGGCAAAGAACTTTTACCTTTATCACGATATTTAACAGGTACTTCCCACCAGTTTTGGCCAAATTGAAAAACAAGATTATGAATAGTATAAACTATTGCTGCAGACTGTAGAGTCTTAGATTTTTTGAAACGATGTTTTTTGAGGTAAGGTATCAGACCAGCTTGCCAATCATGACAATGGATAATATCAGCTTTATACTTTAATAAAGAAATCAATTTTAAAGCAGCTACATCAAATAAATAAAATCTCTGATTTTCGTGACCAGAGCCATAAAGCTTTGTACGACGACCAAAAAATTTGTCAGCTCTAACAAAATAAGCTGGCAAACCAGGCATCAATTCTCCTCGATAATAACTCACCTTAACTTCGTTCTCTTTATCAATATAAAGATTGACGTCGCTGTATATTCTTTCTAGTTTATGTTTTTTTCTATCAAGGCTCTTGGTATAAAAAGGAGAGATGATGGTTACTTCATGACCTAAGCGGTGCAAAGATTTTGGTAATGAACGTGCTACATCAGCTAAACCACCAGTTTTGGAAAAAGGATCAACTTCACTAGAAATAGAAACAATTTTTAATTTTTTTCTTGGCATAGATTAAACTAATTTTTTATTATAAAAGCTAGCACAAATAGATATAGCTAAGGCATCAGCTGCATCATCAGGCTGAGGTATACTTTTTAGGTTCAAGATAGCTTTGACCATCCGACCAACCTGCAGCTTATTGGCACTACCGCTTGCAGCTACTGCTTGTTTTATTTGTAAAGGCGTAAATTCTAATAAATCTTTTTTATTTTGCTGAATAGCTAATAAAACTACACCCCTACACTGTCCAACATTGAGAGCGGTTGTCACATTACGAGCAAAAAATAATTTTTCTACTGCTATAATATCCGGATTATATTTTTTTATAATTTTATTCGTTTGCTTATAAATTTCTTCTAAGCGATCACTAAAATCTGTATTTTTATCTGTCTGAATACTACCAGCTATAATATATTCTAACTTATTTCCTTCTTTGCTAATCAGACCATAGCCAGTATCAGCTAGACCAGGATCAAAACCTAAGATAATTTGTCGACGTTTAGCCATTATATGTTGGCGTTAGTATAAATATTATTTATATCATCATCGTCATCCAAAGCATTAAGTAGTTTTAATAACTTTTCATCATCTGTGACATCAATCTTTTCTTTAGATAAATAAATCATATCAGAGGATTTGACTACAAAACCTGTAGCCTGCAATTTATTTTTAACTGCTTCTAGATTATCTAAACTAGTAATAATTTTTATTTCTTCTTCGCGTATAATATCATCAGCTCCAGCATCTATGATTTTTAATTCATCCTCTTCTGAAACCTTGCTTTGCTCCAAAGTAATTTCTCCTTTGGATTCAAACATCCACATCACAGAACCAGTATTACCTAAGCTGCCGTTGTGTTTTGATAAAATATGTTTGAGATTAGAAAGTGAACGATTTTTATTGTCCGTCAAAATCTGGATAATCATCGCTACTCCATCTGGTCCATAAGCTTCATATAATAATTCTTCTATTATACCTTCATCACCAGTGCCACTGCCTTTTTTGATAGCCCGTTCTATATTGTCTTTTGGCATACTAAAAGATCTGGCCTTATCAACGGCCATCCGTAATTTGAAATTGCTGTCTAAATCAGCACCACCGCGAGCCGCTACAGCAATATTTTTAGAAAGCTTTGTAAAAACATTGCTACGTTTAGCGTCTTTGGATTCTTTGGCTCGTTTAATTTTTGACCACTTTGAATGTCCACTCATAACAAATAAAATAAAGGAAAATCATTGATATCTTACCAAAAAAACAGCAAAAAATCAATGTCAAATTGCTCAAAAAAGTTATCAACTTGACGAGCCTAAAAATAAATAATAAGATATAAATATTCAAAGTTCTGTACCATTTAATAATTAAATTTATTAAGCTCAATCTCCGTGTCCATGCCTGACGGGGATTTTTTTTATTGTTATATTTTGCTACAATACAGACATGTCCAAAAACAAATGGCTAAACAAAATACAAAAATATAAGCTAGATTATGTGGCTTTATTTGTTTTGGTGGGTGGCTATTTTACCAAATTGCAATGGAATAATTATATTGGTGATCCAGATGGTTTTTATCATACCAAAATAGCTCAATTTTTAGGCGACGGCATTGTTCTCAAAAGCTTACCTTGGATGCAATTTAGTACTCTGACAAATAATTTTACTGATCATCATTTTTTATATCATATCTTACTTGTTCCTTTTACTTATTTTAACGATCCGTTGATTGGTATAAAAATAGCTACTGTTTTATTTGCTACTGTGATGGTTTTAGTTTTTTATTGGCTATTGAAAAAATTTGATCTAAAATATGCTTGGATTTTTGCCTTACTATTTATTACTATGGAAGCAACTATTTTTAGATTAGGTCTAGTCAAGGCCAATTCTCTATCTTTGTTGATTATTTGGTTTTTGATTTATGCTTTATACCAAAAAAAATACTGGTTAACAGTATTGCTTGGTTTTATTTTTGTCTGGCTATATGGTGGCTGGCCAATTAGTCTTATTATTCTAGTTACTTATTTGATAGCTGAATATATTTATAAAAAAATACACACAAATAAATTAAAAATATTTTGGTCAAAAATTATTCGTGTATTTTATCAAAAACCAGGCAATAATTTCAAAATATCTTTGAGTTTAATAGCTGGTTTGATATTAGGCCTAATCATCAATCCATATTGGCCAAAAAATTTGTACTTTTATTACCAACAAATTGTCCAGATTGGCATAGTCAATCTAGGGCAACAAATCACAGTGGGTGGTGAATGGTATGGTACTAATCTGATGGCTATTATATCATCTGGAGCACATATTTTTGTATTAGCTAGCGTAATCTTTATTATTTTGGTGCTAAATCATAAAATAATTAGCCGACAAACTTGGTTTAGTTTTATATTGTCTTTGATATTTTTATTGTTAACTCTCAAATCTCGTCGTTATGTAGAATATTTCTGGCCTTTTGTATTATTTTTTACAGCTTGTGGCCTGACTGATATTATTAAAAAATTTAATTGGTCTGTTATCAAAAAATTCTGGCGTAGCATATCTAGTTTTCAAAAAGTTTATTTAGGAATCGTTAGTACTGTTTTTATTATTTTTATATTGGTGCCGGTTTGGCAAAATATTATCGAAACTAAAATTCCACACAATCATGCCATCAACAAATTTGAAGCAGCGACCACTTGGTTGGCGTCCAATACTCCTCCTCAATCAATTATTTTGCATAGTGATTGGGATGAATGGCCAATACTATTTTATAATAATGATCAAAATTATTATATTATGGGTCTTGATCCAACTTTTATGTATAATTTTGACAAAGATTTGCACCAAAAATTTGTCTCCATCACAACTGGTAAATATAAATACAATCTAGACAAACAAATCAAACAATCTTTTGATGCTGATTATATTTTTGTAGAAAAAAAGAGCCACCAGGCTCTAATAAACAATTTGGAAGAAAATCAAAATATTAATTTAGTCTATGAAGATGAATTATCGCAAATTTATTTTATTGAAAATTAATTTTTTCAGTAATATTTTCTAATTCCAGGTCTACTTCCAAATTTTTTATCTTGCTAAGCATATTATTACCCTGCCAAGCAAAAATCTGATAACTATCTATATCTTGATCTAGATAATAATAAAAACTAACCAAGCCATCTATTCCTAAGCCATAGTCTAAAGGCATATCAAAATAAGTATTTTGATTATAAAATCTAATTAAATAATTTTTATCTTCTATGTTTTGCGTAATCTGCAAAATATTTTGTTTGTCTGTTTTTATAAGCTCCCAATCAGTTGGCTTGTCTACTATTTTATATAAATCTAAATTATTGTCTGCATGTTTATCTTTATGTTGCCATAATAATAAATTATTATTGACTTTTATTAAATTATAATCTTTTAAAAATTCTCGCCATTTTCTTGGGGCCATATCTTTGACATCTTGCAAAAAAATACTACTGTCAAGCTCTGTTAAACAAGCTAAAAAGTCACTATAATCTATAATTATAAAATCTACTTGAGGAGGGTCAAATTTTGCAGAATCTAGCTGACCTTCCCCAAAATAAGAATAACAAATCGGATATATATTTTGACGACTACTAAAATTAGTTATTAATTTATCACTAATTATTAAAGAATCTGAGCCTGTAATTAAGCTTGAATAATTATTTATAATTTTCTGATAATCTTTGTCTGTTTGGTGAGCTAAAATATTTTTGATCGGCGAATAAAATATCAAAAAATACAAAGTACTAAAAGCTAACAATATAAAAATAATATTTTTGTATTTTTTATTAAATATTTTATTGACCCCAAAAATCAAAGCAATAAAAATGCCTGGCAACATACTCATAATATAATAACCAGAATAAACAATCACATCAAAACCACGCGCTGTCATCAAATATTGCAGTAGTGGAAATATCATTAAGCATAAATATTTGACACGCTTGAGTGGTATGAGTAATAAAGGCAATAAAACAAAAATAATCCCTACTATATTTTGCCATTTGAATATATGTTGAATAACTTGAAGTGGGTGACTTAGCCAAGATAATAAAATACTCAGCAAACTATCTCCTCCTAGCCAAGCATAATAAACCAAAAACTGACTACTATCTAAGGGCGAGAAAAAATTTATAGTTTTGTAAGCTATTACAAAATATATAACAGAAATAATTACTGGTGTTAAAATATATTTTAATTTTTTCTTATCTATCAAGGCCAAGATACTAAAACCTGATGTTATCAAAAAAATATCTTCTCTAACTAATAAAGCTAAAATCAAAAATAATATAAATATTTTAAAATTATTTTTTTTATAAAAATAAAATGCCCAAAATATAAAAAATGGCACCAGAGTAATAAGGTGAAATTCAAATAAATTTGCATTATGTATAAATGGATTAAGCAGCCATAGTATAGAAATAAATAATGCTAATAAATTATTTTTAAAAACTTTATTAGTAATCAAATATAAAGGCCAAGCAGCCAAAGCTAAAATAGAACTTTGTAATACTAATAAAATTTCTGGAGACTGCTTTATATAATAAAAAGGCAATAGCAAAAATATAATCGGTGTAAAATGATCAGCTAAATAGCTTTTTAAATTAACTGTATTAGCTAACAAATCTCCATGGATAGTGTTGAAAAAAGTTTGATTCAAAATTGCTAAATCTAGAATATTATAATCAAAATTATAATATTTTTTTAGGCTCAAAAAACTAAATAAAATAATATAAGCTAGTATTAAAAGCCATAGTATTATCTTACCGGGGCCCCCCCGGGGGGGGGGGGGCGGGCCGCTTTTAGGCAATATTAAAAAAATATAAAAATTATAAAAAAAAAACTATTTTATCACCCCGCCCCCCCGCCGGGGGGCCCCCCCCCCGGACCTCACTATTTCAGCTAATTTATCCATTAATCTAATTATAGCAAATTATGAGAAATTATTTTAACATGTGGATGCGGAGTATCTTTATGTGTTGACAAAAGCCAAAAAATATGATATAATACTATATTCATGAGACATTCATGGACAAATAGCTAAAACGGCTAAAACAGCCCTTTCCAAGGAGATAAATAATGAAAGCCATCAAAGTGATGTTGCTGCTACTTGCGTGCCTGAGCTTGCTCCTGGTGGGCTGTGGACAGCAAACCAGGACCACAAGTGGAGTCAAAATCGGTAGCTGGCCTCGTGGCAAAGATGCCACTGGAAGCAAGGTGATCGTCAGCGCCTCTTTTCAGAACAAATACAAATACCCCGTTGAGATCGCAATCAACAACGAGGATTTTGTTCTGATTCCGAGTGGTAAGAAATTTCCTTTCCGATTCAAGACTCATCACCAGGTCAGATATACTGTCCGGGCTGAAGTGGACAACGGCTATGATACCCAACGTACCACAATCGAAGTCCAACGCTCCGGGCTATTCACCTACGGCGATGTGATTGTCATCAACGAAAACTTCATTCGCGATGCTTGTGAAGTGGTTGGTATCATTACCAACAACCGCGGTTGGGAGATTACTTTCTGGCATTCTCAGGGTAGTAAACGCTGGGTCTTGAAACCTGGTCAGAGTACAGAGAAAATTACCATTCTCTCTATTCCAACTACCTTCCACTGGGAGATCAGTGACCCTGACTACAGACAAAGTATGTTTGGAGTCAAGAGGCATCGGCCAACCTACTCTTATAAAGTCAATATCAATCAGAGCGCTGATTTTTACTGGCAGGGAGAGTGGCTCCACTGGCATTTTCCTCTTAATGATTGACACGGTCAATCAAAAACCCCTTCGTCTTCACGAAGGGGTTTCTTTTTTTATAAAAAATTATGGTATTGGGTCTGGATTACCTTCACCGTCACCAATTACACCTTCAGATAACAAACCATCAAAGACAAATTTGACAATGGCATAGGCAGCAATGACAATCACCAGACCAATCGTAGCATTGACCATGACTTCTTTAGCTTCTTTGATTTTATCAGCATTACCCACTGAAGTCATCCAGGTCAAACCACCCCTAACAATCAAAATAACAAAAATCAAACCCAAGACAGAAAGAATAGTATTTATTATTTTATTTATCACTTCTGGTAATGATCCTTGAAACATACCTGCACCAGCTACATCCAAACCAAAATTAGCAGCATTGGCTGTAGTTGGAAGCAATAAAACAAATAAAATTATTTTGTTGATAAATCGTTTCATAAAATTTGAAATTTTAGTCCAAGCCCTAGTAGGCCAAAAAATGGCCTACTATAGTCTAGACTAAATATGTGCCTAAAATTAAACTACGTCGTCTTGTAATGAATTTAATACAAATCTGGCGATAGCGTAGGAGGATAAAATAATAACTAAACCAACAACGCCGGCTCCAATTAATTTTTTAGCTTCATCTACTTTTTCAGTATTACCTTGAGAAGTCATCCATTTGAAACCACCCATCAAAATAATAACAGTAGCTAAAATGCCCAAGAAACCTAAAACAATATTAATAATAGCAGCAATAGAGTCTCTTAGATTTTTGGTACCTAAATTTGTACCTGAATCTAGTAGATCATCAGTACCATATTGAGCCATAGCGTGTGGTGCTGCTAGCATAGGCATCACAACTAATAAAGAATAGTATAGTTTTTTCATCTAGTCACCCCCTTTCTAAGGAAATTTAAATTTATTAATTATCTATATTATAAAACAAATTAACTTTGAGGACAAGTTACTTATCCAACCAGTGAAGTAAATAAAAAGTTCAAAATCACATAAGAAAAGAAAATAAAGGCCAAACCAAGTATGGCCCAAACAATAGTGTCTTTGCCTTTTTTGATCCTATCAGCATTACCCTGAGAGGTCATCCAAGTAATGCCACCCCAGACCAGATAAAACAAAGCAATGGCTCCAGTCACTCCCAAGATGCCTTGAATAACATTACGAGCTAGTTCGGGTACACTATTTGCCTGTAAAGGATTGGGAAGCTCTACTGCTTTGACTAACAGTGGCGTAACTAAGATAGTTAAAAATGTAATAATTTTTTTTATCATAAGAATATATTTAATATTTTAACACTCTTCCTCTAATAAACAAATATGTTGAAATACTGAATTAATGTTAGTTAACGTCGCTGTGTTATAAAGAAAAATTTCACCATCACCAGACCACCTCATCAAACAAACATTATCCGCTCCGCCCGGACAAAGACCTTCTACATAAAAGTTGGGATGTAAATCCGGAGGTAACGTTTCACAGGTCATAGAAAGTTCTTCAGCAAAGTGTCCAAAGCTATATATACCACTTAGAGCCTCAAGCTTGCTATTATATAGATCACATTCTGAAATACAGGTATTACCAAAATAATCACCAGTACAAACATAATTTGATTCTCCAAGATTACACTGTGCTCCTTCTGGTCGACCCTCACATTCAGAAGGTATAGAGCTTACTTCATAGTCTGGCTTTACATCCAAAACATCGTTGATGAAAAAATTTACAAATAAATAGCTTCCTAAAGTAACAAATATTGCCATAGAAGTGCCTATCATAATATTTTTACCTTTAGTAATTCTTTCTTGATTACCACCAGAAGTAAGCCATTGGATAGCTCCCCATATAAAGTAAGCTAAAGCTACAGCCCCTAAAGCACCAAGCATTAATTCTATAATATTGGAAAAACCAGCTTCAATATCTGCCAAGCCACATTGACCAGAAGCTAAACAAGCCTCATTTAGAGCACTATCCAAAAAACCAGCCTGACTAATTTTTGGAATAAATAATAATAAAAAAGAAATAATTACTACCATTCTGGTTGTAGATAAGTTTGTCTAATTTTATTTACTAATAATTTAAGTGTTCGATCGTCCACATCCAAAATCATAGTCCCATCAACTAAGGCTTCTATGATTTCTGCTGTGTATTGTTCAGCTAAATCAATATCATAACCTTCATACCAATTATCAGCAGTCAAAACCTGATCAACAAAGATACGCAAATCATTATCTTGGCGTTGTGAATCTACCAAAGCTCGTAGGGCGGTTGGTTTTGTGTTTGCTTTTAAGTATTGTTCAACTGATTGTTGAGAAGCACTACTCTGGACAAAATTCCAAGCAGCAGCTTGATTGGTTGATTTTTTAGCTACAACGTTGACCCAATAATTTGTAAAATATTTAGTGCCTTGAGCACCTTTTGTCTGAGGAAAATTGGTAGTACGCAAATCAAATTGTGTACCTCTGTTTTTCAATTCGTCAGCATGATAACTATAACCAAAGAAATATGCTAGCTTACCATTTGCAAACATTTCAAAAGCATTATCAAGGTCACTAGTCCAAGAAAAACTAGCTCGACCCGGTTTAGCAAAATCAGTATAAAATCCTAGCACTTCTCTCATTTTAGCAGTTGATTCTTTGCTTTCTAAAGGATCAAAATTAAGTCCCTTAACTGGTACATCATATTGTATCAAAATGGCTGAGATAATATCAAAATAACGAGAAATATTATTAGCAGTACCCATTGCTACTGCTGATTGATAGAGATCATTGGCTAATGTAGCTTTAGTTAGTTTAGGGGCCTGTTCTATCAAATCATGCCAAGTAGAGATTGGTTCAGCAATGTTTTCGTTTACTAATAAATTATTATTATAAAAAGTAATCAAAGTATCTATATAATAAGGCAAACCATAAATCTGGCCGTCTAAAACAATATCATCATAAACAACAGGTACAAATTTGTCTTTGATATCGTATGTTGAAAGTCCTGGAAAATCTTTCATAACTATAAAAGTATCTCTGCCTGAAATTTCTTGAATAGGGACAGATACCTTGCTAGGCATTGGTACAATGCGGTTATGGTATTTATATTTTTTGAGCCAAGTAACTGGAAGAGCAAAAATATCTGGACCACGATCATCAGCCCAAGCTTCTATTAATTTTTTCTCATATTCATCATAACGAAAATTACGATAGTTTATTTTGATAGTTGGATGAACAGCTTGATAAGAAGCTATCAATGGTGCCAATTGAGCTTGAGTATCCCAAACACCCCAATACTCCAAAGTAATTGGTCGAACTTTTTCTTTGGGTGTAATATCCCAACGACAACCAAAGCCAGTAGTTATTATAAAAACTGATAATATTAAAAGTATAAAATATCTAGATTTTCTGATCATATCTTCTTTAAGTATCTTTTTAATTGAGCTTTAAATTCTTTTCTTTTAAGGCCATAATTAACAATGGCTTTTATAAATTCTACCTTATTACCACAGTCATAATATGTGCCAGTATAGTTACAAGCATAGCCGGCTTGTTTTTTGACATGCTGGGCTAGGGCATCAGTCAGTTGGATTTCACCACCTGCTCCTTTTTTGCCTTTGGCTAAAATATCCAAAATATCCGGTGTCAAAATATAGCGTCCAGTCACAGCCAAATTTGAAGGCGCTTTACCAGGAGCTGGCTTTTCAACAATACGCTTTATCTCTGCCGTTTTACCATTGATATTTACAGGATCAACAATGCCATATTTATGAGTTTCTTTTTTAGGCACTTTAGTAACTCCAACTACAATATCATTATATTTATTATAAACATCAATTAATTGTTTAATAGCTGGAGTTTTTGAATCAATAACATCGTCTCCTAATAAAACAGCAAATGGCTCATCACCAATCAAATTTTTGGCAACATAAACTGCGTGACCCAAACCTTTTGGAGTTTTTTGACGCACATAAACAAAACGAGCCATATCAGAGATACGAAGAATATCTTTAAGATCATCTTTCTTTTTCTTTTGTCTTAATCTATATTCTAATTCAAAATTACGATCAAAGTGATCTTCAATAGCTCGTTTGGTAGAAGAAGTTACAAAAATAATCTCTTCAATACCAGCCGCTACGGCTTCTTCTACAATATATTGTATTATAGGTTTATCAACTATTGATAACATCTCTTTTGGCTGGGCTTTGGTAGCTGGTAAAAAACGAGTACCAAGACCTGCCACTGGGATAACAGCTTTTTTAACTTTTTTCATATCTATATTATACTAAAATTACGACTTTATGTAAATTGTATTTGTTTACCTTT
>CAZEWH010000003.1:83283-85983 GCA_964515785.1 uncultured Gammaproteobacteria bacterium
GTAGCTTGCAAATTATATTCTGGTGCAAATAATTGTTGCCTAAAACTATTAAAATTATTAGCTAAAAAATTATTAAAAAAACTAAATATTATTATAAATAATAAAATAGCCAAGCCTATTTTTCTAATTTTTCTAGCTAAAATTAACCAAATAAACAAACTAATAAAAATCCCTAGCAAAGCCCCATCAGATCTTGCTAACCAACATAATAATAAACTAAGCAAACCTATTGCTAACAACCACCAATTTATCATTTTATTTTTAACAGCCAGCCATAAGCCGATAAACAAAGCACTAAGGGGTGCTAATAATAAGCCTAAAGCATTTGGATAAGAAAATACCGTTGTTAATCTTTTTATATTTGGCAAATCATAAGCAGCTGGCAAATTCCAGCCACTAAAATATTGATAAATAGCCACAACGAATAACCAAGCCACTAATAAAGCTAGTGACTTAAAAATTATTTGTAAATCATGTTTGGATTGCACAGAATAAACAAAAACCAACAAAAACATAATTGGCTCTAGCCAATAAGCCCGCCACAAACCAAGGGCCGACATAGTAGGGTTGATGATCACAGCTACTATTCCAATCAAAAGCCATAAAATCAAAAGCCAGCGCAAGATGGGCGAAAATTTATTGTCTAAATTTTTCTGAAATCTAAGATTTATTTTTTTATATAACTTGTCTTTGCTTAACCAAATGATAAACAAGGCAATAATCATCAACTCCAAAAAAGTAGTCGGCAAACCAAACAAAGACAAACGCCATAAATAGCTTGGTAACAAAATAATAATCAAACTCACACCCCATAAAGTTTGACGATAGCTAAAAGCTATAAAAATTAGTAAAGCAATAATAGCTAATATCCATTCCATTAGTTTGTTTGTTTAAAAACTTCTTTTAATAAATCTTTCGAGATTGCCCTGGTCAATATTAAAACTAGCGTATATATAATAACTGATAAAATAGCAGTTAGAAAAATATTTATGTCTTTAAAACTCCATAGAACAGCTAAAGTAACAATACCAGCTAATAAACTTTTTAACATGACATAAAAATTTAATTTAAAGGCCCAATATTTTTTGACTAACAAGCAAGCAAAGACAGCAATCAAGACTTCAATAGCTAAAGTCGTATAAGCGGCTGCCCAATAAGAAAACTTTGGGATAAAAACAAAATAACCAATCAATCCAACCAAGGCTGCAATCAAGAAAAACTTGATCATCTTTTTTTGCAAACGCAAGGCTACTATTAAATAGGTAAATAAAGTACCAAAGAAAATAGCCGCAGTAGCCACTACCAAAATATTAAGAATCAAACCAGAGCCAGCAAATTCTTCTCCGGCTAGCATTATCATAAGTGGTTGAGAAATAAGCCAAGTACCAACAATCATACCAATAGTCAAAATACTAAAAAAATCAAAAGTGTGCTGTAAGACATTTTTTAATTTAGTAAAATTTTTGGCTATCCAGGCAGCTGTAAATAATGGCAAGATCAACGACATAAACATGTGCGGAAAAGTGGTCAGTACTTCTAACACTCGATACGGCGCACCATAAAGACCAACTTCTGCAGGACTTTTAAAACCAGATAAAATCAAAGTATCAGCTTTGAAATAAATCAAATTTAAAACTACTGTCACAGCTAAAGGCCAAGTATAACGCCAAACATAACGCCAATAAGTAAAATCCCAAGCTAAACGCAATTTTACGTATTTACGCAAGAATTTATAAAATAATATAAAAGTAAAAAAATTGACTATAGTCTGAGCAAATAAAATTTGATTTAAATTACCAGATTTAACAAACAAATAATATAATAAAGCTAAATAAATTATTTTGTTAAATAAATCTGTAATAGCTACCTTGGGCATAGCTAGTTTTTTGGAAAAAACAGCAGTCAATGTAGAAATCAAGCTTTGAAAGAAAAAAGCTAAAATAAAAAATATGACACCGGTTTTGACCTCTTGACTATAAGGAAAAGCTTGGATGACAATCGGGGCCAAGACAACCATAACCAATGAAGCAACAAATCTAATTGTAAAAATATTATTTACTACTTTATTTTCTTGCGCTTGAGTCTTGGCAGCTGAAACCTCCCGCAACAAAGCCAAATACAAACCTAGATCAGCAAAAATCATCAGCATCTGCACAAAAGCAAAAATAGTGGTATAAAAACCAAAACCCTCTTGACCTAATATCCTAGTAATCAAAGCTAAATTAAAAACGCCAATAAAAATATTGATAATACGAATCACAACTTGCCACAGAGTATTTGTAAATATTTTATTGGCTACTGACATAATAGAATTATACTAATTAAACTATAAAAAATAAAGCCCGCCCCCGCAAAGCGGGGGCGGGCTTTTAAATATTATTGTTCGCTGTTTTTAAATTCATGCCAAATCTTTTTTCGTAATTCAGCTAATAATTTTTTATCTGCTTTTAAAAACTGTTTAACATTTTCTCGGCCAACCCCTAATTTTGTGTCACCATAAGTATATGAATTTCCTGATTTGGCTATCACACCAAAAGTCAATCCAGTATCAAGTAAATCTCCAGCTGATGAAATGCCTTCGTTGTACATAATCTCAAAAACAGTACTTTTGAAAGGGGCAGCTACTTTATTTTTTACAACTTTGGCTTTGACCTGATTGCCAATTATTTTTTCGCCCTGTTTGATCTGAGCAGAACGACG